>JAZBOA010000574.1:0-13371 GCA_036350935.1 Anderseniella sp. | reverse complement strand
TACGTTGCGCCGCGAGTCGGCTGCCGGAATGGCCGCATTGGTCGGCAGCCCCATGCCCAGCGACTCGACCATCGACGCCATGGTCGAGGCCGTGCCCATGGTCATGCAATGACCCACTGAGCGGGACATGCAGGCCTCGGCCTCGGTCATCTGCTCGAAGCTCATGGTGCCGGCCTTCTGCCGCTCCACGAACTTCCAGACATGGGTGCCCGAACCGATTGTTTCGTTACCGTAACGCCCGTTCAGCATCGGCCCGCCCGACAGTGCGATGGTGGGCAGGTCGCACGAGGCCGCCCCCATCAGCAGCGCCGGCGTGGTCTTGTCACAGCCCACCAGCAGCACCACGCCATCGATCGGGTTGGCGCGAATGGACTCTTCCACGTCCATCGAGGCAAGGTTGCGGAACATCATCGTGGTGGGCCGCATCAGCGTCTCGCCCAGCGACATGACCGGAAACTCCACCGGGAAGCCGCCCGCCTCGTAGATGCCGCGCTTCACCCGCTCCGCCAGTACCCGGAAGTGCGCATTGCACGCAGTCAGCTCGGACCAGGTGTTGCAGATGCCGATCACCGGGCGGCCATCGAACAGGTGATGCGGCAGGCCCTGGTTCTTCATCCAGCTGCGATGATGAAAACCGTCCATGCCCTTCTGGCCGAACCAGTACCTTGACCGGCCTTCCGGAGCGAGCGGGTCCGCCCCCTTCTTCGCATGGGACTTGCCGCGGTAGACGGTCTTTTTAGCCATGATCGTAGTCCTCGATATAGTGGCGCACGATGTCGTCCACCGACTTGTCCTTCGGCAGCCCCAATGCCACCGCCCGCTTGTCATCGGTCGCCGCTGGCCAGCTCTTCACGATCGCCTCGATGAACGGGTCGGGCTTCGTGGTAATCTCACCCAGCTTGCGGTTGTGGGCGACGCGCTTCAGTGCCTCGATCATTTCGGTCACCGTCACGTCCATCGACGGCAGCGACACCGCCCGGTCATCGCCCAGCTTGTCACCGGGCAGCTCATGGAGCGCAAGGATGCCTTCCACGATGTTGCGGTATCCCAGCACCGGCATCACCGTTTCCGGCTCTACCGGCAGCACATAGTCTTCGCCCTTCAGCGGTTCGCGGAACACCGCCGACGCAAACGATGACGCGGCCGCGTTGGGCTTTCCGGGCCGGATGATGACGGTGGGCAGCCGCGCCGAGCGGCCATCCAGAAAGCCTTTTCGGGTGTAGTCGTTGATCAGCAGCTCGCAAGCTGCCTTGGTCATGCCGTAGGTGGTCTGCGGCGTCTGCTTTGCCCGGTCTCCCACCACGTCCGGCATGTGGCTGCCACCGAACACCGCGATGGAGGAGGCAAACACCAGCCGGGGACAGGACACGCGCGCCCTGAGCGCCTCGAACACGTTGAGCCCGCCGGTCAGGTTGACGCGGATGGCCATGTCGAAGTCCTTCTCGCCTCCGCCAGACACCACGGACGCCAGGTGAAACACCGAGATGTCATCCCGGTCGATCAGCCTGTCCACGGTGACGCGGTCGGAAATGTCGCCGGTCACCACGCTCACCTGGCCGTCCAGCCCCATGGGCAGCGGATCGGGAGCGGCGACATCGAACAGCACCACTTCGTCAACCGGCGCCTGCGCGCCGTCCTGCCCTGCCAGCGTGCCCTTGTCGATAATGCGACGGGCCAGGCGAGCCCCGATGAACCCGGTGCCGCCGGTGATCAAAACTTTCATGTCAGACGTCTGCCTCCCCGCTTTCGCGCCCCGCTGATTGTGTTGTATGGGGTTGGCGAAAGCTGCCACATTGCAGGGGCAGGCGCAAAACAGATTCCGGGCGGGAGAATGAAATGACGGGCAGGCTGAAGGGCAAGACGGCACTGGTGACAGCGGCGGGACAGGGCATGGGCCGGGCGGCCGCCATTGCCATGGCGCGTGAAGGCGCGAAGGTGATCGCCACCGACATCAACAAGGATGCGCTGGCCGAGATGAAGGGCCAGGCGCGCGGCATCAAGACCTACCTGCTGGACGTGACCAAGCCGAAGCAGGTCGAGCGCATCATCGACAAGGTTGGGCCGGTGGACGTGCTGTTCAACTGTTCCGGCTACGTGCATCACGGCACCATTCTCGAGTGCGACGACGCCGCCTGGGATTTCTCCTTCGAGCTCAACGTCAAGGCCCAGTACCGCATGGCAAAGGCGGTCATTCCCGGCATGATCGAACGCGGCGGCGGCTCGATCATCAACATGTCGTCGGTGGTGTCGTCGATAAAGGGCGCGCCATCGCGCTTCGTCTATGGCGCCACCAAGGCCGCCGTCATCGGCATGACGCGCTCCATCGCCGTGGATTTCGTCAAGCAGAATGTCCGCTGCAACGCCATCTGCCCCGGCACCATCGACACGCCCTCGCTTCGCCAGCGCATCGAGACGCTGGGCGAACAGATGGGCGGCTACGACAAGGCGCGTGAATGGTTCCTGTCGCGCCAGCCCGCCGGCAAGCTCGCCGATGCCGACGACGTGGCCCCGCTGATCGTCTGGCTGGCGTCGGACGAGTCGTCGTTCGTGACGGGTCAGAACCACATCATCTGCGGCGGCTGGTCGATCTAGGGGCAGGACAGCACGTTCAGGTCACTCGGCAGCCGTTGCCTCTGCAGATGCATCATCGCTGGAGGCAATGAAACCACCGGACTGGCGCGCCCACAACGAGGCATACAAGCCACCCTGCTCCAGCAGTTCCGCATGGCTGCCCATCTCGACAATGGCGCCCTTGTCCATCACCACCAGCCGGTCCATCGCCGCGATGGTGGACAGCCGGTGGGCAATCGCCAGCACCGTCTTGCCCTGCATCAGGCTGGTGAAGCTCTCCTGGATGACCGCCTCGACCTCTGAATCGAGCGCGCTGGTGGCTTCATCGAGAATGAGGATCGGCGCGTCCTTCAGCAGAACCCGCGCAATGGCGATGCGCTGGCGCTGGCCGCCCGACAGTTTCACCCCGCGCTCGCCCACGTGGCTGTCATAGCCGGTGCGCCCGCGCTGGTCCTCCAGCTTGCCGATGAATTCGTGCGCCGCCGCCTTGCGCGCCGCCTCCTCGACTTCGTCCATGCCCGCAGATGGCCGGCCATAACGGATGTTGTCGGCAATGGAGCGATGCAGCAGCGAGGTGTCCTGGGTGACCATGCCGATCTGCGCCCGCAAGCTCGACTGGGTGACCTTCGAGATATCCTGGCCATCGATCAGGATGCGGCCCTGTTCGAGGTCATAGAACCGCAGCAGCAGCGAAACCAGCGTCGACTTGCCTGCCCCCGACCGGCCGACAATGCCCAGCTTCTCGCCCGGCTTCACGGTGAGCGTGAGCTTGTCGATGATGCCCTGGTCGAGTTGGCCACGGTCCTTGCCGTAGTGAAAACCGATGCCCTCGAAGCGGATCTCGCCGCGCGGCACAGACAACGCGCTCGCGCCAGGCGCATCGACCACGCTACGGGTGCGCGAGATGGTCTCGACCCCGTCCTGCACCACGCCGATATTCTCGAACAGGCCTGAAACTTCCCACATGATCCAGTGCGACATGCCCTTCAGCCTGAGCACCAGTCCGATGGCGAAAGCGATGTCGCCGGCGCTCACCGCCCCGATAGACCACAGCCAGAGAGACGTTGCGCCGACGCCGAACAGGTTCAGCGCATTGAGCACATTCAGCGAGGTGATCAGCTTGGTCGACAGCCGCATCTGCTGGTGCACGTTGTCAAGGAACGGCTCCATGCCCTTGCGTGCATACTGGTCCTCGAACTCGGTATGGGCGAACATCTTCACCGTGGGAATGTTGGTGTAGCTGTCAACGATCCGGCCCGTCACCAGCGAGCGGGCATCGGCTTGCGCCTTCGATACCTGCTTCAGCCGGGGCACGAAGTGATAGAGCGCGCCCACATAGCCGATCAGCCAGCCGATCATCGGCAGTGACAGCCGCCAGTCGCTTTGCGCAAACAGCACCAGGGCGGCGGTGAAGTAGACGATCACAAAGACGAACACGTCCGCCGACTTCAGCACCGTTTCGCGCACCGCAAGCGCGGCCTGCATCACCTTCGTGGCAATCCGCCCGGCAAAATCGTTCTGGAAGAACTCAAGCGACTGGCGCAACACGTAGCGGTGGGCCTCCCAGCGGATGCG
Organism: Anderseniella sp.; assembly: GCA_036350935.1. Classification (GTDB taxonomy): domain Bacteria; phylum Pseudomonadota; class Alphaproteobacteria; order Rhizobiales; family Aestuariivirgaceae; genus Anderseniella. The sequence goes on along the minus strand of JAZBOA010000574.1, from coordinate 9,225 downwards.
CATGGGAAAATTGCCCATCAGCGTCTGGTGCACGATCAGCTCATACAGGAAGTTGAGCAGCGGATGCAGAACCAGCACCAGCCCGGCCAGCAGCAGCAGTTCAACCTTGTAATCGGCAAACACGGCATCGGGCGAGGTCTTCGCCAGCCAGTCCACCACCGAACCCAGGAAGGCGAACAGTGACACTTCGATGATCGCCACGGTGGCTGCCAGCAGCGATGTCGTGGCAATCCACGGCCAGAACGGCCTGGTGTAGAACCAGATAAATCCGCTCAGGCTGGCAGGCGGCATCTGCGCCTCGCCTTCCGAAAACGCCTCGGTGCGGGTTTCAAACCATCTGAACAGGCGGTCGATCATCATGCCTCGTTGCAAGGCCTGTCCCAACTGGTGCGGCCTCTTCCGGGCCAACGCCTAGCACGGGATCGCGTTGCAACAAAGACGGCAGGGGGACGGGCAGCAATGCGCGCACGTCAGGCCTTGATGGCTTCCAGCACCTTGCCGGCGATTTCCTTCAGGCCAGCCTTGCCGCCCACCTCGCAGGGCACCAGGCTGCCATCGGCAAAAGCCGACCGCACCGCCCGCCGGAATTCCTCGCCAGCCTCGCCAAGGGCCTCGTCCCCCGTCGTCTCGCCCAGCCAGTCGAGCATCATGGCGCCGGACAGCAGCATGGCCGTAGGGTTGGCCTTGCCGGTTCCCATGATGTCCGGCGCGGTGCCGTGACAGGGCTGGAACAGCGCATGCTTGTCGCCAATGTCGGCCGATGGGGCCATACCCATCCCACCCATCAGCGCCGCTGCCGCATCGGACAGGATATCGCCGAACATGTTCTCGGTCACCATGACGTCCCAGTTCCACGGATTGCGGATCAGCGACAGGGCCATGGCATCGACATACCAGTGGTCGGCCTTGATGTCCGGAAACTGTGCGGCGCGCTCGTAGAACACCTTGCGCATGAAGGCGAAGGCGGCGAACACGTTGGCCTTGTCGATGCAGGTCACCCGGCCCTCGCCCCGGCCACGCGCCTTGCGCCGCTGCGCCAGCCGGAAGCCGAAGCCGGCCAGACGCTCGGTGGCCTTGCGGGTGATCAGCAGCGTCTCCCGCGCTTCCTCATCGCCGGTCAGCTGTGGCGTCAGGCGTGAATGGAACAGCCCCTCGGTGTTCTCGCGGATCAGCACGAAATCCAGGTTGGCGGCGCGCGGGTCCTTCAATGGCACCGGCGAACCGGGAAACGTCTCTACAGGGCGCACGCCGGCATAGAGGTCGAAGATTTCCCGCAGCTCGATCTGCGGCGTGATCTCGCGTCCGTCCGGGTAACGTACTTCTGGAAGACCCATGGCGCCCAGCAGCATGACGTCGGCCATGCCGGCCCGCTTCACCACATCATCAGGCAGCGCCACACCGGTATCGCGAAACACACCAGCCCCGGCTTCAAGGGTCTCGAACGAGAAACTGAACCCGCCATGCCGCGCCGCCAGCGCATCGAGGCAGGCCATGCACGGCTCCATCACCTCGCGGCCGATGCCGTCGCCCGGCAGAACCGCCACGTGAATGGAATTCGACGATGCCATTGAGATGCCTCCTGCCCCGGAATCGAGGCCGCAGGCTGTCCCATCGGCTGACGCAAGACAAGCGGGTTTTTCGCGGGAAACTCGGGCAGGTCAGTTGGTGAGCAACACCTTGCCGCCGATCAGCCCTGGCGGCACCGGCACATTGGTGGCCTCGTAATTGGAGTTCAGCACGATGTTGGGACGCTCCTTGACCTTCAGCTTGTCGACCACAAGTGCGGTATAGGCGGAGTCGCCAGCCACGTCAGCATCAGAGCTGACCTCCACGGTCGATCGTGGCGTATAGATCGTACCGAGCAGGGTACGTGCATTCTCGGACTTTATGATGTGGGTCGTGGGATCGTTGCCCCTGTCCTCGTAGACCAGCAGCCCTGCCATCTCGCCCGTTTCGGGCGCCTCGAGAACCAGCGTGGTTGCCGGACCAAACTCGAACCGGGCATCTTCTCCGACGAGATAGAAGCTGACCCCGATGCCCCGCAGGATAGCCTGATCCGTGATGATCAACGGACCGTCCTTGATGATGTAAGTGCCCGGCCGCATGTTCAGGATGGCGTTGCTGTCCAGCTTCATGCCGCCGCAATATACCCCCGGCCGCGGCCGGGCATTGAGGATAACAAGGTTGCTGAGCGTGTAGTCAGTATAGTCACACGGGCCGACGGATGGGGCAGCGAGATCTGCCAGCGGGTCCGGCATTGCCGGGCAGTCATGGGAAACCCCCGGCCGGACATTCGAGACATTGGCGATGCGGCTGCCACCGGACGAGCAGATAAGCGAAGCATCAATGCCCGCGCCGGCCTGTACCATCAGTGCTGACGACGCGGTCGAATTGGCAAAGATTCCGCAGCCGACGCCCGCCAGTCTGGAACTGTCATCCATATCAATGGTGGCATCTTCGGTTTCATTGAGACTCAATACGCAAACCCGGCCACTACTGATCATTCTGGCTGTCGATGTCACCACCGCGGGCGTCTTGACATCACCAAACAGGACATGCGCCAGCATCGGCGACCATTCCTGGCTCAGTTGAACCTCCACGGCATCGCCGGTGCCACTGATCTCGGTTTGAACGTCGATAACGGTATTGCTACCCTGCCATGCAATCTCTTCTGCTTTTTGCTTGACGTAGCTGTCGACACTGGAACGGGCAATTGTTGCATTCATGTTGGCAACTGCCATGCTGCGGACCGCCGCTACAGCCGCGCCATCAGCCAGACCCTGCAGGTTGGACACGGTGTTCGTGTAGCGAGCATAGTCAACCGCAACGCCGGCAACGCCGGCCAGTACTGGTGCCACAAGACCAAAGATCAACGCAATTGACCCGGACGTGTCTGAAATCAGTTGCCTGATGCGCGATTGCATCGCAGTCCCCCAATTCTGATATAGCCAGCAATTCGGCTACAACCTTGAGACGCAACCTAGTCTCGCCATCGTATAGCGCCAGTTAACAAACACATCACTACCAGCGCTGTTATCGCCCGCAGTTAACCAAGGGTGAACTCGCCTGAAGGTTTTAAGGCAACAAATTCTTCAATCTGCAACTGCGCCGGCTTCCGGGAACGACAGCGACTGATTCAACGGTTACCAACAAGCACCAGGGCCCCCTGGTTGCGCGAGGCCGGATTGCCGAAGGAAACCGCGGTTACTTGGTCAGTACGACGCTGCCGCCGGTCTGCACGAGGCCGCTTGGCACCGGGACGTTGGTTTGCTCATAGTTGGTATTGAGCACAAGGCGGGGGTATTTGTGCAACTGGATGCTGTTGGCAATGATGGCAGTATAGGCGGATTGGTCTGCTACCGGCTTTTTCGAGGATACCGCAAAGCTGCCCTTAGGCAGATATATCGTTCCAACAAGCTCACGAGCATTCTCGCTGACGATTTCGTGATTCTGACCAGCGGGATTCAGCCTGTCTTCGAAGAAAAGCAGCCCCGCCATGTCTCCGCTCGTGGGGGCGCTCAAACTGACTGTCGAACCTCCCGCAAACAGGAACCTCGTCCCGCTGCCAGTCAGGAAGAAGCCCACGTTGGTGCCCGTTACCGTGGCTGTATGGGTGACTTGAAAGCCGCCGTCCTTGATGATGTAGGTACCTGCATCGAACGTGACGTTCGAGGTTCCCGAGATCAGCAAGCCGCCACAATACACACCCGGCTGCAGGGTGCGTGTTTCACTGTTGACCGACATGTTGGTGTAGTCGCACGCTCCGACGGCGGGCGCGGGACGTCCAGCCAGGGGATCTGCCATTGCCGGACAGTCCGTTAACGGCGCGGGATTGAAGTTCGACGTGCTGCCACCGTATCCACCGGCGCTGCATATCGCCGACGCCGTCAGCAGGGAGTTCTTGTATGAGCTCAGGCCGGTCGTGGACACCGAATTGGAATAGGCTCCGCAGCCATTTGCCTCCAGTACGGCGTCCCCGGTCAAGGTCAGTGCCGCCGAGACGCCGGGATCGAGGGCCAGTACGCAAATCTTGGTTCCGCCAACCAGTTTCGCAGTGGTCGACACGACAACCGGCGTCTTGATTTCACCAATCAGGACGTGCGCCAGCATCGGTGACCATTCCTGACTGAGCTGAACTTCGACCGCATCGCCGGCAGGACTGATCTGGGTGGTTACCTCGATATCCTGCCCACCCTTCTGCCAGGCCATTTCCTCGGCCTTCTGACGGACATAGCTGTCTACCGTCGACTCGGCTGTATTGGCATTGGTGTTGGCAACAGCCATGCCGCGCACGGCGGCGACGGCCGCCCCGTCGGCCAGCCCCTGAAGGTTGGCGACCGTGGAGTTGTAGCGGGCATAGTCGACCGCAACGCCGGCCACACCGACCAGGACAGGTGCGGCTATGCCGAACATGATCGCTACCGATCCAGCCGAGTGATTCAGGAATTTTCTTGTTCGATGCAACATGCAATGCCCCGTGGGCGGTCAAGGCACCAGAGGACGCCGTCGCTCCACAACCTGGCCACAGGCTACCCCGATAGGACGTATCAGGAGTTAACACGGCTTACCCAAAGGCCGCGTCTTGCGGCCAAGGTTACCAGGCCCTTACCGGAAATCCCGGTTTCAGACGCTCCGTTAGTGCTGAATCCCGCCAGTACGGCGAGTGTTTGTTAACCATGACCCGGCTATCAATTGGACGGGCAAGGCATGAGCCTGCCTCAAACCGTTTGCAGCGAGGCTGGAACACTATCGTGCGGGAAATCCTGCTCAAGCTTGTAGGCCTGACAATTGCTCGCAAGATCACCGTGGTGGTGCTTGCGGCTGTGCTTGCGGCTGTGCTTGCGGCAACCGGTTTCTATGTCTATCGCCAGACCACCCAGAACCTGACATCCCGGGAAGCGACACTGACGGCGACTGCGCAAGTCTTTGCCGCCAGCGTTGCCCCTCACCTGAAAGCAAGGGACAGGCAGGCCACGCTCAACTCCCTGCGGGCCATCGGCAAGCTGGATGCCATACCCTTCATCGCCGCAAGCCTGAACGATGGCCAGACCTTCGCCGCACTGGGCAACGCCGTCATCGTCGAGCAGGGACAGGGCCTGGGCGCCACGGCGGGAGGCAAGTCAGCCATGGGAATCATGGCGATGGTGTTCAACCCGACCATCTCCATATCGGTCGAAGCAATCGAAGGCGGCGAGCGCGTCGGCTATGTCTCGTTGCTCGCCGACATCTCGGACCTGCGCGCCCAGCTGCTGGAAGGTATGCTTGCCTCGCTGGTCGCCGCGCTATTTGCCTGCCTGCTGGGCCTGGGTGTTTCGTCCGGCCTGAAGCGCAGCGTCACCTCGCCGCTGGCCAGCCTGATGCAGGTGATCGCGCGGGTACGTGACGAGCATGACTACTCGGTCCGCGCGGAACGCCTGAGCAACGACGAGATCGGCAAGCTTGTCGACGCCTTCAATTCCATGCTCGACCAGATCAACGCCCGCGACCTCGACCTGGCGCGCCACCGTGCGGGCCTCGAACGCACGGTCGAGGAACGCACGTCCCAGTTGCGCATCGCCAAGGAAGCCGCCGAGTCGGCATCGGAGGCGAAATCCAGCTTCCTTGCCACCATGAGCCACGAGATCCGCACCCCCATGAACGGCATCATGGTGATGGCGGAATTGTTGGCGGCAGGGCGCCTGCCGGGCGGCATGCAGCGCTATGCCGACGTGATCGTCAGCTCCGGCCATTCGCTGCTGAGCATCATCAACGACCTGCTCGACCTGTCCAAGATCGAGGCTGGCAAGCTGCAGCTGGAGAACGTCGCCGTCACGCCACGCACGGCGATCGACCACGTGCTGGCGCTGTTCTGGGAGCGTGCCAATTCGGGCGGCGTGCAGCTGGTTTCCTACGTTGACCCCAAGGTGCCGCAAACCTTCACTTCGGACCCGGTGCGCCTGACGCAGATCCTGACCAATCTTGCCAACAACGCCATCAAGTTTACAGAAAGCGGCTATGTCGGGATTGCCGCGCGAATGGTGAAGCCGCCTGTTGAAGGCGATCCGGATCTAGTCGAGTTTACCGTCATCGACACCGGCATCGGCATCAGCGAGGACAAGCTTGCCACGATATTCGAGGCGTTTACGCAGGCCGATGCCAGCACCACCCGCAGGTTCGGCGGAACCGGCCTCGGCCTGTCCATCGTCAAGCGCCTCGTGGATGCAATGGGCGGCACCATCATCGCCCAAAGCAAACCGGGCCAGGGCAGCCGGTTCGTGGTCACCCTGCCGTGTCCCGGCGCCACGCCGCACGCTCACCCCGGCCTGCAGGACTGTGCCCTCGCCCCGGCGCTTGTCTGCCTTGGCGACGATAGCCTCGCGCGCGCCATCACCAGCCAGTTCAAGGCCTTCGGCTTGAACATCGAGACCCTGCCGGCCACCAGCATCACGCCCGGCGTGCTCGGGCAGTACCGGGTCATGTTCACGTCAGTCCAGATTGCCCACGACATCCTTGATCTCAACGCCGCAAGCCTGCCCCGGATGATCATCGTTCAGCCCATCGGCAATTCCGGCGCCCAGTCCATGCTGGCGAGCGGCCTCGCCCACGACATCCTGCCTCTGCCGCTTTCCCAGGCTGACATGGAAGCCCTGGCCGGCACGCTTGCCGGCGGCAGCCTGCGCGGCCGCAAGGCGCTGGATGCGGCGAACAGGCCGGCGCTCGACCTGCCTGATCTGTCCAGCGTCAAGGTGCTTGTGGCCGACGACAATGCGGTAAATCGCGAAGTCGTTTCGGAGGTGCTGCGGCAGCTGAAGGCCACCTTCGACATGGCTGAAAACGGCGCCGAGGCCGTCAGGCTGTGGCGCAAGAGCAGGTATGACGTGGTGCTGATGGATTGCTCGATGCCGGTCATGGACGGCCTGCAGGCAACGCGGCTCATCCGCGAGGAAGAACTGGCAACCAACCGCGCGAGGACGCCGGTGATCGCCTTGACGGCCCACCTGGAGGGTGGGGGCAAGGCGCATGCCTGGCGGGATGCAGGCATGGACCGCAAGATCACCAAGCCGTTTACCCTGCACCAGATTGCCGGCGCCCTGCAGGAACTCGCCGGCGCGGGTACACCAGTTGAAACAGACGCTGCCATCAGCCCGGATGATGCTTGCCTGCAGGATCATTGCGATGCCCGCAGCCTGCCGCAACTTGATGAAACGGTTCTGGCCGGCCTCATCAGCATCGGCAGCGACGACCCCGCCTTCCTTGCCCGCATGGTCTCCCTGTTCGAAACCAGTGCCGGCCCGGCAGTCGAGCGCATAGAGGCGGCAGACTCGCAGGCCGAGTGCGTGGCGCTTGCCGACGCCGTGCACGCCCTCAATTCCATGGCGTCCAACATGGGCGCAGCCCGCCTCGCCGCCACCTGCGCGGATATCGAACGCCGCGCCCGCGACGGCGAAGCAATCGACAAGGGTGTTGCCTGCCGCGTGGTATCAGAAGAACTGAACGCAGCGATAAGTGCTCTTCACAAACGGTGCAGCGCAGCCTGACGGTCACGGCTGGCGCGGCTTGCAAATACCGGCAAAGTGGGTCATCCATCTGCCCGCCCTTGAGGCGACGTTTCGGAAAGAGCCTGTCCTTGATGTCCGCATCCGCCGATCACCGCTACTGCGTTCATGGCCTGCTGGTGCAGACGGCATTCGCGCTGCCGGAGCTGCTGCCGGTGACGGCAGATCATCCGGATGCGGTGCTTGATGCCGAACCGGTGAACCTGGTCATGTCCAGCCTGCCCGGTACGATCCCTCACCGGGCAGTGTCAAAGGATGGCTACCTGATCTCGGATGCCCAGGTGTTCATGTCTCTCAACAACGGCATCCGCTGCCTTGTCGAAGCGGGCGGCACCGTCACCGTGGACCCCGGACACGGGGACAATGAGGCGGCGGCCCGCTTGTTCGCCCTGTCAGCAGGCATCGGCAGCCTGCTCCATCAGCGCGGCTATTTTCCGCTGCACTGCGCCGCCATTGACACGCCGACTGGTTGCGTGGTGTTCGCCGGCAATGCCGGTGACGGCAAGTCGACGCTCGCGGCCAGCCTGTCGGGCGCCGGGTTCATGCTGTTCACCGATGACCGGTTGACCCTGCACCGCACCAGCCAGTCGGACTACACCGCCGCGCCGTCCATGCCCGTGCTTCACCTCTTCGACGAAGGCGCTGGCCTCGCGGGCCTCGACGGCAGCGAACTGGCGATCGACAGCTACCGCTTCGGCAAGCACATTCACCTGGCGCCAGGACGTTACGCGGCCAGGCCAAAACCTGTTGCAGGGCTCTACTTCACCGACTGGCACGGCGATGCATCCACCGACCCGGTCATAAGCCCGATGGGCGCCATCGATGCAATGATGCGGCTGCGCCGCGACGTCTCGCTTGCCCACCTCGTCGAACTCCTCGGCCAGGAAAGGGACTTCCTGCCCTGGGCAGCCGGGCTGTGCAGGTCCGTGCCCGTGTTCAGCCTGCAGCGGCCCAAGGACAAGGCCCGGCACCGCGAAAGCCTGGACTTGATTATCCGCCACGTTCGGGAGAACTTCTTCGCATGAGCGCCGCCCCGATCAACGCCGCTACCGTACTGAGCCGGTCAGCCGAACTGCCGCAGGCAGAACTCGGCCCCGACGATACCGTCCTGCTGGACGCCGACCATGGCGTCTATTACGGCCTCGAGGGGCCGGCCCGCGCAATATGGGACATGCTGGCCAGCGACCTCACCTTCGGCCAGGTGTGCGACCAGTTGATCGCACTGTACGACGTAGATGCCGAGACCTGCCGGCGCGATACGCTGGCCTTCGTGGAGCAACTCATCGAGAACGGTCTTGTCACCGCGCGCTGAGCCGGCAGTGCGCAAGCTGATGCGCCTGAACGCGCGCGAACTGGCCGCACTTGCCACGGCCTGCCGGCTGCTCGCCCTGGCGCGGCTTGACCTTGCCAGGCGGCCGGTCCGCCTTGTGCTGGAGGACCTCGCCTCTCCGCCATCGCAGCAGGCTATGCCGGAACAGCAAGCAAAGCTGGTATCCTGGGCCATCGCCGCCGCTGCCACGCGGGTTCCGTGGCGGGCGGATTGCCTGATCCGCGCCATGGCAGCGGCACGGTGGCTGCGCCGCGGAGGAGCGGGATGGAAGCTGTCCATAGGGGTGCGGCGGGAACCTGGCGGACGGCTCGGCGCACACGCGTGGCTTGAAAGCGGCGGGCGCATCCTCACCGGTGACCT
>JAZBOA010000573.1:0-4128 GCA_036350935.1 Anderseniella sp. | reverse complement strand
GTTCGGGGCAAGTCGGATGCCCGCATACACCTCCTCGGATTCGCCAAGGCCGACGACATCGGCCAGTTCAGCCGCTACCGCGTCGCCAGTTTCGATACCACCTCGCCGCTGATCCGCGCCTTCAAGGACGCGCGGCGTAACTACTACCTCCGGGATGGCAATCAGGCCCTGACCTACTACACCGCCATTCGCATACCTCAGGCTTACGAAAACAATACCCTGAAGCGTCAGATCCAGTCCGGGCGTTTGCGCCAGGAGACGCTAGCAGGCATGGAATCGAGCGCCCTTACAGCGCTGCGGGACTACAGTAAGGGCCGAATGGATGTCGAAACAGCCCTCGACGCCATCATCGACTACTCCCGGCCTGTGCACTGGTCAGCTTCCCAGCAGGAGGAGACGCTGGATAGACGCATGGCCACTCTGCGCAAGCAGTATCGGCAGACGTTGGAAGCCAGGCCCTGGGAGCACTGCCGGTGCAGCGTGTGCGCCAAGTCCGGCGTCGAGGTCATCGTCTTTCGTGGGTCCAATCGCAACAAACGCCGCGGCATCCACAACATGGGGGTCTTCCGCGAGCACCTCCGGGAACAATTGGCGTCGTGAGCACTTATGAATATCAGGCGATCCTGCCTCGGCAGAGTGACCGCTACACGGTTTTTGCTTTCTGCGCGCGGGCAGCGGAGGTGCTGAGCTTCGCCCAGATCGACCGCATCGGTCGGCGGGAAGACGGATCGCTCAGAGGATTCCAACGTCCCCAGGTGGCGTCGCACATCAAGGAGATCCGCGCATACTTGGAACGGGACGACGCTGTCCTGCCGAACTCCGTGGTCGTCGCGTTCACGAGTGGGGTGACCCTGTCGCGGGACGGTGCAACCGCACGGTTCCGCATCGATAACGCCGATGGACCCGTCGGCTTCGTCGTCGACGGCCAGCAACGTCTCTCTGCCCTGGCCGCCTTACCGGAAAAGGACTTCGAGGTCTTCGTCTCGGGCATCCTCTGCGAGAACGACGAAGAACTACGTAAGCAATTCATCCTTATCAACAACACCCGTCCCCTGCCGAAGCCCCTCATCTACGAGCTCCTGCCGACCGTCGACGGTCTGCCCCACCGCCTGTCCTCCCGGTCCGATGCCGCCGCGCTGGTGGAGCGCCTCAACTACGACGAGGCGTCCTCTCTTCGGGGGCAGATCAAGCAGCACACCAATCCCAACGGCGTCGTGCAGGACACGGTGATGCAAAAGCTCATCATGGCCTCGCTCAGCGACGGCGCCCTGCGCGAGCTCGCCGCCACCGAAGACGGCGGGGAACGCAGCTTCCAGCTGTTGAGCAATTTTTTTGCCGCAGTTCAACAGGTATTCCGTGACGCATGGCACGGACACAAGCCACGTAGTTCTCGTCTAATACATGGTGTCGGAATTATGGCGATGGGGTACGTTATGGAATACCTTCACTCCGCGCGGAGTGCATTCGAGACAGAGGACTTCCTCCCGGCTCTCCAGTCGCTTCGATCCGTAACGGCCTGGACATCCGGAACCTGGAACTTCGGCGAAGGCAACCAGCGTCCTTGGAACGGGCTGCAGTTCGTCCCTCGTGACTACATGGAGCTCAGCCAGTATTTGTTGAGCACTTTGAAAGGCATTAGGAGCGATGTGGCAAACAGGAGTCCTCGTTAGGAACATCGATAACCCGGACTTTGGTCCGGGACGAGTAAGAGGCCGAAATGCCGATGGAATCCTGAGCGTCCGGTTTCCCTGGAGCTCTACCGACGGGCATTTCGACCCGGGGCGCTCCCCCATCGAAAGGTACCAACTCTTTGGGGGTACTCCTGTTCGGTGCCGGGTCGACGGCCTGGAAAAGCCTATGCCTGGAATCGTCCTTGGTGTGGCCCACCAAGACGACGAGGGCGAGGCCTTCTCCTACCAGGTCGGAGTCTTCGTCGACGAGGACATGCGCGAGCTTACCGTCCCTGAGACCGACCTTTTCCCGCTCCCTCCCGCATCGCACGCTTCAATCGATATTTTCAAGGCGCTTCACTGGCAAGGACCCAAGCGGTTCTTCAGACGCTGGCGGCTGCGCAATCTAGAGTCTCGTTGGCTGGAGGACTCCGGCGGTATCCCGAGTCTTCTGGGCGCCAGGATTCACCCCCTTGGGCACCAGATCTACGCGGTCCGACGAATCTTGTGGGATCGGGCGCCGCGTTTCATCCTGGCGGACGAGGTCGGGCTCGGCAAGACCATCGAGGCCGGCCTCGTCATCCAGTCCCTGATGGCAGACAAGCCAGACCTGCGGGTACTGGTGGTAGCGCCCGGCGCAATGGCGCGCCAATGGCAAACGGAGCTGTACCTCCGTTTCGGGGCCCTGGTATTCAAGCACCTGGACGGGGCTACTTGGGCCGGATTGTCTCGGGCTGCTCGGGCCGACCTGCTGGAATCGCCACGGCTGGTCGTGACCACAACGGTCCTGCAGACGGACCCGAGCCTGGGAAATGCCCTTCGCGATGCCCCCTGGGACCTGGTTGTCATCGACGAGGCCCACCAGTTTCCTCCGGGGACGACTCTATATGGCCTGTTTCATCACTTGGCGCGGCACAGTCCGGGAGTCCTGGCGCTTTCCGCAACCCCATCCAAGCGGGAGATCGCGAGCCTCGCAGGTCTGCTCGCCCTGGTGGCTCCGGAAGTCTATGAGCCCAACGACCGGCAGGCCCTATCCGAGCGCATTCAGGTCCAACGCGAAGTTTGGGACAAGCTGCACCTGACCCGCAGTTTCATGGATGCCGCGAGCGACTCCGGCGAAGAACTCGAAGCCGAGGACCTGAGCTATCTCGCCGATGAGTGGGTGGAGGTGCTTCCCCAGGACTCAGTCGTCTCCGGTTTCCTGGACCGGTTGCGGGCCGCAGATCGACGGGCAGCCGACGAACTGGTGGCCTACGTGCAGGAGTATCACCGGCTGGACCACCGCATCGTTAGGACACGCCGGAGCACGCTGCAACGAGAGAACCGCCATTGGTCCGGCCGGCAACTTCAAGTGCACCGATACGCGAGTTCCACTTCAGAGGCGGTCCTGGCCAACCACCTGGAGAGCCTTCCTTCCGCGGACGGGCAGGATGCGATGCAGGCGGCCCTCCGGGGCCTGTACCTTCGAAAGTTCTCGACCACGCCGAGCCATTTCACGGCCTTCCTTGAGCTTCGCTCCGCCGCCATTGGCGAGGGCCAGCCGAATGATGCTGGACTCGATCCCATCGCCCTGTTGACTGCGGACCCGGGTCCCGCCGACGAGGAGTTGATCATCGCGCGGATCGTACTCGGAGCTCGGCCCTTGGAGAACGAGCGGGCCTGGCTGGACAGTGCCCTTGGCCTCGCAAGGGACTGGCAGGCAGAGTTTGGGCTCCCGAGGCGCATGCATGCACTTCGGGACTGGCTGTCCACCCATCTCGCGGCATCCCCGGCACATCAGGTCTTGGTGTTCGCGCAGGACATGGGCGTGGTGGAAGAGCTCACGCAGATACTTCAGGCGGAATTGCCTGACTATCCCCTGAACTGCTTCCACCATGGCATGGACGAAAGCGACTTGGCCCAGGTCGCTTTGCAGTTCCAGCGCAACAAGGCTTGCAGGGTGCTCGTCTCCGACGAACTTGGAGGGGAAGGACGCAACTTCCAAAACGCCAGTGCACTGGTCCACTTCGACCTGCCCTGGTCGGTCGCCCGCGTGGAGCAGCGCGTTGGCCGATTGGACCGGGTCGGGCGAGGGGGCGACCGGCCGGTGCTGTCGGTCGTATTGCAGGGGCCGAGTGCGATGGATGCGGCCCTGCTGGACGTCCACGGCGAGGTGTTTAAGGTCCTCGTGCGCTCGGTCGGTGGCTTGGAGTATGCCCTGCCGCATCTGCAATTGGAGTTGAATCACGCGATCTGTGAGGGGGCCGAAGCGGTTTCCGGCGTCCGCTCGTCGCTTGCCGAGCGGGTCGAGCAGGAGTTGCGGGACGTCGACGAGTCTTTCGAGTTGTCGCTGGATGCGTCCAGGCTCCAGTTGAAAGACGCCCAAGACCTCGCCGAGATCCTCGATGAGCCGGTGGACTGGGAGCAGGAGGTAACCGCCCTGACCAAGTGGGGCAGAGAGCTGGGTATGAGCACCCGG
>JAZBOA010000572.1:0-9428 GCA_036350935.1 Anderseniella sp. | reverse complement strand
CGACCACCAGAAGAAGGCGCTTGAGGTTGCCGCCAATGCCTCGCTGTCCAAGTCGATCTCCTATCGCATCCTGGAGAACGGCAAGGCGCTGGACAAGCTGGTCAACGATGACGGCGTGATCCTGCACGACACCCCGGCCGACTACTTCACCGAGTACATGAACGCAGCCAACAAGGCGCTTGAGAAGAACGCCGCAGAGAACGAGTTCTTCGCCAAGGTCTGGCAGAGCCAGAAGGACTTCGCCAAGGTCGCCGTGCCGTTCTGGGCAGGCGCCCAGCAGTCCAACGCCGCGCTCGGCAAGGCCTATGCGGACCAGCTGAAGAAGCAGTAACCGGCAAAGCCGGAGCCTGCTTATCCACAGCACAGGGGTTGCTTGCCGCACGCCGGCAGGCAACCCTGACAACAATAAGAAATATCAGGGGCTCAACAGCGGCCACCCCAGCCGCATGGGAGGGGAGCCATGTCCGAAAAGGACCTCAATGAAATCGGCGACGAACTGCTGGCCGAGCGCCGTGGCGGGCCGGAGGCAGAGCTGCCGCCAGACATGCATCCACTGGCGCGGACGCTGATCAAGTCGATCGACACGCTGAATGACTGGGTGGGAAAGCTGGTCTGCCTGCTGGTGGTGCCGATCATCATTGCCATGGTCTACGAGGTGGTGGCGCGCAAGCTGTTCATTGCGCCGACGCTTTGGGCCTTCGATGTATCGCGCATGCTGTATGGCATGTCGTTCATGCTGGGCGCGGCCTACGGGCTGATGCGCGGCCTGCACATCCGGGCGGATTTCCTGTACCGCAGCTTCTCCGAGCGCACGCAGGGCACCATCGATCTCATTCTCTACATCATCCTGTTCATGCCGGCGATGCTGCTGCTGATGTATGCCGGCTACGATTTTGCGCTGAAGTCGATCCTGCAGGGCGAGCGCGCCGGTGACTCGACCTGGGCGCCGATTGTCTGGCCGGTCAAGACGGCGCTGGCGGTTGGCGTGGCGTTGCTGGTGATCCAGGGCATTTCCGAAATCTGCAAGTCCTGGTACGCCGCGACCCGCGGGAGGTGGCCGGTATGATCGATCTCCTGCAAGCCTTCTTCGACCTGCTGCCGGACCTGAGCCCGCCGGTCATCGGACTGGTGATGATCGCGGCGATGCTGTTCGCGATCTTCGTAGGATTCCCGATCTCGTTCACGCTGATCTTCCTTGGCGTGTTCTTCGGCGCCTGGGGCTTTGGCCTCAAGCTCACCATCTTCCTGATGAACCTGCAGATCTACGGTTCGATGATGGAGCAGACGCTGGCAGCGGTGCCGCTGTTCGTGTTCATGGGCTTCATGATGGAACAGGCGGGGCTGATGGAACGGCTGTTCGCCGCCATCCAGCTGATGCTTGCCCGCGTCAAGGGTTCGCTGTTCATCGCGGTGCTGTTCGTGTCGGTGATCTTCGGCGCGGCCACCGGCATCGTTGGTGCCTCGGTCACCATTCTCGGCATCATGGCGGCAACCACCATGAACCGCTCGGGCTACGACGTGCGGCTGGCGTCCGGCACCATTACTGCCGGCGGCACGCTGGGCATCCTCATTCCGCCGTCGATCATGCTGGTGGTGATGGGCCCCGTTCTGGAAATCCCGGTAACCGACCTGTTTGCCGCCGCCATTTTTCCGGGCGTGATGATGGCGGTGCTGTACATGGTCTACGCGGTGGGCCGGTGCTGGCTCAACCCCAAGCTGGGGCCGCCGCTGCCGGAAGACATGATCCCCGATGACCGCTCGTACGTGTGGAAGGAGTTCTTCCTGGGGCTGGTGCCGCCAGCAGTGCTGATCCTGTTTGCCATGGGCTCGATCCTGTCCGGCTGGGCCACCCCGACCGAGGGTGCGGGCATGGGCGCGTTCGGCTCGGTGGCGCTGACCATCGCCTACGGCAAGTTCAGCTGGAAGAACACCTATTCAGCGTTGCTCAAGACGCTGGAAATCTCGGTGCTGATCCTGTTCCTGGTGGCGGCGTCGAACTTCTTCGGCGCGGTGTTCTCGAGGCTGGGCACACCCACGATGATCACCGAACTGCTGCTGGGTCTCGACTTCGGCGCCTCGGCTGTCATCCTGATGATCCTGGCGCTGGTGTTCATTCTCGGCTGGCCGCTGGAATGGGTGCCGATCGTCCTGATCATCCTGCCGATCCTGGCGCCGGTGCTGATCGAGCTGAACGTCAACATGACGTGGTTCGCCATCCTGGTGGCGGTCTGCCTGCAGACAGCCTGGCTCAGTCCGCCCGTTGCGCTATCGGCCTACTTCCTGAAAGGGGTGGTGCCGGAGTGGGACCTGAAGGACATCTATTACGGCATGATGCAGTTCATGGTCATTCAGCTCTTCGGCCTGGCCATCGTGTTCATGTTCCCGCAGATCGCGCTGTGGCTGCCGGCGTATCTCTATGGCAACTAGGAGGCAGTGATTGGCTGACTATTCGGTAGACCTGAGTGGCCGCGTCGCCTGCGTGACCGGGGCCAGCAGCGGCATCGGCCGGCATCTGGCAACGGTGCTGGCGCAGGCCGGGGCAAAGGTTGTCGGCGTGGCGCGGCGCGAGGACCAGTTGAAGGAATGGCAGGCGGAGACGAAAGGCGAGACGGCCATCGTGGCGGCCGACCTGACCGACCGGAACGCGGTGGCAAATCTTCCCTCACAGGTATCTGCGCCGTTTGGCCCGCCGGACATCCTGCTCAACGGCGCCGGCATCAACACCCGCCAGACGGCCGACGACGTGACGCCGGAAGGCTGGGACACCACCCTCGACCTCAACTTGCGCACGCCGTTCTTCCTGGCGCAGGGGCTGGTGCCGGCAATGAAGCAAAAGGGCTGGGGCCGCATCATCAACATCGCCTCCCTGCAGACCTACCGGGCGTTTCCGGGCGGCATCTCCTACGGCACGTCCAAGGCCGGCGTGGCCCAGATGACCCGGGCCATGGCGGAAGCCTGGTCGCGTCACGGCATCAACGCCAATGCCCTGGGGCCGGGCTTCGTGCATACCCCGCTCACCGGTCCCGTCTTCGCCGACGAGGCCAAGGCCGCCGCCAACGCGGCGCAAACCTGCATCGGCCGCAACTCGGTGGTGGAAGACCTCGCAGGCCCCTGCCTGTTCCTGTGTTCCGATGCATCGGCCTATGTGACCGGCCACGTGCTGATGGTGGATGGAGGCTTCACCGCCAAATGAAGGCATTGGTCTATACCGGCACCGAACAGATGGCATTCCGCGACGAGACGGACCCCGCGCCCCGCGCCGGCGAAGTGCTGGTGCGCATCGCGTCATCCGGCATTTGCGGCTCTGACATGCACGCCTATCTGGGCCATGACGAGCGCCGCCCTGCGCCCCTCATCCTGGGCCACGAGGCAGCCGGCAGTATCGTCGCCGGTCCGCGCACTGGCGAACGGGTGGTGATCAACCCGCTGGTCACATGTGGCGAATGCGAGGCCTGCCGGTGCGGCCGCAACAACCTGTGCCCTACCCGCCAGATCATCTCCATGCCGCCACGTCCCGGGGCCTTCGCCGAGTATGTCGCCATGCCGGAGCAGAACCTTGTTTCCGTGCCGGCCGCCGTGTCCGATGACAAGGCGGCGCTGGCCGAGCCCATCGCCTGTGGCTGGCATGCGGTGCGGCTGGCCCGCAAGGTCCTGCATCCGGCCATGGAAGAGGCGCGCTGCCTGGTGATCGGCGGCGGCGCTATCGGCGTTGGCGCGGCGCTGGTGCTGGCCGCGCACAAGGCTGGCCACATCATCGTGCTGGAGCCCAACGAGGCGCGGCGCAAGGTGGTATCGGGTATTGGCCCATTCGAGGTTCTGGCCAGCGCGGACGGCCTGCCCGCCAGCTTTGACCTGGTTGTCGAGGCAGTGGGATATGCGCCCACGCGCCAGCTCGCCAGCCGGCTGGCGAAGCCCGGCGGCGTCATCGTGCACATCGGGCTGGGCGAGGCGGAAGGCGGGCTCGACATCCGCCGCATGACGCTGCAGGAAGTAACCTTCATCGGCACCTACACCTACACCCCGGCAGACTTCCGCGACACCGCACAGGCGATCTTCGACGGACAGCTTGGCGCGCTGGACTGGATGGACATCAGGCCCTTGTCGGACGGGCTTCAGGCTTTCCGGGACATCCGGTCTGGCCAGGCAGCCGCGCCGAAGATCATCCTCAAGCCCTGATCAGTCCGTCAGCGTGACGGACACGCCGAACGGCCCCTTGTCGCCGTCCATTTCCTTGAAGCGAAGCTGGCTGCCCACCTTGAGCCGGTTCCAGAACTCGCCGGTCAGGCTGTCGCGCTGGAAGTACACCTCGCGGCCATCGGGCGTCTCGATGAAGCCGTAGCCATCCTCGCCGAACAGGCGCACCACCTTGCCGTGCTGCACCTCCGGGTGGCGCTTGGTGCGGTAGGCGTCCATCTGGCGTGCCCGGTCCTCCAGCAGCCGGCGGGCAGCATCGAAGGCATCGCGAATGGCGACGTAGATATCCTCGTGGGCGTGATTGATGCCGGTATGGCGCGACACCGCCAGATCATCTCCGGGCACCGACATGTCGATACGGATCTCGTAGAGATTGCCCTTGTTCTTGTCATGGTGGGGCGCATCCACCACGACCCTACAAGTGATCAGGTGCGGGTGAAACTGCTCAAGCTGGCTGATGCGCTCGCGGATGTTCTGTTCCACGGCGTCCGAGTGCTCGACGTTCTGGAAGCTGACTTCGGGTTCTATCTCCATAATGACAAATCAGACGCCAATCCGCGCCTGCCTTCATTGACCTGCGTCAACACACGGCCCTGCCCCGCCGGGCAGACTGGTCAAAGGTAACGCGTTGATAGGGAGTACCCCAGATGACACAGCTTACCGCCGGGGCTGTCCGCCGCATTACCGGACCAATGGATGAGGCCCGCATCCTTGAAATCATCAAGACCGGCGCCTCCGAGGCCGAACTCGTGGAGGCGCTGGAGTGGCTGCACGCCGACGACGCCATTGCCAAGCAGGTGAAACATCAACCCAGTGCGAGGGTCAGCGAACTGCGCGACATTCTGGGCCGCAACGACATCGCCACCGACGACGACCTGTAATCAGGGAATGCGCGCGCCGCCGTGCTTGACCCGGCGCAGCGGTATCGAAGACTGGATCGAGGCAACGCCCGGCACCCTGGTCAGGCGGCCAACGAGGAATTCCTCGAACTCCTTGAGCCCCGTGGTGGCGATGCGCAGCATGTAGTCGCGATCGCCGGTCATCAGCCAGCAGTCGACCACTTCCGGGAACTGCTGCGCCGCCGCCTCGAAGGTCGCCAGCGCATCATCGACCTGGCGCTCAAGCTGCACGGACACGAATACCGACACATCGAACCCCAAAGCGGTTTCATCGATCAGCGCCGAATAGCCGGTGATGATGCCCGCGGTTTCGAGCCGCCTCACCCGGCGCGCCGTGGGCGTCGTGCTCAGGCCAATACGCTCGCTCAGGTCCTGCAGCGATATCCGGCCCTCGCGGCTCAGCACCCTGAGAATGTGGATATCAAACTGATCAATCTTGTCCGTTTCCACTAGTAAGCTCACATTATTTGTTTAAATCCACCATTATGGCCCGCGATTGAGCGTCAAATAGCACGAACAGCGCAAGGGACTATCACATATCCTGACATTCAGTGCTGCCGGGCGCCTCCGGCTCACCACCCCACGATGGACATTGCCGCCCATGAACCTGCACACTGGCCGCCCAACCACCCCGGTCCGGCCCGCCATGAACAAGCCTGAAGCCCTCAAGATCATCGAACAGCGGCTGCTTTGGCTGTCGCACTGGATGATCCACAACGCCAACAACATCCGCCCCAAGGTGGACGGCATCAAGGTGGGCGGACACCAGGCGTCTTCCGCCTCGATGGTCTCCATCATGACGGCGCTGTATTTCTCTGCGTTGAAGCCGGAGGACCGGGTGGCGGTGAAGCCGCACGCCTCGCCCATCTTTCACGCCATGCAGTACCTGATGGGCAACCAGACCAAAGAGAAGATGGAGAACTTCCGGGGCTTCGGCGGCGTGCAGTCCTATCCCAGCCGCACCAAGGACATCGACGATGTGGACTTCTCCACCGGCTCGGTGGGTCTTGGCGTGGCGATCACCTCGTTCGCCTCGCTGGTGCAGGACTTCATTGCCGCGAAACAATGGGGCGCGGAGTTCAGGCCCGCCCGCATGGTGGCGCTGGTCGGCGATGCCGAACTTGACGAGGGCAACATCTACGAAACCCTGCAGGAGGGCTGGAAGAACGACCTGCGGAACTGCTGGTGGATCATCGACTATAATCGCCAGTCGCTGGACGGGGTGGTCCGGGAAGGACTGTTCAAGCGCATCGAGAAGATCTTCGACACGTTCGGCTGGGACGTGGTGACGGTGAAATATGGCGTGTTGCAACGCGCGGCCTTTGCCGAACCGGGCGGCGCCAAACTTCGCGAGTGGATCGACAACTGCCCGAACCAGCTCTACTCGGCGCTGACCTTCATGGGCGGGGCGGTGTGGCGCCAGCGGCTGATGGACGACCTGGGCGACCAGGGCGACGTGACCGCGCTGATCGGGCGGCGGTCGGACACGGAACTGTCCGCGCTGATGGAGAACCTCGGCGGCAACTGCGTGACCACCATGGCGGACGTGTTCGACAGCATCGATCACGACCGGCCAACCTGCTTCCTTGCCTACACGATCAAGGGCTGGGGCACGCCGATTGCCGGGCACAAGGACAATCACGGCGGACTGATGACATCGGCGCAGTTTGCCGGGTGGCAGCAGCACATGGGCGTGGCTGAAGGTGAAGAGTGGGAACCGTTCGCCACGGTGAAGGACATCGATGCGTTGAGATCTTTCCTTGAACAGGTGCCGTTCTTCTCGAAGGGCCGCAGGCGTTATGACGATGCCAGGCTGGCTGTTCCCGGCATTGCCGCCCCGGATGACCGGGAGATTTCCACCCAGGCCGCCTTTGGCAAGATTCTCGACAACCTCGCCCGTGGTGACAGCGAGCTGGCCGCGCGCATCATGACGACTTCACCGGATGTGACCGGCACCACCTCGCTGGGGCCCTGGGTCAACCGGCGCAAGCTGTTTGCCCGCACATTCCAGGAAGACACCTTCAGGAAGGAGAACATCCCCTCCACCGCCAAATGGGAGTTTGCGCCGGAAGGCCAGCACCTGGAGCTTGGCATCGCCGAGATGAACCTGTTCCTGCTGCTGAGCGCGGCAGGCCTGTCGCATTCGCTGTTCGGCAAGCGGCTCATCCCCATCGGCACCGTCTACGACCCGTTCGTGGCGCGCGGGCTGGATGCGCTCAACTATGCCTGTTACCAGGATGCCCGGTTCATCATCGTGGGCACGCCGTCGGGCGTCACGCTGGCGCCGGAAGGTGGGGCGCACCAGTCCATCGGCTCGCCGCTGATCGGCATGTCGCAGGACGGGCTGGCGGCGTTCGAGCCGGCCTTCGCCGACGAGCTGGCCGTCATCATGGAATGGGCGTGCGACTACATGCAGCGCTCCGGCGAGGGCGATCCGGACGAGCGCACGTGGCTGCGCGATGAAACGGGCGGCTCGGTCTATCTCAGGCTTTCCACCAACCCTATCGAGCAGCCGGGAAAGCGGGGCGATGACGCGTTCCGGCAAGGCGCGGTCGATGGCGCCTACTGGCTGAAACCACCGGGGCCGAACTGCGACGTGGTGATTGCCTACCAGGGCGCGGTGGCGCCCGAGGCGATCAGGGCGGCCGGCATCGTCGGCACCGGACGGCGTGATGTGGGCGTGCTGGCCGTCACCTCGGCCGACCGGCTGAATGCGGGCTGGACCGCGGCGCAGCGGGCGCGCTCACGCGGCAACATGGCGGCGCAGGCCCATATCGAAACGCTGCTTGAGGAGCTTCCCGCGCATTGCAAGATCGTCACCGTCATCGACGGACATCCGGCCACGCTGGCCTGGCTGGGATCGGTCGCAGGTCATCAGACACTACCTTTGGGGGTGGAGCACTTCGGTCAGACCGGCACCATCGGCGACCTGTATCACCACTTCGAGATCGATGCCGACGCCATCGTCGACCGGGTGAACATGCTGACTTCCGGCAAGCGGTTGAGCTGAATCCGGCTGACTTCCTCCATAAATGAAGATGAAAAACTCGGGCTGTTACGCCCGGGTTTGGTCATTGTCGGGGTACGCCGTGGCGTCAGCGCAGGCCAACGGGATTTACGCCGATGTCGCGCAGGGTGTGGGCATTCAGACGGTCGATAGCCAGCAGGCCTTGCGGCGAAAGCCGGCGGAACAGCCGCTGCGCGGTGTCCAGAAGCGACCCGGAAGGCTGGTTTGCGTGCAAGGTAAACATGGTTCCGCTCCTATGGTGATGGAGTGATCCCTAATCTGATGGTGTCAGTGTGCCGATTCGGTGAGCCTGAAGATGTGCAATTCATCACATCTTGACTGACCCTCAGACCCCACTTGATTGAGATGACACATCATTAATCGCGTATCGTCCAAACGACACCGCCATGGCCTTCGATGAATCTGGTCCGCTGATCAGTAAAGGAAAAATTAACCATAATACCGGCTTTCTTGGTTGAGGCGTATCCGATTCGAGCCGGCCGGCTGGCTGGTTGGTTAGGGAGCTGTGGCACAAATGCCACATATGGCAAAAAAGTGTTCCGCACTGTGACTAGCACGTCGTGTTTCATCAGTACGTAGTGTAGTTTTCGAAGTAACGAGTCGCAGGACAGTGCCAGCAGGGCAATTCGCTTATCCGCAACAATCAAAGAGGGGACAATTAATGAGCTTCAAGCAAATGCTGGCAATTGTCATAGCAGGCTATGGCTTAATGACGTCCACATCAGCTCACGCTTTGTCCCTGATTGAAGCAGTAAGAATTGCTGTGGCAAGCAATCCGGAAATCGGCGAGGCCATTGCCAACCGCGAGGCTATCGAGTTCGAGCTCGAGCAGGGCCGAGGGCTGTTCCGCCCGCGTGTCGACCTTGAAGCGCGCATCGGCGGCGAATATCGCTGGCGGGAATCAGGCTCGCCGGACAACGGTGACTGGCTGAACCGGCGGGATGCGAGCCTGGTGGTGCGGCAGCTGCTGTTTGATGGCTACGAAACCCAGTCCGAGGTCGAGCGGCAGGCGTCACGCGTGGATGGCGCGTCGTTCCGGGTGATGGAGCGCTCCGAGTTCGTGGCTCTGGCCGTGGTGCGTGAATATATCGACATCCTGCGGCTGCGCCGGGTGGTGTCGCTGCTGAAGCAGAACGAGGACTATCACAACACGCTGCTCGGGCGGATTACCAAGGGCACGCAGGAAGGATCGATCAGCGTCGCCGACCAGCAGCAGGCGCGTGAGCGGCTGTTCGCCGCCAAGGCCCGCACCACGGAAGCGCGCGAAGAGCTGGCCAATGCCGAAACCCGCTTCATGCGCATTGTCG
>JAZBOA010000571.1:0-2007 GCA_036350935.1 Anderseniella sp. | reverse complement strand
TATTGCAGGTGATCCAGCGCTGGATTGAACGGATCAAGAGCGAGGCGGACAAGAACCCCGGAATCTATGACGAAGCACGCAGCCAACTGGAGAAGGTGCTGCTGCCGCTGATGCGCATGCGCAACATTCGCATTGCCCGCTTGCAGGCGGGCCTCGAAGGCTGGCAGAAGATGGGCCAGGCCAACCGCGCAATCACCCAGGAAATCGAGCGGCGCATCAATGGCCGGGATGTGCCCGATATCGTGCTGGAGTTCTTCAACCCCGGCTGGCGCAATTTTCTGATTCGCGTGCTGCTGCGCAACGGCCCCGATAGCCAGGAAGAATCGGATGCGTGGCAGGCGGTTGATCACCTGCTCGAGTGGATGGATCCCAAACGGACCGAGCGTGCGCCATTCAGCGAGGTGCAACGGCTGCTGGCCTATATCGACTCGCGCCTGACTCTGGTCAGCGCCGGCAAGGACGTTCAGGAAAGCATTCTGGAACGCCTGGCGGATGGGCTGTTCAACCCGGACAAGGCCAACTTCAAGATGCTGTCCGGCGTGAAGATTGCTGCCAAGAAGCAGGAAGCGGAACCCGTGCTCGACGAGCAGGATGCCGCCCTGATCGGGCAGTTCCGGGTGGGTGACTGGCTCAGCTTTACACGGGCTGTGACGCCGCTCAACCTGATTTGGATCGGAGATGATCCTCACACCTATGTGTTCTCCAACTACGAGGGGGCGCGCAAACTCGAACTCAAGCGGCATGAGTTCCTCGATCTGCTGAAAACGGGTGACGCCAAACGGACCGACAACCTCGATCTGCCCCTGATGGATCGTTCATTCAGTTCGATGATTGAGCATATGCATCGCAACCTGGTGAAACAGGCGGTGAACGACCCCGAGACCGGCTTGATGCAACGTCCCGAATTCATGCGCCGGGCCAAACGTGCCTGGCTACAGGTTGAGGGCGAGTTCGGCGGTTGCGTCATGGGTGTGGTCGACATTGAAGACCTGCGTGTGGCGCAAATGCGCATCACGCCGGATGGCTATCAAAAACTGGTCCATGCGCTGGCGCAGCATCTCAGCCAGAAATGTGTGGCCGGCGGCTTCCTCGCTCGGACCGGTGAGCGCACCTTTGCCTTCATGCGTGCCTGCGAAAATAAGGAAAAGGCGCAAGCACTGGCAGAAGGCTTCATCACCCGGGTCAATCAGTTCTGTTTTGAGTGGGCCGGCGAGACGATTTCGCTCACCGCCAACGCCGGACTGGCCTGGGCAAGTGCCTACGTCGAGCCGGACCAGCTGTACAACAAGGCGGACACCGCCTGCCTGTCAGCCAAGCATGAAGGCCGCAACCAGATGGTGTTCTATCAGGAGGAAGAGTCTCCGCAAAAGGGGCATGCCGGCCTCGCATACTGGGCGGGTCGCTTCAATTACATTCTCAACAGCGGCAGGCTGTTCTTACGTTGCCAGCCGATCGTTTCGTTGTCGGACGAAGCCGACCAGGCCTCGCATTACGAAATTCTGCTGGGCGCCAGAAGCGACGAGGTCGAGCCGATTCATATCGGCGACTTTGTCGCGGCGATCGAACGGCTCAAGCGCATCAGCGAGCTCGATCAGTGGGTGGTGCGCGAGATATTCAAATGGATCCGCAACAATCCGCAGACCTTCGAGAAGGTTGGCGCGTTCTCGATCAATCTGTCGGGACCGTCGGTCAACAGCAAGTCCTTCTTCAGCTTCATGGAAGAGGAACTGGGACGCGGCGACATTCCGGGCAACAAGCTGATTTTCGAAATCACCGAAAGCGCCGCGATCGACAGCTTCGCCAACGCCGAGCAGTTCATCAAGAAATTCCGTCGCTACGGCTGCCGTTTCTCGCTGGACGACTTTGGCGTTGGCTTCTCATCCTTCACCTACCTGAAGAACCTCAAGGTGGATTACCTGAAGATCGACGGCTCGTTTATTCGCGACATGCAGCACAACGAAGTCGATGTCGCGCTGATTTCGTCCATGCATGAAACCAGTCGTTTCC
>JAZBOA010000570.1:0-10958 GCA_036350935.1 Anderseniella sp. | reverse complement strand
TACCCTTCAGTTAGAGAAGTCGGCAGCTAATGGGGCGAGGCTTCCGGTTTGGGCGTCCAGATATTTGGTCCGCAATTGGAGCAACTGCGGACAATCTCAGGGAAGCGCGAAACCGGCCGTTGTTGACCCCTCGCAGACATACCGTTCTCAATGAAAACTATTGATATCGACCGATCTCATTTTCGATGAGCCGTTCTAACTGCTCAGGCCCAAACGAGCCATAGTGTCCACCGAATATCTTAGTGATTGGCAATCTTCCCAAACGTCTTAGGCTTTCCTCATACTGCTCCCTATTTTCGGGAGGGAAGTCATGGTTAAAGGGATCAACAAATGCAGTTTCACCTCCAAAAAGGAAACCGGTTTCTTCTTCCCATAGAGCCAGGCTGCCGGGGGTTCTGCCGGGTATATGAAGAACCGTGAGTTTACGGTTTCCGAGGTCAATAATTTCCTCATCTTCAAGCAGAAGGGTCGGGTTAGCTGGTTTTTGTATGTAATCACCAGCCTTGAAACCTTCATAAGGAAGCGCATAGAACTCCTCATCCAGCAGGCTCTCTTCGTCACCGGGCGGCGCAATCATAGAATTGGCTTCCATTCGATGACAGGCTTGTTCCTCAAACGCATACAGCCCACCCGCATGGTCATAGTAATAGCAACTCGCGACAGCAATTTTCGGATTGTCCGATAGCATGGCCATAATAGGTGCAGGCGAGTTAAGCCCAGTACCAGTATCAAATACGAGATCACGCTCGGCACCATGAATGAGCCATATGTCGCCAGCAGCCCACTGGTCGATATGAGTTTCACGAATATGGGTAATCCTACCTTCGCAAGGTTCAACGCCAAACCATATGTCTGCAATCGGTTTATCCATTGTCTACGCCTCCAGAACAGACATTAGCAGCACCAACTTGGTCCTGGAAAGTGCGGACGTTGATGAGATTCTATTCTTCTGCTTCTGGCAACTATTAGCGGACTCCCCGGGTCGCGTCGGAAGCAGGCAACTTTACGGGGTGCTGCAGACTTTCTCCGGGAAATGCGAGACCGACCGAAGTTGACCCACTACAGACCTTCGATGATGCATCCCACCGTTTGCGCGGAGAAGGCTTATCCCGTTGTCCCAGGTTTCGCTGGCATGAGGCTGGTTCCCGCCGCATGATGCGGCGGCATGTGTCCTTCGAGACGGTTCTCGGGTTGGCGGTCCACCGCTCCCCTTTGTCCTGTCGGGACATCACCAGCCACCAGAACCCCCGCAAGGACGCGACACCAACACGGCGGCCCCCCCCGACGCAAGACCATCGGCGGCATGCGTCAGGACGGCGCCGAACCCGCCGAAGTCGATGAAACCCACCTACCTGGGACAACGGGATAAGCCTTGCGCGGAGAACTGAACAGTAGGATGCTCGTCCGTTGGACCAGGGGCAGGTTGAGAAAGCGGATGACATCTTTTGACTACATCGTCGTCGGCGGAGGTTCGGCCGGCGCTACTTTGGCGGCCAGGCTTTCTGAGGATCCGGCCGCCAGCGTACTATTGCTCGAAGCTGGACCGGATTATGCTGCAGCGGCAGATGTTCCTGCTGACATTCTGGATTCCCGCAATCTGGCAGGCTTGGCCCATGACTGGGGGTATACGGCAAGTCCGGCTCACAGTCGCGTCATTCCGTACCGCCGAGGCAAAGTGATGGGAGGGACTTCCGCAATCAATGCGGCGGCTGCGTTGAGAGGACGCGAAGCTGACTTTGCCGAGTGGGAACGTCTCGGAAATCCGACGTGGCGATGGGAGAAGGTTGAGCCATATTTCCAGCGCCTTGAAAACGACCCAGAAGACGAGGCCACACTTCACGGCAATAACGGCCCCATTCCTATCGCCCGCTATGCAACGGACGAATTGATCCCCATACAGAGTGCGTTCTATCGCGCATGCCGATCCGCAGGGTTCAGGGATTGCAGGGATCACAATCGGCCCGAGTATGGCGGGGTCGGCCCTTGGCCGATGAACAGGCGCGATGAGACTCGCATTTCAACGGCGCTATCACATCTGGCATCGGCCAGAGATCGCTCCAACCTGACGATTAGGTCGGACTGCCTTGTGGATCATCTGTTGTTTGACGGGCTGCGCGTAGTTGGCGTGGAACTTGTGGGAGAGACGGTGCCCAAGAGAGTATATGGCGAGCGTGTAATTCTGTGCGCCGGCGCAATTGGCTCACCGGCCATTCTGTTACGATCAGGAATAGGCCCCAAGCAACGCGTTGAAATACTCGGCGCACAGTTGCTTATGGATCTGCCCGGCGTGGGTGCGCGCCTTTGGGATCATGCCGCGGTCCCGATCCGATTGGTCCCTAAGGCAGGGGAATGCGAAATTGGTCGCGATCCCCGGTTTCAGGTTACAGCGCGGCTGAAGGCGTCGGGTTCCTCCATCGACGATGATCTCATGTTCGTGCTCGTCAGCCATCTTGACCTGACTGCCATGCCCGCCCTTCAATCCGAAGCGAACGCGCCTGTAGTGGCAGTGCTGTTGGTGGCGCTGATGGTGCCATTTGGATGCGGACATCTGGCCCTTTCCAACCTCGATCCGACAGTGCAACCCGAGATCAATCTAAACTTTTGTGCTGATCCGAACGACAATGAGCGCCTGATGGACGGCATGCGTCGCGCTTGGGACCTGGTTCGCTCAGACGACATGAGAGGGGCCTACGAACGGGTTGCAGGCATTGACGATGAAACGGTCAAGTCAGACGAATCTCTCACAACCTACATCAAGAGTAATGTTGGCACGTTCTGCCACGCTCTCGGTACGGCTCCAATGGGTCCGGATGATGATCGGTTTGCGGTCACTGATCAGTATTGTCGGGTCCGGGGGATTGAGAACCTGTGGATCGTTGATGCATCAGTCATTCCGGCCGTCCCTCGCGTTGTGCCTAATCTGACCGTAATTATGATGGCCGAACGCCTCGCCGAGTGGCTGTCAGAGGCCGGTGCGGCCATCTGAAAGTCGGGACGGACGATGACCGTTCTTGACCCTAAGCAGACCATCTGACATGTCCAAAATACCAGGTAGGGGAAACTTATGAACAAGTTAAAGAGCTTTGAAAACTATCAGCCGGTACGCTGGGCAATCTTTTTAGCAACCCAACTGCAAAGCCCCCATAGGATGGCGGCGTTGAGCCCCATGCCGGCGCCGGCCATGATGAAGCCGGCCGCCGCGTTGCCGCCCGCGTCACCCACAATATTGGTGAAAATGTGCATCCACGGCATCGCCAGGATGACGGCGAACACGCCCGACAACGGGTCGGGCTCTCCGAACATGCCTGCTGCATTGAGCGGAATGACCGCCAGCGCTCCCAGACACAGCATCACATAGATACCGGTAATAACCTTGCAGACTGTTCTCACTTGCGCAGCACGCAGCTGAATTCGTTGTCCTGTGGCCAGGCCACCCGGGCTTCGTCGCCTTGTGTCCAGAAAAACACGCCGAAGTCAGCATCGTAACGCGAGCCGGAGGCGGTTGGCGACAGTATTCCGACTTCTAGGCTGTCGCCGCGCTCAAGGCGTACCGAAGGCGGTTCGGTGGGGATGAACGTGGCCACGATCTCGTCTGCGGGGTTGTTATTGCAAGTATAGAATACCGGCTGCCCGCCCCCCACAAGGAAGTAGCGGGCCTGCAGGAAAGCCGTGCGCCTGTCATAGCTGTCGATGGCGCATTGCCGCTTGTCTTCAGCCTTCCAGCACTCGTTGCGCCCGCCGATCCAGCCGCGCTGCATGGCCTTCAGTTCCTTGATGGCTTCTGGTCCGCCGGCATCAACCTTCTCCATGGCGGCGATGGCCTGCTTGTAAACCTCGGCCAGCTTGCGGTCCTTGCCCGCCAGTTCCTCGTCCTGGCAGATCAGATCCTCGATCTCGTGTTCGGTCTTGCTGCAGTCGAACGCCGGACCTGACTGGGCCAGTGCAGGCGCCGCCAGGCACGACACTGCAAGGCCCGCGGCAAGCAACTGGAGGATGCGCATGATCAGGCGTTGTCCTCGACGGCGATGACGAAGTCATGCGCCGAGCGGGTGTCCTCGTGCAGCGGCCTGTCCGACATCACCATGACGAGACCGGGATGCATGCGCTTCTGGATCTCGGCGATGATCGGCTTGTCGGCGCCCAGCCGCTTGATGGTGTCTTCCTCAGGGTGGTTGAAGTTGGCATTGGCCTTCGGGTGATGGCCAATGGCGTGCCAGGCCAGGCCTTTGCGCCCGTCATGTGGCTTCTCGAGAACGAACACGTGGTTGCCCAGCGGCTGTCCAGGGTTCTTGATGTAGGCCTTGCCGGTGGCCACGATCTGCCCGTTTTCCAGCACCATAATCTCCTGCGTAGCGCTGGAGACAAGGATCGAGGTCGCCGTGTGGCCTTCCTCGTGCTGCGGGATGCGCTGGGCGGCAGCGGTCTTGAAGTGTTTGCCGGTCAGTTCCTCAAACTCGTGCTCGGCATAGTCTGACAGCACCATGCCCGGGTGCACCACCTGCTTCGGCTGGCTGTGACCGCCGGCCAGGATAACCGGTGTACCGAGATGAGTGACGGTAAACAGCAACTGCGAGAACTTCACCGGTAGGCGCACGCAACCGTGCGAGGCCGGATACCCCGGCAGCTGGCCCGCATGCAGCGCGATGCCTGACCATGTTAACCGGTTCATGTTGGGCATTGGCGCGTTGTTGTAGGTGGACGACTTGTGGTGCTTGTCCTTCTGCAGGATGGTGAATACGCCGGTGGGCGTTTCATGCCCCTGCTTGCCGGTGGAGCAAGTGGACACGGCAATGCGCACCCCATTGCGGTAGACGTGCACCTGCTGGTCGGTGATCGACACGATGATCGCCACCGGTCCGTCGGGAGAGCGCTCCGGGTGCCAGGTGAAATCGCCGGGTTGCAGGTTGTCGGGTGACTCGACTTGCCGGCCCTGGGTCATGGCGCCAAGCACTTCGCGTGTGGCCGCAAGGCCTGCCGTCAGTGCTGTTGCACCAAGTACCGTGAACTTCCGTCGGTTGATTTCTGACATGGTGAAACTCCTTAGTTCACGATGAACCGGTCGATCGTCGTGCCGCTTGCATTGAACGAGCACTGAAACGTTTCCTCGTGCCCGCGCATGTAAGCCGTGCCATTGACTGCGTGAGTGCCGTCGGTGCGCTGGCCTTCATACTTGGTTTCGACATCGCCGGCACGCAGGTGGAACACGTGTACGGCGCGGTCGCGGCAAATGGCCATCATCCGGCCGGGGTTGGCGTTGCCGCCCGAGCCTGCCATGGCGCCGCCGCCATCATCTCCGTCCACCTCGACGTCGACCTCGGCGTGCAGCTGACCCAGCCGCATCTGGTATAGTCGGCGCACGCAACCCGGATTGCCGCAACGGTCGCGCCGCGCGATCCATGCCTTCTGATCGGCGCGGATGCGGCGGTTGGCCGAGGCCCAGGGCGAGTCGCGCAACGCGGTCTGGTAGGCTTCGGCCAGTTCGCTGTCGAGTTCGCCGAGGCGCGGGTTGTCGCAGATCATCCGCTCCACCCGGGTCGAGGCCTTGGCGCAGTCAAAGCTCTGGGCCGAAGCTCCGTCGCCGCCGGCAGTGAGGCCGCCGAAGCCGATGATGCCGGCAATTGCGGCCAGCAGGCCGGTCTTCAAAAAAGTGTTCATGGTGCATCTTCTCCTTGTGCACATGCAGTTCAATGCCGTCCCGAAGTTCAATGTGTCAGATGGCGATCAGCTGTCTTCCGCCAGGTAGCGCTGGGCGGCATAGCCGCGCAGGCCCTGCCATTCGATCTCGCACCATGTACCCTTGTCGTGGTCGGACCACTGGCAGCCATAGTTGCGAACGCCCCGGGCATTGTGTGGCAGCGAGCCGATGCGCGGGCTGGCGAGGTTGGCAGAGCGGTGCACATAAAGCACATCGTTGTTGGCCACGCCCGAGACGCGCCAGTTGTCCGGCCCGCCGGCATTGCCGTCGGCATAGTTCTGGCTATATGCGGCGGGTTCTGCGGGGTAGTAGTAGAACTGGCCATCGACAATCTGACCGCGCCGGTCGAAGTGGCAGGTGTAATGCATCATGTGATCGGTATTGTGCCAGCGGATGGAGCCAGTGCCTTCAAGGATGCGACCACGTAGATGGCCGGTGACCAGCCGCAAACGGTCAAATTGGGCATGCGAATGGCGCAGGTTGCGGGCAATCTCGTGGCGGCAGGCCTGATTGAGGTGGCCGCGGTCGGCGAGCGGGTTGCCGCGCGCATAAGCCGGATGCGGCTCATTCTCGTGTTCGTTGTCGGAAAGGGCCTCGGCCGTGCCCAAGAGCACCGCGCCGAGGATGGCCTTTCCGATGGCCTCCCCCGGCCTGTCTGGATGGTGGACGCGCAGGCCGATCACCTCGCCATGCGCCACCCGGCAGGTGAACACGTCCGGCCGACTCTGATAGCGGGTCACCTTGCCGGTCACTGTGAAGTTGCCGCGCGCGGCGCGTTCGATCGAGACATCGCTGATCTGCGAGCGTGGATAGCCGTACAGCTCGCCCATGCGCTGTTCGCATGCACGGCGGGCATCACGGCGGGTATAGGCGCCGCCAAACCCACCACCGGCTCCGGCCAGTGCGCCGCCGCCATCGTCGGCGTCATCCTCGACGCCAGCCGGCAACTGCGCCGCCCCGGCACCGGCGATCTCGAAGGACACCTGGTAGCGGCAGGTCTCGCCACGGCGGGCGGCGCTGCGCATCATGTAGATCTGAACGGTGTATTCGCCATTCGACGGCAGACGCGAGGAAAACTCGTTGCCGGACAGTGACCCGTTGAAGATGGCCGTCTGCGACCCCGGCGGCAGCACGTTGAAGTAACAGGCGCCATTGTCCGGGCTGAACAGCACCTGCATGGTCTGCCCGGCAGATGCGCTAAGCAGATAGTTGACCCCTTCATAGCCTGTAATGGCGCCAGAGACCGACGCGGCGCTGGCGCCTGCTGCAAACCGCACTGTCTCGGTGCGATCAGCAGCGCCGGCAGGCACGGTCAGCAGCGGCATGGCCGCCATGGCAAAGGCAAGGCCGGCAGAGCGGACCAACTCTCGCAAGTTTCTCATTCTCTGTTCCCTCTGTTTCAAGCCGACGGCCCTTCAGACGGGTCGGGGCTGTGGCCTCCAACCGATTCATCCTTGAGCAGATAATTGACTAGAAATCATCTGTAATCAATATATGTCATCGATATAATGTCGTTGTTCCCGGTATTTTTGTGGCTTGGCAGCCGCAGAAAGGAGCGGGCATAAGTAGTAACCACAATGTGGCCGTTCATCCCTTGAGGAAAATGCCCTGGAAAAGAACGATCCAAACGTCCTGCGAAGCCTGCAGTATTTTGAGGCTGTGGCCCGCCATCGCTCGGTGAAGCTGGCGGCTGAGGATCTGGGCGTGACCCAAAGCGCGGTCAGCCACCAGGTCCGCCGCTTCTCGGAGGCAATCGGTCAGCAATTGATGGTGAAATCTGGCCGGGGCATCGCACTTACGCCGGCAGGAGAAAGGCTGGGCAAGAGACTGTCAGCTGTCTTTGGGGGGCTGGAAGACCTGGTCAAGGACCTTGTTGGCGATGGGCAGCAATCCCTGCAGCTTGCAGTTTGCAGCACCTTTGGCCCTGGTTGGCTGGCCGAAAGGCTTGAAGATTTCTACCGCTGCTATCCTGAGCTGGACCTTGAACTTCGTCTCTACGCCCAAAATCCACTTTACGCGAATATAGTGGCTGACGCCTACGTGGTGGCAGATGTGCTCAAGGCTGGCTACACGGCAATTCCTCTTAAGGAAGAGTTCCTGATCGCCGTTGAGGCACCGGCTTGTAGACAACACACAAAGGAGGCAGGGAAGCGCCGATTGATCACAACGGATGTCGAACGCAACCATCTGGGCGAGGATTGGGCCGACTTCTGCAAAGCAACTGGCACCAGCCTCACCGACATTCAGGAAGGTTCATTCCGGCTTTGCAGCCATTACCTTCTCGCTCTCGAATTGGCCAAGGCTGGACAAGGCGTGGCACTCGTTCCCGACTTCCTTGCGGCGCGTGACATCCGTTCAGGCAATCTGGTGGCCTTTCACGATGCGCTCGTGCCGTCTGGCAGGACCTATTGCCTTTGCATCAAGGAAACGCGGGCCAACGAAACCAAACTGAAGAAGCTCGCCGACTGGCTCAGCTCGATAACTGCGTCTTCCGCAAACTAATGCAGACATACCCGTTCAACGAACAAGGGCACAACGGCGTGCATTCCAGGCATTTTCGATGACCACGCTTCTGGTTTATCTGGTTCGCATAGTTTACTGGCTGGCAGCGGCACTGGGGACGGTGGCTGCAATTGCAATCACTGCCAGCATGCTGATTGCCGAGAGGGCACCGCAGACTGCATGGTTCTGGGGGGTAACTTTAACGGTAGGCATGTTCTTTGCCGGTGTGAGTCTGCTTTCTCTGGGCGTCGCGCACTATCTGCCCATCATCGGCCTTGATACTCTCGGGAATCTCGACGAGCGAAGGGCTGGCTCAGTAGGCCGCGGCTGGTCGCGCCGTTCCATCATCTTGATAATCGCAGGTTCGATGCTGTGTCTCATGCTGCTGGTTTGCGTTTACGCAATCTTGGAGCGGATCAATCAGGATTCTGCCGTATTCGGGTAAGCGCAGTTATATCCGGACTGTAAGGAGGAGGGGGGACGCAATCTGCTAGTGAAGCCTAATTGCGCAGATCATCTGTCCTCACACCAATGCACGACAATTGCAGCATCGCTTGATGTAACGCTCAAAGGAGCCGACGGCAGGAAATGGCACAAATGTATGGACCGGATGCAGTTTGCAACTGAGATGATCGCTGGATTACGGAAGTCGCTGATATGTATCCGGCCTGTTTGATCGACGCGTGGATCGTGGCCTTGATGGGAATACGCACACACTGTTGATCTCATTAGCGGACCGGTTGGCTAGCAACCATTTGTGCCATCAGATTCTCGGTGCGTTTCGTGGTCCGTTCCATGCATTCGTCTCGGTCGCGAACAGTCGGGTTCCTTGTGTAAATTAGATTGCGGCGGTCTCGATTGAGCTGGCGTCGAAGCGGCGCCCGTTACGCAGAATACTCCAGGCGACTCGCGCCAGCTTGTTGGCAAGCGCTGTAGCAAGCTTGTTCTTGTGCATGCGAGCATGAGCTTGCTCTAGCCATGGTCCAAAGCTGAACCGGGGCCAATTGTGTGGCCGCATCAGGATGATGTGGGCGGCCTGAATGAACAGCGTTCGCAAATATTTGCAACCACGTTTCGATATCCGCCCCAAAATCGACTTACCGCCGGTGGAGTACTGGCGCGGCACCAGCCCCAACCAGGCAGAAAAATCGCGACCGCGATCAAAAGCCTCGCCGGTGCCAATGGCAGCTACTATTGCAGTGGAGATGATCGGCCCGATGCCAGGAACGCTCATCAGGCGATTGCAGCTGGCCTCGCGGCGACTGATCGTCTCAATCTCGTTGGTGAGTCTTTCGATGCGTTCGTCGTGCCACAACCAGTCCTCATAGAGGCCGACGATGATGTCACTCATGGCCGGCGATATCTCATCGGCACGGTTCTTCAAAATGGCGAAAAGGGAGTTGCGCAAAGCATGCGCGCCAGTACGAACGGCAATGCCCTGTTCGATCAGGAAGGCGCGGATCTGGTTGATCGTAGCAGTACGGCGCGACACCAACCGCGAGCGCACGCGGTGCAGTGCCTGCAGGTCGAGCTGATCCTGGCTTTTCTCCCGAACAAGCTTCAGGTTGGGCCGCAGAGCAGCTTCGGCAATGGCCTCGGCATCGTTGTAGTCATTCTTCTGCCCCTTGGCGAAGGGCTTCGTATACTTGGCCGGGATGATCCGCGGTTCAAAACCTAGCTGGCGCAACGTTCGCGAGACGAAGTGAGCGCTCAGGCAGGCCTCCATGCCGACAATGCAGCGCGGGAGCTTCTGGAAGATGTCGGTTAGCGCCAGCCGCCTGATCTTGCGGCGAAGCCTGATGTTGCCATCGCTGTCAAAGCCGATGAGATGAAAGACATCCTTGCCGATATCAATACCGATGACGTGAATAGAAAGATCGTTCATGGGATGGTGCTCCTTGGTTTTGCAGGATTAAGCCATCAGAGACTAACCTGCTCGCTCCGGGGTAGCAGCCGGTCCATCCCATTAGCGGACACCCTTGGTGGTAGCAGAAAGAGTCCGCTCTCGGGTGTAGAGGCGACATTAGCAATGAAGGCCGGCCAGCAACAGCTGATGGTGTGAGTGTGCAGGGCCGACGGCGTGGCTTTGGTGATGCCAATGGTCTCCCGGCTTGATGCCTTGGTCTTACGAGCAATGCCCGGGCACAATTTGTCTTGCTCCAGAACGCGCAGATTCCGCTCGACTTCGCCGGCGAACCGAGCATTGCTGGGTTTGCCTGGTGATTGGGCGTTTGGCCCAATCGGTACTTCGGCCCCGGCTAGCCTGCATTCGCGGGCTTCGGTCAGTGCAAGCACCGGGATGTCCGGTTGCCCCGACCGAGGAGATCATCATGGCCCGCAAGACACCGCCATGTCAGCAGCCGTCACAACACACCGAAAGCCCTTCGACCACTCCGCCTGACAAGGCATGCAGTTCCAGGACATCGTCACGGATGTCAGGAGCGGACACACGACGGGCCCATTCAAAGCCAACTGCAACGAAGACCGCGCAGGTCATCAGGCTTCTCAGCCGCAAGCCAGGTGTTTCGATCAAGCAACTGCAGGAGGTCACCGGATGGCAAGCCCACAGCATCCGTGGACTGCTGTCCGGTGCCGTGCGCAAGCGATACGGCCTTGAAGTCAGCAGTAGCGTCGGGCGGGACGGAACACGGAGGTACCGGATCGAGGCCGGGAGCAAGTAGGCCATGAAGCCGGCAGCTGAAGTCGAAGACGATATTGCAAAGCTGGGCGAACTGCCGCGGCCTGTCCTTGTCGAGCGCTG
>JAZBOA010000569.1:0-3383 GCA_036350935.1 Anderseniella sp. | reverse complement strand
GCGGCTCACGCCGGGCTGCCGCCAAGGTTGGCGGCGTCACGGCGCAGATCATCCGTGACTGGGTGGTGCGGTTCAATGCGAGGGGCCCCGATGGCCTGCTGGATGGCAAGGCGCCCGGGCGGGTGCCGAAGCTGAACGAGGCACAGCGGCAGGCGCTGGTTGAGCTGATTGAGCGTGGCCCGATCCCGGCGATTGACGAGGTGGTGCGCTGGCGCCTGAAGGACCTGGTCCAGTGGGTGTACCGGGAGTACCGCATCTCCATTGATGAAAGCACGTTGGGGCGGATGCTGAAGGCGATGGGCTACCGCAAGCTGTCGGCCCGGCCACACCATCATGCCCAGAACGAGCTGCAGGCAGAGCATTTTAAAACGTATGGCCCGCCCCGTTGCAAGTGAGGTGACCGAGAACACCATGAACTGTCTGCTTCAACGTATCCGGTCTCGGGTATGCAACCCGGCCAATATGGAGATACGCGCGTTCCGGTCCTCATAAAACTCCCGGCGTCGAGCGCCGTTTTTAAAACCAGGTTTCCAGAACGCCGTTCGACAGTCAGGCCATCTCGTTTCCACCACTCGCAATCTTCGTCAGTCGATCAGCGCCATTGCCGCTCGACAGTTTGCTATGCTGCCGGCTGCGGTCTCTTGGCAGCGAACTGTTGTCTGCTGCGCAGCACCGCCCAGGCGATGCGAGCCAGCTTGTTGGCAAGAGCCACGACAGCGACATTCGGATGGACACGGGCAAGAAGGTCCTTGATCCATCTTCCGATAGGGGTATCGCGTTCAGCGACATGCGGCAATGCGGCCCGGGCGCCATGGATCAGCAGCGTTCGGAGATATGTGTTGCCGCGTTTGCTGATCCCCATCAACCGTGGCTTGCCGCCTGTAGTCGACTGGCGCGGAACCAAACCAAGCCAAGCAGCCAGGTCACGACCGTGCTTGAAGGTCTCAGCCTTGCCGATCGCGGCAATCAGCGCTGTCGCGGTTATCACGCCAACACCAGGGATTGTAATCAACCGCCGGGCGTCGTCATTTTCCTTGGCATAGGCAACGAACTCGTCTTCAAATGCCGAAATCCGCCGATCGAGTTCCAGCCACTGCGTCCGCATGTCACGAACCAGCATCAGGATTCGCGCACTTAGGTTCCGCCCTTCCGGTTCTTGCATCAGATCGTCGAGATATTGCTGAAGTTTGCGCTTGCCTTGGGGGACGACAATGCCACGTTCCAAAAGCACTGCCCTCAACTGGTTGATCAGAGCGGTCCGTTCACCCACCAGGCGCGCCCTCGATCGGTGCAGCGTCTGCATGTCGAGTTGCGCCTCAGTCTTGATCTCGACGAACCGCATCGTCGGCCGGGTTGCCGCTTCCGCGATCCCTTCAGCGTCGCGATCGTCGTTCTTGTGAGCCTTCACATAAGGACGGACATATTCCGGTGACATCAGGCGGACGTCGTGTCCTACGGCAGCAAACAACTGGCCAAGATAATGGGCGCCGCAACAGGCCTCCATCCCGACAATGCATGACGGCAATTGGCCGACATAATCCACCAGCAGGTCTCGTCTGGCTCGCCGGCGCATCACAACGGCGCCGTTCACATCGAGACCAACAAGGCTGCAGACATTCTTGCCGAGGTCAATTCCAAGAACTGCAATCTTCATAACCCGTTCCTCCGGTTGATACTCCAGCAACTTTACATCACTGGGGACAGGGGCGGGCCATTCCATAAAACCTTCCCGGAACAGATCGACGCCATCCAGTGTGGCCTGCCGGCCGACACCGCGATAGAGCTGTGGTGGCAGTGTATGGTTCGCCTCCGGTTTGCAAGAAGAAACGACAGTCCCGACAGACCCTGCTTCAGCGTATCCGGCTTGTCTTTGGGCCAAGTTTGCCCAAGCCACAATGGGAGCCGCTGGGATGCGTTCCTTACAAGATGACCAGATCTATTGGATCTACTGCCACCACCAGATTATCGCACCCGGTTGAAGCAGGAGTTCAATCTACTGGAACCATCAGGCTGCACATCCGATCAGATGTACGGCGCCATCTCATTCTCCTCGCAAGTTAAACGACCGATCGCCTTACACGGAGTTCGGCCGGAACGATGTATTGTATGTCAGGAGGGCCCAGATAACTCGGGCCGCCTTGTTGGCGCTTGCCACAACGATCTTGTTGGTGTGCATTCCACGCTCAACCAGCCGCTCCATGAACGCCGTGATGCGATTTTCCCGCTTCTTGCGATTGTAGAAGGCAGATCGCATGCCGTGGATAAGCAACGTCCGGACATAGGTGTTGCCGCGCTTTGAAATTCCCAGCAACGTCGTCTTTCCACCCGTAGATCGTTGCCGGGGAACAAGGCCCAGGAAGGCGGCGAGATCACGGCCACTGCGGAAGTCCGAGACACCAGCCACAGCGCTGATCACGGCCGTGGCCACGATCACGCCGACACCGGGGACTGATAACAGGGCTCTGCACGCTGAATTGGATTTGGCAAAGGCGGCAAGCTCTGCGTCAATCGCTTCGATGCGGGTGTCGATTGATTCATATTCGTCGGCCAGTGTGGCGAACAAGGTTCGGCAGACAGGATTGAGCTCACTCTCATGTCGGGCCAATTGTTCCTTCAGAAACTGTTCGAACCGCATCCGGCCCGAACCAAAGACCAGCCCGCGTTCACGAAGCAGGCCACGCACCTGATTTACGATAGCGGTGCGCGCCGTAACCAGGCGTTGCCGCACCCTGTGTAACGCTTGGATATCCAGCTGCTCCTGCGATTTGATGCCAACCGAGTGGCGACCCGGCCGTTGCGCGGCTTCCGCGATAGCGAGCGCATCGTTCCAATCGTTCTTTTGAGCCTTGGCGAAAGGCCTGACGCTCTCCGGCGTCAAAAGTTGAACATCGTGTCCCATTGCCATGAGCTGATGCGCCAGCCAATGCGCACCGGAACAGGCTTCAAAAGCAACCTTTAAGGGCTCCTCAGTTCTTTGTTTGAAGAATACGATCAGTCGCGATCGAGTGAACTGTCGGCGAAGGACAATGTTGCTGTCGATGCCGAGCCCGACCAGGTGAAAGCTGTTCTTGCCGATGTCGATGCCGATTTGCTTGATTTGCATGCGATGTCTCCTTTTCAAAGTGGACGACGAAGCGTATTCGCCGGGGAGGAGGCGAACCATCCCACAAGATGAGGCCCGTATCGGGCAGAAGAACAAGATCACCCGGCGCTGGGCCCGACGTGGCACCAGGCCGTCAGCCCCGCAGGACCAGCGCACTTCATCGGCCTATATCTTCGGGGCCATCTGCCCGGCCAGGGGCAAGGGGGCCGGCCTGGTGATGCCGTGGTGCGATACCGAGGCCATGAATGCGCATCTTGTCGAGATCAGTGCCCAGGTCGAT
>JAZBOA010000568.1:0-10787 GCA_036350935.1 Anderseniella sp. | reverse complement strand
GCCAATACCTGGCAGGGTGAATTCCCATGGCAGAATTTTCTGACTGACGGCTTTGCAGGCACTTCGCCCGTGGGGAACTTTCCGGCCAATGGCTACGGCTTGCGTGACATGTGTGGCAACACCTGGGAATGGACATCCGACTGGTATGTGAACCGGCGTCCCGACGTGATTCAAAAATCCTGTTGCGGTGTCTCAGTGAATCCGCGAATTGAATCCCCGCAGCAAAGTTACGACAGCAACCAGCCGCAGTTTCAGATTCCTCGTAAGGTTGTAAAAGGCGGGTCTCACTTGTGCGCGCCCAATTACTGCTTGCGCTATCGTCCCGCAGCACGCCAGCCGCAGATGATCGACACCGGAATGAGCCATATCAGCTTTCGCTGCATTAAACGCGCCGTTGATGCATAGAAGGATCGAATACAGGGCACTTTCGATAACCTTCGGAGCCGTCGCATGACAGGCGGTGCGAAAGATTCTGGATACTACGGTCAATGGAGCTCCGCCTGCGTAAGACTCTAACTCGCAGGGACGGCTCTCGGCATGACAGGAATCCTCCCTGTCGGCTTGAAGCACAAGGCGCTTGATTGGGAAATCTCCGGCAAGTCAAACTAGAGGGCCGCTGCCATAACTCCAACTGAAGTACATTACCCATGAGAGGTCAAAAGGGGCAAAAGGCGAAATAGCCGCTGCCCATCAGGCCTGAAACGGGGTTGGAAAGCGAGCCGCCTCCTCGCTGCGCTTTCAGATCACCATTAGAACCTGATCATCCCACCCATGACAGGGCCGTACTGGGTGACATCCCAGACAAAATTGCCCGATTTGTAATCCGTTCCGGCACCACGAAAGCCGGCATAGAGATCCAGCCAATTGTTCCATTGATATCCGAGGTTGGCCGAGACATCCCAGACAATATCTGATGAGACGCCAAAACCACCGACCAAGGCTGTGCCGCTTGCGTACCAGTTCTCACTGAGTTGCATCCTGCCTTTGGCACCAAATATCGGATCAACCCAGGTTGAGTCCCCTGTGACCGGAAGTGTTTGGTCCAGGATATTTAGGTCGATGCTAATATCGATATCTTGGATCCGGATGCCACCAAGCAGATCGACGTGCATGGTGTCGCTTTCCAACACCCGATAGCTGCCAAGGACAGTAGCCATGACTTGGCTGAATCCCACGTCAGCATTCACCGGGAGCGCCGAACCCTCAATCTCAGCAGTTGAAGACACATCAAGATAGAAGATGTCGTAAACCAGTCCGACTTTGCCGTAACGGACCTCACCAGACCCCATGTAGAGGCCATCGAGCGCGTCGAGGAAATCCCCGAGGTTCGATAGGATGTCAATTGGTGTGAGATCAATCTTGGCAGGCCCCACCTGACCTCCAAGGGGACCTTCCAGCGCCACTGATCCGTTATACCCAGGCAGCCACAAATAGAACGGCACAATGTTGAACTCAAAACCGGACTCTGTGGTGACCTGATATTCCATAGGCGATGGTAGATCTGCGGCCTTAGCCCGTTGTTGGGGCAAGGCGAGAGTCAAAGTCAGAGCTGAAAGCCCAGCGTGGATTGCCACACGAACTATTCGCTTTAGACCACCTGACTTCCGCGGTAATCCGTTGGACTGTATGTGCGCCATATCTGTTGTCTTTCAAACCGAGGTTTACAAGCAAAACAATGCCTCCCCCCGGCACAGGCGGAGCATTCCTTCTCTTACAGCGGTGAACCGTAACATAGGCCGCTGGCACCGATTGCAACATTTGGTACAATTATAGGGCTGAGGCTGATCACGCTACCGGTTAGCAAACATTACCTTCAGCCGGGCAAGCTCTGACGGCGTCCACCCTTCCGGCGCGCTGACTTCAATCCATGCATCGGCATAGTCATCCACCGCATAGTTGTGGCCGTGTCCGGGTGGCACTTCTGCTGCGAACAGCATATCCAGTCCGACCTGCAAAAACGTAATGACAGGAGTCCATCGCAACAGGGGTGACAGGTCAGGTCCGCGCGGCTGCTTCATCCAGTCGGGCTCGCGAAACCACATGTTCTCCTCGAAGAACACGATCGAATCGGATGGGTTGACCACATAGACTATCCGGATCGGTCCCCAGCCACCGCTGACCGCTTCCGGTCCGTCATAGGGGCCTGTGACCCGGATCATCGACGCGTTCTCAAAATGCGGCAGCCAGGCGGTGGACTCCGGATTGCGGTTTCGCTGGACATTGCGCCACAGGGCGTTGCGGAACGGCGGACCCGCCCACACCGCGCCACTTATGGCATGACTTACAAAGGCGTAAAGCGGTGCGGATGTTTCCGAGCCATGAGAACCAAGGCTGAGGCCGAAGAGATAAAGCTTCGGCCGCTGCTCTTTCGGCAGCGACTGCCAGTACCTGTAGATCGTCTGAAACACCACTGCAGCAGAAGCCTGGCTGCGACCCGGCTCGAGGATCAGCGAAAACGCGCTTTGCAGGTAAGAATACTGGACCCCGACAACGGCCGTGTCTCCCCCATGCATGTACTCCAGTGGCCCGATACCAAGGTTGTCGACCCACCCGGTGCCGGTGGGGGTGGCGATGACGAGCAGCTTGCGAGAGAACGCACCCGTGCGCTTAAGTTCCTCCAAGGCCAAAGACGCCTGGTCTGCTGTGTCGTCAGCCGAACGCAGCCCGACATAGACCCGGATCGGCTCCTTGGCTTCCTTTCCCGTAAAAGCTTCGATGTCTGACTTCCTAGGCCCTTCATGTACAAACCGCTTGCCGGCCCTGCCCAGGCGATCCCATGCAACGAGGGAAGCAGGGCTTCCGGACCGCGCAGGTTCGGCGGGCGGAACGGCCCCTGGTGGATCGGAGACGTCGATTGTGGCCTGCGCCTCATTGATCAGCGTGATCGCCGTACTGACCAGCGTTCCATTCACTGTTTGAACCAGCAGCACCAGAAACACGGCGCCGCCAACAACCGATGCGACGCGACGCTGGATGTAGCTGTGCGGTATGCTGGCCACGAACCGGGTGCTGCGTATCAATGCCCACACCAGCCCGATCAGCAGCAACGCTATTGCCGCGGACACCAGCAGGGTCCGAACATAATGCGTGCCCTCGACATCGGGCATGCCCATGAGTTCCCGCGTGGAGTTCTGCCACCCAGATGCATTCCACAGATACCAGCCGATGCGCAGGGCAGTCGCAAGCACCAGGAGCCAGTAAAGGGGCCGCCTCCAGCGCGGTGGCACCACTGGCAGCTCAAGGTAGTTCCACAGCCAGATCAGAGTTGCGCCGAACCAGTAGCCAAGGGCAAAGGCGATGCCGCCGAGAACACCCTGGAAAAGCCACGGCCTCGGAGTGAGCGACGGCGTAAAGGTGAGGGCAAGCCACATGCCGCCGAAATAGAGCCCCGCCATGGACGGCTGCCACCAACGTGCTTCCCAGGTTGTCTTCCGACCCATCCGATCACCAACACCCAATTTGCCTATCAAGCATCCGTTGTGCCTGCATACCGATCTAGCTGTCGACGCCCCATTCCGGCAAGCTGAAGAACTCAAGCCCCCGACAATTCCAACGACCTGACGTGCCAGCCCGGGCGCTC
The DNA here is from genome assembly GCA_036350935.1 of Anderseniella sp. GTDB lineage: Bacteria > Pseudomonadota > Alphaproteobacteria > Rhizobiales > Aestuariivirgaceae > Anderseniella. The sequence continues at coordinate 7,207 of JAZBOA010000568.1, read as the reverse complement.
GAGCGCCACCGGCTGGAAGGGCCTCCTGTCGGGCCCCGCCGAACGTAGACGTTGAGCAACCCTCTAAATGCTCCACTGGCCGGATGCACAGCTCTGCCAATGCCCAAGTTTCGTCCTGGACAACCGAACTCGGCAAGACCACTAAAAATGTGCCGCCTTTTCCAAACTGCCGCGATCCAGTATGCGCAGCACTCCGTATTCCGTTTTCACTACCCCGTCTTTGATCAAATCAGAAAATGCCCGCCGGAAGGCGGCCCGACTCATACCGGACAGCGCTCCGAGCTCGGTTTGCGTCATGCGGACCACGCCTTCCTTGGAAGCGAACCGCAAGAGCAAGCGCGCAAACCGTGACCGCGGCGACATTGCCAGCACTTCAGACAGCACCTGGAGTGTGAGCACGAGATTGCTATAACTAAGCTTATAAAAATAGGCGAAGTCTTGCGGCATTTCTAAGAGATGACGTCGCAAGGCCGGGCCGGGTATGACTAGAACCATGCAGTCGACACGGGCCATGATAGAAATGCCCCTAGGCTTGTCTGCCAGAAGCGCGGAGTCGCCGATCCAGAAACCTGGCTGCGCACGCCAGATATTGACCATCTCATCTTTAGAGATTGGAATAGTCACATCCAGGAAGCCGTCTTCGAGGCCAAATACGGCGTCCGGCGCGTCCCCCGCCTCGTAGAGGTTTTCGCCAGCACGAAACTTGCGCCAACGCGCAATGGCCTTCGTCCGTTCCTGAAAATCCGCTGGTTGTTCAGAGAGCCATCCCGTTTTGGACAGGATGTTCTGCGCAGCCAGGACCACATTCATCGAGCGCTGCAAACCTGTCACTTCTGCCCTCTCCTACCAAGCCGCACCTGGATCGCGTAATTCTGGCTTGGAATCGGCAATTCTGCAAAGCAATTGACATGCAGGCTGAACATTCGCAATTCAGGGACAGTCAGGGGTATGCCAAAGAGCCGTTAAACCGTAGCTCTGGCCCCCAGTCCTTAGACCTATCTGCTGGAAGCCGCACAACGCTCAAAGCCGCCAATAAAGTGCAGGAGAGCAGACCAGCTTACCAAATCGGCGCGCAAGGTTCATCCGGCGATGGCGCCCGCGGTCCCGGTAGCCGCTGCAATTCCCTTGCGCAACCTGTCTTCCTGATCTTTCGAGAGAGAGGTCTTCAGCACACGTGGCGAGAACTTCGCTGTCTCAGCGATCACCTTGTCCGGCGTTGCCTTGGCGACGAGCAGGAAGAGCGCCGAGCTGCCCGGCTTGATTGTGGCGCCCAGTTCCTTGATAAAACCATCGTCGATCCCGAAGTCGGAAAGCCGTCCGCCGAGCGCTCCCATCGCAGCGCCGGCGAGCCCGCCCATGGCCATGCCAGCCAGCGGGTTCAATGCGAGCAAGCCAGCAAGCGCACCGACGATAGCCCCGGTGCTCAGACCCGATGATGCGCCAAGGGCAGTCATGTTCACGGACTGCTTGATCTGGATATCACCTTCCTCGGGCCTCACCACGACACAGGCGTCGAGAAGGTCGATCAATTCCTGCTTCTTGAGCGCGCGCAGCTTTGTGAGCATCGCATCGGCAGTATCGACACCGTCAAAATCAAGCACTACGAGATCACTCATCTTGGTCTCCTCTGGCTCAGCCTGCACAAAACGGGCCCAACTCATTCTAACACCGCAGAACAGCGCGCCCCCAAGGCGAATGCGACGCAATTTGCCGGGATATCGATGAGCAAGGTCCGACTAGTCTTTAAGGCAATCGCCATTACTGAACCGGCCAGCTCCAAGCCATCTTAAACCGGCTTCTCCCTGACGGAAAATTCCTATCACAGACCTCGCAAACCAAATGTAACATTTGGTTCAATTCGCCCTGAAAGGAGGGTACCCGGACGGTCCCGCGCAGTATATGTCCGATGGCAAGATTCACGTTGCGTCAAGAATGACAAGTTCAACAGCAACCTCTGGCGGCGACGGCAACGAGGCGATGCGTGTGGATGCGCTGCGCGACACGGCACCGAGGGCCGCGATCAGCCAGCGCAGCACAAGCCCGGTGTCGTGAAGCAGGCAAGAGCCGCTACCGGAGCAATGCCAAAGCCCGACGTCGAACATCTGAGCAAACACGACGATTCCGATAAGGCGGGACGACATTGTGTATCGTTCATTCGACAGCTGGCATCGGCGCCACTCATGACGGACGCTCAGACAGACGGGCGCGCGCGGCGGCGATTGCATCGTTCAAGGCAGCACCCAGTTCGGGGCGCTCCATGAACACGTTGTCCGCCCCCACGGATGCCAGAAGACCCGTCCGCGCCAGCTGACCGAAAAGGTCCTCGTTCACGCCAGTCAGCATGAGCGTACCGCCTGCACGCTGTAAAGTGCCGGCATACCGCGTCAGGAGGCGGATCACGGTGCTGCCCAGATCGTCGATGTCGCGCAGAATAAGGATCAGCGCGGTACCTTTGGCTTCATCCACCGACGGAAGCTGCGCCTCGAGTGTCTGCGCCGAGGCGAAGAACAGCGAACCCCGGATACGCAGGACACGCACCTCCCCCGGCCCCAGTGACAGTGGCGCCGCACGCTCGACGGGAAAACCACCCTCGACAAGCTCGAACTCGCGCACCTCGATCCGGTTCGACATCCGCAGGATCTGCAGAATGAACGACAGGGCGACCCCGAGCAGGATGGCGAATTGCAGAGGCAGCACCAGGGTTGCAACGAAGGTCGCCACCATGGCCGCCCGCGCCGTCCGCCCCGTGGCCCAGACCGCACGGATTGACTCCGGCTGGATGTTCTGGAAGCCCACAACCAGGAGCAGTCCACCGAGCCCCGCCATCGGCACCAGCTTGACCAGATCGACCAGCAACAGGACGATCAGCACGACGAAGGCGCCAGCAAAGATGTTCGTCCAGCGCGACCGGGCCCCCGCCCGGACAGTCACTGCCGTGCCCGACATTGAACCGCCGACCGGTATCGCGCCGAAGGCACTCCCAGCGAGATTTGCCGCGCCCTGCCCCAGGAAGTCGCGAGAGGTGTCTGGAAAGGTGCCATCAGGGTTCGGGTAGTTCTGGCCGACCCCGGCGCCCTGGATCAGCCCAATCACGGCGATAGCGAATGCCGAAAGGGCAAGTGCGGGCAGAAGCGTGAGGTCGGGCACTATCGGGGTGGGCAGGCTGCGCGGAATGCTCGCCACGTCGCCCACCAGCACCGCCGTGCCGCCGCCGGCAAGCTGCGCCGTGACGAGGGCGACGCCCGTCGTCGCCGCCAGCGCGAGGATCAGCGCAAACTTCCGCGCGGGCGTGCGCTGGAAGGCGAGGATCAGGACGATCGTCGTGACCCCGAGGGCGAGCGTCTCGGGGTCCAGGATCCGCCAGTTGAGCGCGGTATCGGCAAGACGCAGGATGTGGTTCGGCTGGTCGCTCGAGAAGCCCGTGATGTCCGATACCGAGCCGAACATGATCAACAAGGCGATACCGGTGATGAAGCCGGTCATCACGGCGTTGGAGACGAATCGGATCAGCTTGCCAAACCGAAGAAGCCCGAAGACAAGCTGGAACGCCCCCACGAGGAGAACCAACGCCACCAGCGCGCCCATCTTCGCCTCGCCCTCGAAGGAGTAGAGCGCCTCACCGGTGGTGACGGAAAGCGCCCCGGTCGTCGAGACGTTCATGAACACCGATCCGGTGAAAATCGCGCCCACCGGCATCGCGATCATCAGCGCGTAGAGGCCCGCCACCGGATTGATCGTGGCCAGCACCGCGCTGGCCATGCTATAGGGCACGTTGACGACGGCGAAGGTCGCACCGGCGACGAGATCAGCACCGATATTTTCGCGCTTGAGCTGCAAACTGGACAGCATTTCGATCCATCTCCTGTGACGCAGATCTTACTCCCGAAGCGCTGCCAACAGCGGAAAGGTGAGTGGCTGACTTAACCAGGCATTACTCCGGAATCACCCGTTTCATTTCTTCTAGGTCAAACGGGTCGTGATTGATCGCCGTTGGTGCCTCGGCTCGCGTACCCGGGAAGACTTCAAATGTCGGCGTGAAGTCGACCAGCATGCCAGCCAACGTCCGCAGGATAGTGGGGTCACCCTCAAATGTCGCGGAGCCATCTGCGATATGCGCCTCCAAAGTCTTTGTGCCGATCAGGGTTTCATTCAGCGCAGAACGATTAATGGTGAGTGTCAGGTCGGCGTTGGCCGCCTGATACCCTTTGATATTGGTAAGCGTCGCGTTTTCCACTTCGACAATGAATTCCTCGCCCGTGTCCGGCGTCCGAAGGTTCATGGTGTAGCGGTGACCTGCTGCCTTGGCGCTATCGAGCCGGATACCGAGAAAATTCAAGAACAGCTCCGTCGACATCGCCCGCATCACATCTGCGCTCGCCGTCTTGGGGATCGCACCTGCGGGAATGCCAGAGCGCAGCTCGAACGCCCCGGCGAGAAAGCTGTTTCTCAGCCCCGGATTTTCCTGCTGATAGCCAATTTGTTCAAGCGCATCCGCCATAAGGTCCCGCGCTTCCCGATTGTCGGGCTCGGCAAGGACGAGCTTGTTGAGAAGCTCTACAGCCATCTTGTAATCGCCTGCGGCGCAAAGCTGTGCTGCCTCTGGCAGTATCGTGGCCGGCCCGCCCATGATACGTACGTAGACTGGCGCGGCATCTTCGGGCGATGGGGGGATGAGCGTCGCCGGGTTGCAGTCCCAATAGCCCAGATAGCGCTGGATAACGCCTCGGGCATTATGTTCGGGCGAGCCGTGGTAGCCGCGAACGTGCCAGTGCTTCTGCAATTCCTCCGGCACGGTGTAGACGTTGTGGATCTGGTTGATCGTCACGCCGTTGTTCGCGTGGTGCAGCACCTGGTTGTGCATATTGGCGTAGATGTCGCGCTGGGCGCGCAGCACCTCCTGAATACGCTCGTTGCCCCAGCGCGGCCAGTGATGGGAAGCGAACATCACTTCAGCCTCGTTGCCAAACCGGTAGAGAGCCTCGGCGATGTATTTCGACCAGTTGAGAGCATCGCGCACCGGTGCGCCCCGGAGCGTGTACAGGTTGTGCAGACAATGGGTGACATTTTCGGCCATCCACAACGCCTTCATTGATGGAATGTAGGTGTTCATCTCCGACGGTGCCTCGCTGTCAGGGGTGCTCTGGAATACCATGTGAATGCCGTCGACTTCGAGTTCCTCGTAAGCCTCGCTGACGATCCGAGTGGGCGGGATCAGAGTGACCGCGCCACGCGATGTGCCCTGGCCGAGCCCTTGCGTGACGAAGCCGTAGGGGTCGACCGGAAGAAGAATGCCGTACTGGAAGAACGCTCGCCGGTTCATTGCATTGCCGGCATAGACGTTTTCGGCGACCGTGTTGTCCATGAAGCCTACTGGGGCGATGATCTCCACTTTGCCGACGCGCACATCCTCCTCCGACACGACACCCTTGATGCCACCCCAATGATCGACATGGTTATGGGAATAGACCACGGCGGTGATGGGCAGATCGCCGCCCACATGTTCACGGAAAAGCTTGAGCCCCGCTCGCGCCGTCTCGGCCGAGAGCAACACGTCGAAGATAATCCAGCCGGTCTTGCCACGGACGAACGTCATCTGCGAGAGGTCGAAACCACGGATCTGATAGATGCCGGGGATGACTTCGTAGAGCCCATAATCCTGATTTAGCTTGGCCTGCCGCAGGAGCGAGGGGTGGATGCTGTCGTAGTCGTCCGCCTGGTCGATGAAGTCGAACTTGCCCATGTCCCACGCATCGTGCCCGGCATCCGCCGTGATCCGCTTTTCCTCCATCCGCGCGATCAGACCGCGCTCGCATTCTTCGAAGTCGCGTCTGTCGTGAAAGGGCAGCCGTGCGCGCGCCGCGTCGAGCACCGCGCGGGTGTGTTCGGTGGGCATCTTCCCCTTGGGGTGGAAATGCTTTCGGCTCACAGTCGGGGACTTGGAGGTGGTCATCGGCAAGACCTTAGGTAATGGCGTGGTGAAGCCGGTCGCGCATACCGGGCTCGGGCTTTCAAAAGGAGGATCCCTGACCGAGCGAAATAAAAGGTTATCTAGGACGAACAAGGCCGATTGCGACGTATGGTGCAATTCTTGTGTTTTGAGCACCCTTTGTCATGCCGTCGGTTTTCAACGTTCGCAGGTGTCTCTGGCAACATGCAGCCAACTCAGTCATGCGCCTCTGCAAGGACGCTGACGCCCTTTCTGCCGACAAAGTTCAGTCGAAAGCACGCCTGTCTCGGCGGTCCTGAGCATTGGTCAATCCACCAGCATAGAGTAGCGACCATGTCCGCTGGCCCCCAACAACTAACATGGTCATAAACGGCCAAGCCAGCGCCCCCGGAATGTCCCAACAAGGTGGTCGGCAAGACGGGACTTCAATGCCGGTTGAAGTTGAACTGCTTTTTGGTGGGTGCGGTTTCCACGCCTGTTCCGGCCTTGTGGCGGACGATGTGTTTCTCCCGGTCACGGGGATCGACCCTGATTGCATGGTCGAGCTTGTCCTTGAGGCCCTGCAGATACCACTACATCTTGTGGTCCGGTACGCTTATCCGGGTGAAAAGCCTGCGCAACGAGTCTTGCGAAAAGCGCAGTGCCTGCTCGCGGTCGAGATAGAGGTAATGCGGTCCCTGCAGCAGGTTCACCACCGGGCCGATGTGGGCATAAGACTGCTTGCTGCCTGCCGTTTCGTTGGGAAACGTCGCGACCACATCATTCTGGTAGACGACCCTCAGCAGGGGCAGCTGCCGGCAGGCTCGTGCTCCTTCTGCGTCGGTGAACTTTGGTTGTCCGAACGTTTAGATGCCAGCGATATCGAACTGTTCATTCATCAGGTAGATACCGAGTATCGCAGCAACGGCGCCACCCAGCGAATGGCCGGTCAGGTATAACTTTGTGTCCTTGCGCAATCTTGGCCAGACGTCCCTGTAGATGGCTTACGCTGCGGTTCTGAACCCCGCTGTACGGGCACGATGCCGGTGCGCTGGTCCATGCCCCCCGAGTGTCCTTGTCGAGCTCCCAGTTCACGTCATTGACAGTGCCGCGAACAGCAACGACCTGGGCGTTGCACTGTTTGCTGTAGAGGTAGACGTACTGGACCTCCGCACTGCCCGGGGTCGAGACTCAGGCCTTGTCGGCATTCGGATAGTCACCAAGGATTTCCGAGCGCACGTCATAGGCCTGGTTGGCGATCAGGGCCGCGTGGTAGAGCAG
>JAZBOA010000567.1:0-2236 GCA_036350935.1 Anderseniella sp. | reverse complement strand
GGTGGTCTGACCCCAACCGTCCGAGAATTGCTCCAGTTCCTTGCTCTGGAAGAAGTTCAGTTTGTCGAGCAGATGGCTCATTGGGCTGTCCTTTCGGGTGTCTGGGTGCGGGCGGCGAACTGCGCCGCCCAGTAATTCAATTGGATCATTCTGCAGGCTGGGCGGCGGTGCCCTGCGGTGTGCGACCACGCTCGATGTCGTGGAGAAGGCCGCCGGGGCGCGTGTAGACCGCCCAGGTGATGACGACGCAGATCACGTAGAAGATCAGGAAGCCCCAGAGCGCCCCCACGGCGGACCCGGTCATCGCGATGGACGTCCCGTAGGCCTTGGGGATGAAGAAGGCGCCGTAAGCCGCGATCGCCGAGGTGAAGGCCACGATGGCCCCGGATTCCATCGCGATCTGCCGCTTGCGTTCCTCGACACCAAGGTGCGGCATCAGGCGCGGAATTTCACGGCCCATGATCACCGGGATCATCTGGAAGGTGGAGGCATTGCCGACACCGGTCAGGAAGAACAGCGCCATGAAGCAGGCGAAGAAGCCGATGAACGATCCAAGCCCGAGGAAGGTAATCACGCCGAAGGTGGCCACTATCATCGCCGCGAAGGTCCAGAAGGTCACGCGACCACCGCCGAACTTGTCCGAGATCCAGCCTGTGGCGGCACGGCTCAGTGCCCCCACGAGCGGCCCGAGGAAAACGTAGTTCAGTGCGTTGACTTCGGGGAAGGCCAGCTTGGTCAGCAGCGGGAAGCCCGCGGAATAGCCGATGAAGCTGCCGAAGGTGCCGGTGTAGAGGATGCACATCAGCCAGTTCTGCTTGCGTCCGAAGATCACCGCCTGGTCGGCAAAGCTGGCGCGTGCGTCCGCGATGTCGTTCATGCCCAGCCAGGCCGCGATGGTCGCCGCAAGGATGAAGGGCACCCAGACGAAGCCTGCGTTCTGCATCCAAAGCTGCCCACCGTCGGACAGGGTCACGGGCTCACCGCCGATGGCTCCGAACACACCCGCCGTGATGACGATGGGCACGAGGAACTGCATGACCGAGACGCCGAGGTTCCCAAGACCCGCGTTCAGCGCCAGCGCATTGCCTTTTTCGGCCTTCGGGAAGAAGTAGCCGATATTGGCCATACTCGACGCGAAGTTGCCGCCGCCGAACCCGCACAGAAGCGCCAGCACGAGGAAGATCAGATAGGGCGTCTCGGGGTTCTGCACCGCATAGCCGATGCCCATCGCGGGCAGCAGCAGCGAGGCGGTCGACAGCGTCGTCCACAGCCGCCCGCCGAAGATCGGCACCATGAAGCTGTAGAAGATCCGCAGGGTCGCGCCCGAAAGGCCCGGCAAGGCGGCCAGCCAGAACAACTGACCCGGTGTGAAATCGAAGCCGATCGCGGGCAGTCGGGCCACCACGACGGACCAGACCATCCAGACAGAAAAGGCCAGCAACAGCGCAGGGATCGAGATCCAGAGGTTGCGCCGCGCAATTGCCCTTCCTTTATCATTCCAGAACTGGGCGTTTTCCGGCTGCCAGTCGTCAAGAACGCGTGGCATCGCAGTGCGCTCTGGGTGATGGACCTCTTGCATCTCGGGAAGCTGCGGCAAGCGGTCCAGGACCTCGCCATGCGCCTTGCGCTCCATCACGCGGATCGACAGGTGCATCCAGCCGAGCGCACTTGCGACAAGGCCGAACAGCAGGGCAAAGCAGCTTGTGTAGATACCCGTCAGGTCCAGCAGGGCACCGAAGGCGATGGGAAGGATAAAGCCGCCCAAGCCACCGATCATGCCGACCAGACCGCCCACGGCACCCACATGATGCGGGTAATAGACAGGGATATGCTTGAACACGGCCGCCTTTCCGAGGCTCATGAAGAAGCCCAGCGCGAACAGAACCGCGATGAAGGGCCAAAACCCCATGCTGGTCGAAAAGGCGATCGGCCCCTCCTTGCCGGCGATAATGTAATCGGTCGGCGGATAGGACAGCATGAACAGGAATAGCATCGAGAAACCGAAGGTCCAGTACATCACCGCGCGCGCACCGAACTTGTCCGAAAGGTGCCCGCCATAGGCCCGAAACAGGCTGGCCGAAAGGCTGAACGACGCGGCTGCCATGCCCGCCGTCTTCACATCAACGCCATAGACGTCGATCAGGTAGTGCGGCATCCACAGCGCCAGTGCCACGAAGGCACCGAATACGAAGAAATAATACAGCGACAAGCGCCAAACCTGCACCTTCGCCAGCGG
>JAZBOA010000566.1:0-2402 GCA_036350935.1 Anderseniella sp. | reverse complement strand
GTAAGCCACCCAGAACAGCGCGTAGGCACGCAACAAGCGCGTCACGCCGAAGAATGCGAACTGCGGCACAATGGCGACGGCAATGGAGAGTATGCACCAGCCGAGATACAGACCCATGAGTATCTCGTTGGGATTGCGGTAATACAGCTTGCGCTTGCGCCAACGCGGTGCATACTGCATCGCAACGATCAAGGTGATGGTCAGCCAGTCGGTGACACCGAATTCGATGCCGCGGATATCGCCCCGGTAATTGGTGTAGCTGAAGAAGGTCACATCGACCGGATTGATCGCCATGAACAGGATGCCACCGATACACACGCGGTCCATCCAGGCAAACCGCATCGTCGCCGGAATCGACACCACGAACCAGCCCAGTGTCATCAACACGAAGATGATCTGTTTGAGGCTGATCGGCTCGGGAAACAGTTCGGGGGGAAGCGGCATTCGGTGTCGGCCTGTCGAGAAAGGCTCAATCCTGCCGCCAGCATGTCGCAGACCGGCCGGCGAGGCAAGCGTGGCAAATTCGGCACCCTTTGGTTACCATCCTTGCAGTGCGGATATGCGGGCGCGGCAGGATGAGCCCGAACCTGAAAGCCCGCCCCAAGGCCAACAGCCGCGGCCTATCCGGAGGCCTCGGCATCAGAACCGTGCCATCGGGCCGCTTCACCCGGCACCTCAAGAGGACGCACCAAGCGCCGGAAGCGTGCGACCTCGCGTACCGATGCGCCGTCGAGTTCGCCGGTGAACCCCGATAACAAAACCGTCTTGAGGAGGCCAACGTGAAAGCACTGATTCTGTCCAACACCGGCTTTGGCCATGGATCTTTGTATCCCTTCATTCATTATGCCGATTCCCTGCATTCACGATTTGGCTTGAAATCTAAAGAACTGATCAGCGACGACATTCAGGAGAAATTTCGCCAGGCCTGCGCTTTCGACGGGGATTTGATCGTCATTTCCGTTCCCTGGGACACCGACCGGCACAAGCTCAACGATTTCTATCGCGAACTGCGGCACAAGCGCCCAGAGCAGAAGATTGCCCATTTCGATTATGCCGACGGCAATCAAAGCCCGTTCTTCGGCATCATGCCTTATATCGATGTCTACCTGAAACAGTATCTCAACACCGACTGGAAGGACTATGAGCAGCGCTTTCTTGGCGGCTCGAAATTCATCGAATATCTGGTCCAAATCGGACTGGCCGAGGACAGCATCTTGTCCGAGGTTTGGACCGACCTCTTCCAATCCCAACTGGCCCCGGAATATTATCCCAAGCTGATGCTCGGATGGAACTTCGGCCTGTGGAAGCGCATGATCTATCTCGCCGAGGGAAAGAAAGACATCGTCCTGCTCGGCAAGGACAAGCCACACAGGTTCGCCAAGGCCAAGGCTAAGGCAGCGATCGATGCAATGCGTCAGCGCAAGAAGAGCATCGATGTCTATTGCCGTGCCACCCTCTACAAGGGCTGGACGCGCAAACATCGCGAAAACACCATCAGCACGCTGAATGAATTGCCAGACAGCTACAACGTCGTATCATCGACCGGTAAGGTGTCATTCTCGGAATACTATCGCGAGATGTCACAGAGCCGAATCTTTGTATCACCGTCGGGATGGTGTGAATATACACCCAAAGATTACGAGGCGATGTACTTCGGCGCATTGCTGATGAAGCCATCAGTCGAGCACATCAAGACCGAACCGGACGTACTCGTTGCCGGGGAGACCTACGTGCCGCTGAAGTGGGACATGAGCGACATGCTTGAGCAGTGCAGTTATTTTCTCGACAACGAGGAAGAGCGCGCACGGATCGCGGAGAACGCGCGCAACGCTTACGTGGACTACTACCGGGAACAACGGCTGGTCGATCACATCGGCACGATTCTTCAACGTCTCGAGCTGGCGGACTAAGCGCATGCGCGTGCTTCACATCCACGAGCGCGCCGGCTTTTACGGCGGAGTCGAGCAGATCCTGCATGACATGGCGGCCGCGCTGACCGCGCGGGGCTGGCCCCAGGCACTGTTGCACGCAGACTCCTCCCCGCGCCCGGATTACCTGTCCGTATTTGAGGACAGCGGCAGCACTGACTCACTGATCGCTCGTTTCCGGCCCGACGTCCTGCTGATCCACAAGTTGGAAGACGCCGCACGGGTCGCCGCCCTGTCGCGGCGCCTTCCCACCGTGCGCATGGTCCATGACCACGACCTGGTCTGCCTGCGCCGGCACAAGTACTTCCCGATCAGCACCCAGATCTGCGATCTGCCGGCCGGGTTCGCCTGTTACCGTCACCTCTGCTTTATTCAGCGTGCTGCCGCCGGCAGCCTGCTGCCAGTCGCACTGCGGGGCGTCGGCGAGCGCAAGCGGGCCATCCGCGCCCACGCTGATGTGCGGCTGTTCATTGT
>JAZBOA010000565.1:0-4626 GCA_036350935.1 Anderseniella sp. | reverse complement strand
CGGTGCGGGCACTGCCCAGCTCGTTGAACACGCGCTCGGCGCGCTCGTCGAGCATTTTCGAGAAGGCTTCGCCGGTGGAGTCCATGCGGGTGATGACGTCTGAGGTCATCTCTTCCAGCAGCGAGTTGGCGAGGTCGAAGCGCTTGCCCATGTCGCGGGAGTTGGCCTCAAGGCGCATGAACATGGCCTCGCCGGACTTCTCCATGGTTTCGGCAACGTCCTGCGTGGTCTTCTCGAAGCGCGAGGCCATTTCGCTGTTGGCCTTCTCGACGTGGGCGTACCACTGCGAAGTGGTTGAATCGAGCTGGCCGGACATGCCCTCGATCTGGTTGAGCACGGTGCCGGAGCGTTCCTCCAGCTGGCTCATCAGGGTGGTCATGGTGTCGGCCACGCTATCGAGGCGGGTGGTCAGGCTCGATGAAGTGGTGTCGAGGCGGTCGGTGAGCAGCAGCGACACCTCGTCGAGGCGGCTGGTCATGGCGCCCGACGATGAATCGAGGCGGTCGGCCAGCGCGTTGGCGGTAGAGTCGAGCTTGCCGGTCATCTCGACCGAGGCTTCGTCCAGCACGTTGGCGATGCGCAACGTTGCGTCCTCGAGCCTGCCTGTCAGTTCGCCGGCATTGCTGCTGAGGCGCTCGGACAGCGAGCGGGTGGTCGTTTCCAGCTTGCCTGTCAGGTCGGCTGAAGTGCTGTCCAGCAACTCGGCCAGCGCCGTGGTGGCATGCTGCAGCTTGCCAGTCAATTCGGCAGACGACGTATTCAGCCGTTCGGTCAGCGCCGAGGTGGTCTTGTCGAGGTTGCCGGTCATGCCCAGAGAAGCCTGATCGAGAAGTTCAGCCATGCGCGAGGTGGCGCCTTCGAGGCGAACCACCATGGCGTCCGAGGTTTCCTCGATCTGGCCAGACAGCCGCGCCGTCGACTCGTCGAGGTGGCCTGACATCAGCGACGTGGCGGTCTCGACGCGGTTGAACAGGGTGCCGGCCGAGGTTTCCAGCTTGCCGGTGATCTCGTCGGTAATGGTCTCGAAACGCTTGAACAGGTCGCCAGAGGCCTTTTCCAGGGTGCCGGTCATCTTGCCGGACACGTCTTCCATGTAGGTGTAGACTTCATCGCGGGCGGTGGCGACGTTCTGCACGAACTCGCCCGAGATCGACAGCAACTTCTCGGTCAGCGAGTCGCCAGACAGGTCGAGTTGTTCGCCGACGGCGGCAGACGCTGCGGTCAGGCGTTCGGTGACCTTCTCCACGGACGAATTGAGCAGGTTTGCCATTTCGCCGGTCGAGCCCTCGAGCCGGTTGGCGACACCGGTGCCTGCCTGCTCGATGGCCTTGGAGACCTTCTGGCCGCTTTCGTTGATGTAATCGAGCAGCGCCTCGGAGGAAATCTCGGTATTGCGGGCGATCTCTTCGCCAGATGCGCGCAGCTGCTCGGCCACCTTGACGCTGGTCGTTTCGAGGCTCGAGGCCACCGTCTCGCCGGTCGTCTGAAGGCTTTCGACCACGTTGTTGCCGGCCGACTGCACCCGGTCAGTGACCTCGGTGCCCACTTCGTTGAGGTTGCGCAGCACCACTTCGGAGGTGACCTGAACAGACTGGGCCACGTCCTCGCCGACAGTCTTCAGCTGGCCGACGATGGCGTCGGAGGTCGACTGCATCGTGGTGACGACATTGCCCGAGGTCGAGCGCACGGCCTTGGTCACGGATTCGCCGGAGGCAGTGATCAAACTGACGTTCTCGTCGGCAACTGCCTTGAGCTGACTTGCCACGCCGGCAGAGGAGGCCTCTACCGACTTGACGATGTCGGCGCTGGATGCGCGTACGGTGTCGGTGACGAGCTGGCCGGCGCTGACAATGAGACCGGCATTCTGGTCGGCCATCGCACGAAGTTGCTCGGCGACGCTCGCCGAGGACGCCTCGACGGTGTGTACGACATCTCCCGAGGCAGAGCGGATGTTGCCGGCAACGCTGTCGCCAATGGTGCGCAGCAGTTCGGAGCTTTCTTCGCTGGCGCTGCGCAGCTGGCCGGACAGCGAGGAGGTGATCTCTTCCAGGCCACCGGAGACTTCGCTGCGCACGGTGCGCAGTTCGTCGAGGCTTTCGCGGATGGCGCCGGACACGCTGCCTTCCAGCATGCGCAGGCCGTCGCCAAACTGCATGCCTTCGGCATTCAGCCGCTGGGCGGTATCCTGCATCACCGACACCTGGTTCGATACGTTGTCGGAGAACAGGCGCATCTCGGAAACCAGGGTGCCCGACATCTGCTCCATGCGCGCGGTCTGGCCGGAAATCTCGGTGCCGACATAGCTGGCGCGGCTGGAAATCTCGTCCACGGTATGGGCCAGTTCGGCGGTAGTGTTCTTGAGGTTGTGCTCAAGGGCGGCCAGCGTCGACGACGCATTGGCGATCAGGCCCGACAGGCCCTGGGTGTTCTCTTCGAGGCGGCCGAGCAGGGGCTGCGCCTCGCTGCCGATGACCAGGCCGGTCTCGTGCAGGGCGTTGCGCTGGCGCTCGAGGCCTTCCAGCATCAGCCGGATGCGTTCCTCGTTCGCGCCGAAGGCGCGCTCGATGTTGGCCATTTCCTTGTGGATCACGCCTTCGAGCTCGGAAGCGCGCTGCACCGCGTGCTCAACGCCGCCGACCAGCTGGTCAACCTCGCGGCGCACCAGCTGCGACACCGATGACAGGCTCTCGGTGGCGATGTCCTGCGGGCGGACCAGGCGCATGGCTGTCTGCATCAGTGCCTGCGAGACGTTGTTCATCTGGTTGGCGCGATAGGTCAGGTAACCGATGGTCACGAAGCCCGCCGCGGGCACCAGCGCGATCATCAGGGTGCGCATGGTGACCGGCAGGTTCTCGAGGCTGAAGGGGCTGCCGAGCTGCGCAAGGGCAGGGACGTAGAGGACGATCCACACCATCAGCCAGACCATCGAGACAACTACGGCGGTCCAGATCGGCGTGGTTGAGGTGCGCCGGCGGATGGCGCTGAGCGAATTGGCGACGAAGGCGTCGTTCTCGTTGGCGGGGTGGCCGCGCAGCATGGCCTCGCGGCGGCGCTGTTCGCGCGCTTCCAGGTGGCGGCGCTCCATGGCGTCCTGCTGTACCTGCTGGTCGTCGGCTTGTTCAGCAGGCCGCCGGTTGCGGCGCGACGCGCGGCGCGGCTGGTTGACTTCACTCGACATCACTATGCTTCCCCGCAACTAAATCACTTACATCAACCAGGCTGCCCGCACCGGAAAACCGGAGGCCTCCGGACCGCCTGATGACTTTCATTCCCACACGGATGGGTGAGTCAAGATTCCGGCCACCAGCGCCGTTACCCCGTCATTGTGTGCTTTCGGCGGCGGAAAGCCGGAGTCCCACCCGTGCGTCCAACTTGAAACTCTAATGCAAAAGCCATGGCGGTTCGACGCAAAAACCGGACATCAACCTGTATTTCTGCACAATTGGTTAACGTCGTGCACAGAAATGAATCGAATTTGAACGGTTTCTGCAACCTGTCTTACGCAAGTTTCAAGCATACTTCCCGCCGGGATGGAGCAGGGATGGCCAACGGAGTTACTCGCGTGCACAACCAGGACCGGAAAGGGCACGATGCCGCGCGGCACGGCGCAGGCGTCATCGATTTCGATCATCTTGATCAATACACTCTGGGCGATGCGGATCTGCAGGGCGAATTGCTGCGGCTGTTCAGCATGCAGCTCGAGAACCAGCTTTCCGAACTTGCCGCCTGCACCAGTGCGGGCGCCTGGAAACAGGCCTCGCACACGCTCAAAGGGGCTGCCCGGGCGGTGGGCGTATGGGAGATCGCCGACGTGGCCGAACGGCTCGAAGCGGCCGGCTATGACGGCGGGGCAGGTGATGCCCGCGACCTGCAGGATCTGCGCAAGGCCCGTGATGTCTTCGTCGCGGAGCTGTCCCGGCTGGCTGGTTGACCGGCTATTGAAGCGTGGTACCCGTGGCGTGCGGTTTGCCGGCCTTTGTCTGGCTGCCGTTTCCTATTGTCGCACAAGTGCGTGACGGGCGCGGTATAGCGATGGTTTCTGTTGCATTTTCGGCCCATCCGGCCTAGCTACAGGGCTGGGAAATATTGAGTGTATGCAAACAAGTTTGCATCACGTGCAGTAAACCGGAAAGCGACATGGCGAAGATCACCTTCATTGAACACAATGGCACCGAACACACCGTCGAGGGCGACAACGGCATGTCCGTGATGGAAGTGGCCGTAAAGAACATGGTGCCAGGCATCGATGCCGACTGCGGCGGCGCGTGCGCCTGCGCCACCTGCCACGTTTACCTGCAGGGCGAATGGGCCGAGAAGCTGGCCGAGCGGTCCGAGATGGAAGAAGACATGCTTGACTTCGCCTTCGACGTGAAGGACTCATCGCGCCTGTCCTGCCAGATCCGCGTGTCCGACGACATTGACGGCCTCGTGCTGCGGGTTCCCGAAAAGCAGTTCTGAGCAGCGGCGACCGTTCCCGGCTGCCTATTCACAATCCTTGAAGGAGACCTCGCCGATGACAGCACAGGCGATTGAAACCGATGTCGTGATCGTTGGAGCTGGCCCGTGCGGGCTGTTCGCGATCTTCGAGCTGGGCCTGCTCGACATCAAGTGCCACGTGGTCGACAT
>JAZBOA010000564.1:0-9240 GCA_036350935.1 Anderseniella sp. | reverse complement strand
CGTGGTCTGATCCGGCCAGCCCGGCATAGGTGACACGGTGGGCGGGCAGGGCAAAACGCGGCGCCGGATTGGCCTGGCCGAACGGGCCTGCCCGGTCCAGATCCTCGATAAAGGCGGCAGACACGGCCGACGCCGCGATGGCCGCATCTATGGACAGGGTTCCGGCCTCGCTGACCGCCTCCACCTCGGCCGCAAGGTGTTCTTCCAGAAAGGCGCGAAGCGCACCGATGCGGGCAGGCTCGACGGTGATGCCTGCAGCCATGGCGTGGCCGCCGCCCTTCACCGCCACACCGGCCTCGACCGCCGCGCGGACCGCCGCGCCCAGGTTGACGCCGGAGATCGACCGGGCAGAGCCTGCCGCGGGCGAGCCATCCTTCGGCAGTCCCAGCGCGAAGGCGGGCTTGTTGAAGCGCTCCTTCAGCCGCGCCGCGACAAGGCCCAGCACGCCGGGGTGCCAGCCTTCGCCCGCCACCACCAGCACTGGCAGACTGGCCTGTTGGCCCAGCATGTCCTCAGCCTGCGCGACAGCACGGTCCACCGTCGCCATCTCGATGGCCTGGCGCTTCTTGTTCATCTCTTCCAGCGCCTGCGCCAGCTGCGAGGCGTGTCCCCGGTCTGCCGAGGTCAGCAGGGCAAACCCGTCCATGGCCGAACCGATGCGCCCGGCCGCATTGAGACGCGGGCCCAGAACGAAGCCCAGCGCATGGGCGTCAGGCGCCCGGCTCAGCCGCGCCACGTCGGCCAGCGCCGCCAGACCGGGCCGGCTGCGGCGGGCCATGACCTTCAGCCCCTGACGGACGTACGCCCGGTTGAGGCCGGTGAGCGGCACCACGTCACACACGGTCGCCAGCGCCACGAGGTCGAGCATGCCCAGCATGTCCGGCTCGGGCCGCGCATCGGACCACCAGCCCCTTGCCCGCAACACCTTCACCGTGGCGCCGATCAGCACCATCGCCACCCCGGCAGCGCACAAGGCCCCCTGGCCGGAAGCGTCGTCCAACCGGTTGGGGTTGATCACGGCCTGGGCCACGGGAAGCTCTTCGCCGGCCTGGTGATGATCCACGATCACCGTATCCATCCCCAGTTCGCCCGCCCTGAGCAGCG
This sequence comes from Anderseniella sp., assembly GCA_036350935.1. Lineage (GTDB taxonomy): Bacteria > Pseudomonadota > Alphaproteobacteria > Rhizobiales > Aestuariivirgaceae > Anderseniella. Next base: position 8,136 of record JAZBOA010000564.1, on the reverse strand, counting down.
GGTCGTGCGCCATCACCCCGCAGTCGAGGGTCAGCAGCAACCGGACGCCTGCAGCCTTGTGGTCCTCGACGGCAGCGACGGAGGGGCCGTAGCCTTCCTCGACCCGGTGCGGAATGTGCACCCGGGCATCGGCGCCGGCGGCGGCAAGGAACTGGTGCATCAGCGCCGAGGAGGTCATGCCGTCGACGTCATAGTCACCGATGATGCCGATCTTCTCAGCCTGCATGATGGCGCGGGCCAGCCGGTCCGCCCCGGCATCCAGGTCAGCCATCGCGGCAGCCGCCGGCATCAGGTCACGCAGCGTCGGGTTGAGAAAGCTGTCAGCGGTTTCAGGCGTTTGCCCGCGCGCCGCCAGCAGGCGTCCCAGCACCGGGTTCACGCCCGCCTGCTGGCTGATGGCCTCGGCCATGCGGTCAACAGCGAGACGCGGCACCCAGCGCCGGCCCGTTACCGAGCGTTCGACATCCAGGAATGCCTTGTCCGGCCGGGTCACACTTTTCTGCGGTTCTTGATCCAGCGCACGGTGCCGGTGGCAGAGCGCATCACCACGGTATCGGTAGTGATGTGGCCAGGGCCGAACTTCACGCCCGACAGCATGCTGCCATCGGTGACGCCGGTGGCGGCGAACATCACATCGCCTGAAGCCATCTCGTTCATCGAGAACTTGGCGTCGGGGTCCTTGACGCCCATCTTGCGGGCGCGGTCGCGGTCCTCGGGCTTGTTGAACACCAGCCGGCCCTGCATCTGGCCGCCGATGCAGCGCAGCGCCGCTGCCGCCAGCACGCCTTCCGGCGCGCCGCCGATGCCCATGTAGATGTCAATGCCGGTGGATGCCGGGTCAGTGGTGTGAATGACCCCGGCCACGTCGCCGTCAGTGATCAGGCGGATACCGGCACCGGCATCGCGCACCTTGGCGATGAGTTCGGCATGGCGCGGGCGGTCAAGGATGCAGGCGGTGATCTGGTCGGGACTGACACCCTTGGCCTTGGCCAGTGCGCGGATGTTGTCCGCCGGATCGGCGTCCAGGTCGACCACCCCTTCCGGATAGCCGGGGCCGATGGCGATCTTGCTCATGTAGCTGTCGGGCGCGTGCAGCAGGCTGCCGCCCTCCGCCATGGCGATCACGGCCAGCGAGTCGGCCATTGCCTTGGCGCACAGCGTGGTGCCTTCCAGCGGGTCCAGCGCGATGTCGATGCGCGGTCCCTTGCCGGTCCCGACCTTCTCGCCGATGTACAGCATCGGCGCCTCGTCACGCTCGCCCTCGCCGATCACCACCATGCCGTCCATGTCGATGCCGTTGAGTGCGGTGCGCATGGCGTCAACGGCCAGCTGGTCGGCCTGCTTTTCATTGCCGCGGCCGCGCAGGGTGGCGGCAGCGATTGCAGCGGCCTCGGTGACGCGGGCAATCTCGATGGTCAGAATGCGGTTCAGCATGATGGTGTTCGGTCCTTCAATCGGCATGGATAGCGCCATTGGCGGCATCCAGTAGCAGGCATTTCCTCAAAAGACGTTTCTAAAGCCGTTCGATTCGCACCATTCGCGGGCGCGAGGCAACATGGCCCTGCGCCTCGATCTTGTCCAGCGCGGTGCGCATGGCGCTTTCCAGGGTGTCATGGGTGATCAGCACGAACGGTGCGATGTCGGCACCGGCCCTGGACCAGCTCATGGCGGGCCCGCGCTGGATGACGCTCTCGATCGACACGCCCGCATCGGCAAAGGCCTTGGCGACTCCGGCCAGTTCGCCCGGCCGGTCGAGCATGTCCAGCGCCACGTAGTATCCGCCGGAATGGGCTCGCATGGCGGCGCGCCTGAACGGCTTCAGCCTGTCGGCAGGCACACCGAACACCGGCACCCGGGCGCCCCTGGCGATATCGCAGATGTCAGCCACCACGGACGATGCGGTCGGGTGACCGCCCGCGCCACGGCCTTCCAGGAACAGTGTGCCGGAGAAGTCGCCCTGCAGCACCACCGCGTTGAACGCATCGCCCACATCGGCGATGGGCGAACCCGCCGGCACCAGCGTCGGGTGCACGCGCTGCTCGATGCCGTCCTCGGTGCGGCTGGCCACGCCAAGCAGCTTGAACTTGTAGCCCATCGACGAGGCGTTGCGGATGTCGGCCAGCGTGATGTCCTCGATGCCCTCGATGTAGATGTCTTCCAGCGCCACCTCGGTACCGAAGGCAAGCGAGGTCAGGATCACCAGCTTGTGGGCGGTGTCGAAGCCGCCAATGTCGAAGGTGGGGTCGGCCTCGGCATAGCCCAGGTCCTGGGCTTCCTTCAACACGTCTGCGAAGTCGCGGCCCTCTGCTTCCATCTTGGTGAGAATGAAGTTGCATGTACCGTTGAGAATGCCGAACACCCGGCTGACCGAATTGCCGGCCAGGCTCTCGCGCAGCGTCTTGATGACCGGAATGGCGCCGGCCACCGCTGCCTCGTAGTTGAGCGACACGCCAGCCTTGTCGGCCAGCTTCGCCAGCGCCACACCGTGACGGGCGAGCAGCGCCTTGTTGGCGGTAACGACGTGCTTGCCGGACTTGAGTGCCGTTTCGACGCTGGCGCGCGCCGGCCCCTCGTCGCCGCCGATCAGCTCGACCAGCACGTCGATGTCTGCGCTCGCGGCCATGTCCGCCGGATTATCGAACCACTGGAAGGCGGACAGGTCGTGACCGCCCCTGTCCTTCGACTTCGTACGTGCCGACACCGCCGTGACTTTAACGGCACGGCCGCAGCGCGCTTCGATCAGGCCGCCATGACGGGCCAGTTCATCGAGAACGCCGGTGCCGACCGTGCCAAGGCCGGCGAGGCCAATGCGCAAGGGGTCATTCATGTGAAAATGCCTGCCAAGTTCAAGAGTGCCCAGAAATCGAGCCTTCCTTGCACTGTTTGGCCGGGGTTTTCAAGCGCCCGCGGGCTGGCTGCCGCCGATTGCCGTTCAAGCTGCAGATGCTTCAACTGTCCTTACGAAACCATGGTAGTCTTGTCACGTTGCTGAGTTGCTCTAAGCTGCATAACAGCGAAGTTCGATCCCTAGCCCGCTGGCGGTACCACGATGTCAAAGAACACGCCTGCCCACGATCCTTCCGGCTTCACCTTGCCCGACCCCATGAAGCTGATGGACAACCTGTCCAAGGCGCTGCAGATCGGGGCAAGCCTCGCCCAGCGCATGGCGGAGCGGCAGCAGCAGGAAGGCATGACAGCGGCTGACCCGGAAGAGGCGATGAAGCCGGTCGAGCCGGTGCTCAAGACGTTTACCGAGATCGCCCAGTCCTATGCCCAGCATCCGGAACGCTGGGCCGAGGCCAGCTGGCAGCTGTGGCAGGGCTATGCGCAGCTGATGCAGAACACCTGGTCACGCATGCTGGGCGAGAACCCCGCTCCGGTGATCACACCGGACCGCTCGGACAAGCGGTTCAAGGATCCCGACTGGTCCAACAACCAGATGTTCGACTTCTTCAAGCAGGCGTACCTCCTCACCGCGCGCTGGGCACACGACACCATTTCCGCATCCGCCGACGTGGACGAGGCCACCCGGCACCGGGCGCGGTTCTATTTCGACCAGATCGCCAATGCCATGGCGCCGACCAACTTCGCCTTCACCAATCCGGAAGTGCTGAAGCAGACGCTGGCCACCAGCGGCGAGAACCTCGTCCAGGGCATGCAGAACCTGGCCCGAGACATCGAGGCCGGACACGGCTCGCTTAAGATCAAGCAGACCGACATGTCGGCCTTTGCGCTGGGCGAGAACATGGCGCTGACGCCAGGCACCGTGGTCTACCAGAACGACCTGATGCAGCTGATCCAGTACGCCCCCACCACCGACAAGGTGCGTGAGGTGCCGTTGCTGATCGTGCCGCCATGGATCAACAAGTTCTACATCCTCGACCTGAACCCGAAGAAGTCGTTCATCGCGTGGTGCGTCAGCAAGGGGCTGACGGTGTTCGTGATCTCATGGGTAAACCCCGATGCACGGCTGGCGCAGAAGGGCTTTGCCGACTACATGCGCGAAGGCGTGCTGGAGGCGCTGACCCAGATCGGGAAGCAGACCGGGCAGCACAAGGTCAACACCATCGGCTATTGCATCGGCGGCACGCTGCTGGCCTCGACGCTGGGCTACATGGCGGCCAAGGGCGACGACCGCATCAACTCGGCCACCTTCTTCACCACGCAGGTGGATTTCACCCATGCCGGCGACCTGAAGGTGTTCGCAACGGAAGAGCAGATCTCCGCGGTCGAGGACAAGATGAACCGCGAGGGCTTTCTCGACGGCAAGGACATGGCCAACGCCTTCAACCTGCTGCGCTCCAACGACCTGATCTGGTCGTACGTGGTGAACAACTACCTGAAGGGCCGCGATCCGATGCCCTTCGACCTGCTCTACTGGAATGCCGACCCGACGCGGATGCCGGCGGCCACGCACTCGTTCTATCTGCGCGAGTGCTATCTCTACAATCACCTCTCCCAGGGCAAGATGACGCTCGACCAGGTGCGCATCGACCTGTCGAAGGTGAAGGTGCCGGTCTACAACCTGGCCGCCCGCGAGGACCACATCGCGCCACTGCCGTCGGTGTTCCGGATCGGCGAGTTCATGGGCGGCGAGACGGAGCTGGTTGTGGCAGGCTCGGGCCACATTGCCGGCGTCATCAACCCGCCCGAGTCCGGCAAGTACCAGTACTGGACCAACAGGAAGGGTGCGAAGTCACTCGACGATTGGCTGGCCGGCGCCGAGGAACACCCCGGTTCCTGGTGGCCGCACTGGAAGGACTGGGTGAAGGAGAAGTCGGGCAAGAAGGTGCCGGCGCGAAATCCGGAACTTGGGCCGCTGCAGCCCATCGAACCGGCGCCCGGCAGCTACGTGAAGGTGAAGGGCTGAGCCCCACAATTGCTGCTTGCTGACATCCCAGATGGCTGGCTGGAGCTTTCAGGGCACCTTGATTTTGAACAATCGAGGCAGCCACGTGGGACTTTCAATCCTTTCCAAACGACCTTCCTATCAAAAGACCTGCCAGAGTTGGAACAACAGCCCCGCGACAAAAGCACCTGTGAGCGAAAGTACAATGTAGAGCGCAAAGACGGGTGGACGGGCCAGTGCCCAGACAGCCATCGCAGCAGGGATTGAAGTTACGCCGCCAGCGACAAGAAACGCCATTCCCGCGCCCGGCGCCATGCCCTGATCAATCAGCCCACTGACAAGCGGCAATGCAGCATACCCATTGAGATAAGCAGGCACGCCCACCAGCGTCGCCATCACGATGGGCATCAAACCGGTGCCGCCAAGTACCGATGTTACCGCTTCGGCCGGTATCCAGGCGAGCATCAGGCTTTCAAGCAGAAAGGCAAGGGTCAGCCACTTGGCAAGGAAGAGCGTTGTACTCCATGCTGTCCTTGCAAACCTTGAGCGTCGCTCCGCATCAACCCAGAATTGCCACGTCACTGGTTTGGGCGCCCTCACCTTCGCTCCGCCACAGCCACCGTTACCAACGCCTTCGCGCAGAGGATCTGAGAGCGCGCCGCCTCGGGCCAGCAGGTGGACAGTCACGCCGCCAAACAGCCCCAGTCCAATTGCCGCAAGAGTCTTGGCGACTGCAAACTCCAGATCGAGCACACCCGCAGTCAGCACGAACATTGACGGATCCATGATTGGCGACGCCAGCCAGAACGCCATGACCGCAGATAGCGGCACGCCCATGGCGAGAAGTGCTGCAATCAACGGGATGACGCCGCAGGAACAGAAGGGAGACAGGCCACCAGCAAGTGCTCCGAGTGCAATCATGAGCAACGGTGCACCCGTGAACGCCTTGGCGATCAGGTTGTCGGCTCCTGTAGCGCCAGCCCACGCAGCGATCACGATGGAAAGGATGAGGTAGGGCGCTGTGTTCAAGAGCGCAGTCCCGGCAAACTGTGCGCTCGTGATGGCTTGGGCCGGATCGAAGACAGCGAGCAGGACGACGATCAGGGCGGAGGCAATCCATACACGCTGATCAGTCAGGAACTGTCTCAACACGGTCAAGGAACCATGGGACGATGGCGCCAGATATGTCATTACCAAATCTCCAGATTTATAGTTATTTTGAGCAAAAAATTGGCTCCAAACGTTCAGGCTGCATCCTCATTGCGCTCAGCGGACACACCCGCGCAGCATTCGGAAGTCAGGAAGTCCACGGTACGGCGCATGGCCGGATAGTCGACCATGTTGTATACCTCGCGCCCGTGTTTCTCCTGCAAGACCAGGCCGGCATCGACCAGGGTCGACAGGTGATGTGCTAATGTCGAAGGCGCAAGACCAAGGTGCTCGCCAATGTCACTGACCCTCAAACCTTCCTTGCCGGCCTTTACGAGAAGCCGGAAGATCGACAGGCGAGCATCATGGCCGAGGGCGGCAAGCGCGCGAGCAGTAGGACTAATCATGGACATGATCCAAATATAACTAAAAATCCAGTTATGTCGAGATCTTTCTTGCCAAACGGCTTGTCCGGCGAACTCGATGCGGTTAATCGAGTTATCCTGCATCGAGTTGGCGGGTTTTCCCATCCAGCTTCTAACGGTGACAGCCTTGCCAGCGCAGCCGCCATTCAGCGTTCGACGTGCCAAGGGCGGGCCCACGGCAAGAGGGTTCAGAGTATCCCCTCTTCAGCGTCCTCAACCGAGATGCCCATCTTCTCCAGGCCCTCTTCGAGATAATCCGACAGCATGGGCACGCCGAGCAGGTAGTTCTCGGTCTTGTTGACGCGTTCGGAGCGCGCGGTGTCCACCGCCTCCTCCCAGTCTTCCGGCTCGTAGGTGCCGCGGCCCACCCACATCAGCGCCACAAGCGAGACCTGTTCGTCGATGTTGAGATCGGCGATGAACTGGCGCAATTCGGCTTCGAGCGGATCGTTGGCCCGGACTTCGAGGATCGAGTCCGGATCGTCCTCGTCGATGTCGCCACCCCAGGCGCCGACCTTGCCGTCCAGTTCACGGGCAAGAACGATGATGTGCGCCACCTTTTCCGGTGCGATGTCGAGCATGGGCCTGCCTCCATTTTCAGTGCGATGGAGACAGTGAAACGCACCCTGGCCAGCCAGTCCTTGATTCAGAGCAATTACTTGCCGGTCTTTGCAAACTGCCGCAGCCCTTGCGCCCGGCGGTCCAGCCACCAGCCGTACTGTTCAGGCCACTGGGCGAAGTCGAGGTCCACGCCCATCTTCTGGGCTTGATGGCGCGGCCAGAACGGGTCGTGGATGGCTTCACGCGCAATGGCGACCAGGTCGGCCTGGCCGTTCTGCAGGATGTCTTCCGCCTGCTGGCCATCAAGGATCAGCCCCACGGCCATGGTCATGATGCCTGCCTCGCGCCTGATCTGCTCTGCATAGGGCACCTGGAAGCCGGGGCCGCGAAGACCTGACGAGGCGGTCGCGCCGGCTGCCGCATTGCCGCCGGACGAACAGTCGATCACGTCGACGCCACGCGCCTTCAGCTCGCGCGACAACACCACCGAGTCCGTGATCTGCCAGCCGCCCTCGAACCCGTCGACCGACGACAGACGCACGAACAGCGGCTTGCCATCGGGCCAGACGGGCCGCACGGCCTCGACCATCTCCAGCAGGAAGCGCATGCGGTTCTCAAGGCTGCCGCCATACTTGTCGGTGCGCTTGTTGGACAGGGGCGAGAGAAACTGCTGCGCTAGGTAACCGTGCGCGGCATGCAGCTCGATCAGCTCCATGCCGATGCGATCAGCGCGCCGGGCCGCGTCCACGAACAGGCCGATGACGCGGGCAATGTCATCGTGGCTCATCTCACGCGGCACCAGCCAGCCGTCGCCTGCCGGAATGGGGCTTGGACCGACGACCTCCCACGGCAGCTCGCCGCGCGCGGCATCGGTCTCGTCAAGCGCGGCATTGCCATGCCAGGGCCGCTGGATCGAGGCCTTGCGGCCGGCATGGCCAAGCTGGATGCCGGGCACCACACCCTGTCCCTTCATAAAGTCGACAATCGGCTTGATGGCGTCGGCGTGAGCCTCGTCCCAGATGCCGAGACAGCCATGGGTGATGCGGCCGATGTCCTCAATGGCGGTTGCCTCGAGGATGATGGCGCCGGGCCGGCCCAATGCATACTTCGAATAATTGGCGAAGTGCCAGCCGGCGAACATGCCATCCTTCG
>JAZBOA010000563.1:0-8026 GCA_036350935.1 Anderseniella sp. | reverse complement strand
TGATGGCAACGCGGCCTCCCGCCGGGACTTCGAGACGCAGGACGGCACGCGCGCCGCCGAGATCGTGTTCGAGGACACTCCGGCACAGCGATTGAAGGGCGGCGTTGCTGCGTCAGATGCTATTGCACGCGCCGAAGCCGCAGGCCTTGCGGCCGTATGCGCCGAAGCCGCCGGATGCATGGACAAGGTCCTGGAACTGACCTCGGATTATCTTAAGACGCGGGAGCAGTTTGGCCGCGCCATCGGCTCGTTTCAGGCCCTGCAACATGCCGCCGCAGACATGGTGATCGAGGTGGAGCAGGCCCGCTCCATGGCGCTCTACGCGGCCATGATGGCAGGCGCTGATGATCCGCGCCAACGCGATGCCGCTTTGTCCGCGGCGAAAGTGCAGATCTGCCAGTCGGCCCGCAGCGTGGGGCAGGCGGCGGTGCAGCTTCACGGCGGCGTCGGCATGACCATGGAATACGCCATCGGCCATTACTTCAAGCGCCTGACCATGATCGAGCTTGAGTTCGGCGGGCTGGACTTCCACCTCGACCGGCTTTCGGCGCTGGGCGGGCTCCCCGGTTGATCTCAACGCGGTTGATCGCGGAAGCGGTCCAGCTGGTGCATCCGCTCGTGCAATATGGCAGCAATTTCAATGCCATTATCCGGCAGTTCACGCCAGTAGATGAAATGGTGGCCGTGGCGAATGAAATGTCCGTCAACCTCGAATTCGGCAGGAATCGCCCTGCGCACTACACTGCCTGAAGCGATGCAGTCAAAAGCGTCGAACAGTTCACGCAGATAGGCTTCCGCTTGCTGTGCGCCCCAGGTACGCAGCGTATAGTCGAAGATGTCATCAAGATGATCAAGCGCTGCCGGCAGCAGCTTGTAGCCGGCCATCACGTCCTGCGGGATTTCTGGCGAGCCATGAATTCAGCGGTGGTCATCTCTGTCCCGGAACCTTCCGGTGCGGCGAAGGCGCGCTTCAGTTCTGCCTTCAGCCGGTCGAATGCCTCTGTTTCGCTGGCCTGCTTGTCCCGCCGGATCAGGTCGCGAACATACTCACTGGTATTGTCATAGGTGCCGTCCGGTCCGGTCCGGCGCGAAACGAATTCACTGAGTTCGCCGCTGACGCGTACATTCAGGTTGATTTGCTTCGGCATGTCGAGGCTCCGATTCTTGTAAAGAATATAGTTTATATTCTTTACGGCTTCAATGCGCATTGCCGCATAACTGCTGCTTCGCCGCCTCGTATTCCCGCGCAAGCTGCGCCACGCGCTCGGCTGCCGGCACCACCGCCTTGACCGCGCCGACGCCCTGGCCTGCACCCCAGATGTCCTTCCAGCTTTTCGGTTTGGACGAGCCGGAGCCGAAGTCCATCGACGTCGCATCGCGCACCGGCAGGTTGTCCGGGTCCAGCCCTGCCGCAAAGACCGAGGGTTTGAGATAATTGCCGTGAACGCCCGTAAAAGTACTGGAATAAATGATGTCGCAAGAGGCTGAATCGACGATCATCTGCTTGTATTTCTCGACCGCATTGGCTTCTTCGGTGGCGATGAAGGCCGAGCCGATGTAACCGCCGTCCGCCCCCATTGCCTGCGCCGCCAGCACTGCGCCGCCGGTGGTGATGGAGCCCGACAGGAACAGCGGTCCGTCGAACCATTCGCGGATTTCCTGCACCAGCGCGAACGGTGACGTCGTGCCGGCATGACCGCCCGCGCCAGCGGCCACGGCGATCAGTCCGTCAGCGCCTTTCTCGATGGCCTTGCGGGCGAAACGGTCGTTGATCACGTCATGCAGCGTGATGCCGCCGGCCTCGTGCGCGATGGTGTTGACCTCCTCGCGCGCGCCCAGCGAGGTGATCCACACCGGCACCTGCCACTTCGCGCAGATGTCCACGTCGCGATCGAGCCGCGTATTCGATTTGTGCACTATCTGGTTGACGGCGAAGGGTGCGGCAGGCGCGTCCGGATTGGCCTGGTTGTGCCGGTCCAGTTCCTCGGTGATCTGTTTCAGCCACGCCTCCAGCATCGGCGGTTCGCCGTCGGCCTCGCGCGCATTGAGGGCTGGAAAGGAGCCGACGATGCCGGCCTTGCACTGGGCGATCACCAGCGCCGGGCAGGAGATGATGAACAGCGGTGCGCCGATCACCGGCAGGCGCAGGGATTGCAGGGCATGGGGCAGGGCCATGGGGTGGCAGGGCTCCGGAAGGTCGGCGGTCAACGAGACCCGCCAATGTGCCGATTATGCCGGTGCGATCAAGCCCTTGCCCTCAGGGTGTTTCGGGGTCAAGCGTCCGCATGTAGGCGATGAGATCCCGCACTGCCTCATCTTCCATGAACCGCAGCGCCACCATGGCCTGGCCCGGGAAGCCGTTGATCACCCGGTGCAGTACCCGGTTGGGTTCGCGCCGCGCCAGCCAGCCCAGGCTTGGCTTGCGGCCGTCACGCGGCGGCAGGCCTGCCTTGCCGTCCGGGTCATGGCAGTTCATGCACAAGCCCTCGAAGATGTCCTGTCCCCGCGCCAGGTTCACCGGATCGACCGGCTTGCCAAGGTCAAACGCAGCGTGGTCCACCTGTCCTGCGCCGATGAACAGCAGGATCAGTTCCAGCGGCAGGCTGTCCAGCATGCCCTCCAGATAGTTGGGATGGGCGCGGCTGAAGCGGGCGCGCAGCCGCAGCATGTTCTGGCCATACAGCTGGCGCAAGCTAGCAAACTGCGCTTCCTGCTGCTTGCTGCCGGGCGATTTTGCAGCGCCGTCATAATCCCAGCCGTGACAGGACGTGCAGCGCCAGCTGTCCGATACGCTCACCTCGACATCGTCTGGAAAGTCCGGGTTGCGGGTCATCGGCGGCGTGGCATCGCTTGCCGACCAGATGTCATCGTAAAGCTTGCCGCCAAGCGCCAGCATGAACCCGTCGCCGAACTCGTGCTCGTCGCCGGAAAGGACCGCCTGTTCCTGCTCGATCTGCCGCTCGACATTGGTGGCCGGCTGGGTTGGTGCGGCTGCGACGGCAAGCATCGCCGCTACAGCAAGGCCGGTGGCGATTGTCTTGTTCATTGAACTTGCCCTTCAGCTGAGATTGAAATTCTGCTTGCGCTGCACCGGCGGAGGTTCGCGCTCGATGCGGGTGACGGAGGCCCGGATGTTGCGGCCCTGCCATGGCACGATGCCGTAACTGTCACACCAGCGCGCCGTGAACACGCCTGACTCGCCCTCCACCTTGAAGCGGAACAGCAGGCATCCGCCCGAACGGGTGACTCCGCCGCCCGAGAACACGCCCGGGATCTGCAGGATCACCCGGCAGTCATTGGTCAACATGGCGCTGGCGGACTCAGTCGTGCCGCGAAAATCGCCTGACACCCTGTACGTACCCGGCACCGCCCAGCTGTAACCGCACGTCCGCGCCGCCTCGGCAGGGCCTGCGGCCAGCATGAGAATGGCTGGCAAAAGCCCGGCGAGCATCACAAGGGAGGAAAGGCGCTTCGTCATGGCATGTTCCTTCACCGGCCATCCTTGCGCTGAAGATTAGCCTGCTGCCCTGACCTGGTGCATTGATCAGCGTCAACAGGCCGTGTTGGCCGTTGCCAGTTGTCGCGCAACTCTCCTACTGTCATGGCGTCATGACAGGCGATTCAACTCAACAGCAAGCTGCTTTGACGGACGCGGTAGCCCGCGTCTGCGCCCGCTTTGGCGATGATTACTGGCTGGCCTGCGACCGCGACGGCGCATTCCCGCATGACTTTCACAAGGCCATGGCAGACGGCGGCTGGCTGGGCGTTACCATGCCCGAAGAGCTTGGCGGAGCAGGGCTGGGCGTAACCGAAGCTGCGCTGATGATGAAGACGGTGACGTCTTCCGGCGGGGCCTTCGCCGCAGCCTCTGCCATTCATCTCAACCTGTTCGGCCCGCATGCCATAGTTGTACACGGCACCGATGAACAGAAGGCGCGCATGCTGCCGCCGCTGATGCGCGGCGAGCACAAGGCCTGCTTCGGGGTGACCGAGCCCGACGCGGGTCTGGACACCACCCGCATCCGTACCTTTGCCCGCCGCGAGGGCGGCTGCTACGTCATCAATGGTCAGAAGATCTGGACGTCGTCTGCCCAGGTCGCCAGCCATATCGTGCTGCTGGCGCGCACCACGCCTTACGAGGAGTGCACGAAGAAGACCCGGGGCTTGAGCCTGTTCTACACGCCGCTCGACCGGTCGCGCGTCGAGGTGCGTGAAATCCCCAAGATGGGACGCGCCGCCGTGGACACCAACCAGCTGTTCATCGAGAACCTCGAGGTACCGGTTGAAAACCGCATCGGCGAGGAAGGCGAGGGCTTCATGTACCTGCTCGACAGCCTGAACCCGGAGCGCATTCTCGTGGCAATGGAGGCCATCGGCATCGGCCTTGATGCAGTGCGCCGGGCAGCGAAGTATGCGGGGGAGCGCGCGGTTTTTGGCCGCCCCATCGGCCAGAACCAGTCGATCCAGCATCCGCTGGCGGAAAGCTGGATGGAGCTGCGCGCCGCTGAACTGATGGCGTTGGAAGCTGCCCGCAGGTACGATGCCGGCGAACCTTGCGGCGCCGAGGCCAACGCCGCCAAGTACCTTGCCGCCGAGGCTGCCTTCAAGGCCTGCTCGAATGCGGTGAGGACCCATGGCGGCATGGGGTACGCCCGTGAGTTTCACGTCGAGCGGCTGCTGCGCGAGGCGATGATCCCGGTGCTGGCGCCGGTCAGCCAGCAGATGATCCTGAATTTCATTGCGGAGCGGGTGCTGGGCCTGCCCCGGTCATACTGAGGCGGCTGATGGGTGCTGACTGGAACAACGAACAGGCCGGCGGCGCGCTGGCAAGCCTGAAGGTGCTGGACTTGAGCCGCGTACTGGCCGGTCCTTATGCCACGCAGATGCTGGGCGATCATGGCGCCGACGTGCTGAAGGTTGAAGCACCCGGCGGCGACGAGACGCGGCGCTGGGGCCCGCCCTTCATCGGCGATACGGCGGCCTATTTCATGGGTGTCAACCGCAACAAGCGCGGTGTGGTGCTCGACCTGAACACGCCGGAGTGTCAGCAGGCCCTGGCCGGCCTGATGGCTGGCGCCGACGTGATGATCGAGAACTTCAAGAAGGGCACGCTGGAGAAGTGGGGTTTTGACCGCGAGCGGCTGGAGCGCGATTTTCCGCACCTTATCCATTGCCGCATTACCGGCTATGGCGACGACGGCCCGTATGGTGGCCTGCCGGGGTATGACGCGGCGCTGCAGGCCATGTCCGGCATGATGAGCATCAACGGCGAAACCGGCGGCCGGGCGCTGCGCGTCGGCATTCCCGTGTGTGATCTGGTGACCGGTCTCAACGCGGTCATCGGCATCCTCATGGCGGTGCGCGAGCGCGAGACGAGCGGCAAGGGGCAGCTGGTGGACGTGTCGCTGCTGGATGCAGGCCTTGCCATGCTGCACCCGCACTCGGCCAACTTCCTGGCCACCGGCAAGGTGCCGGGACGCACCGGCAACGCCCACCCCAACATCACCCCCTACGACACCTACGAGACTGCCACCGGCCCGGTGTTCCTGGCGGTAGGCTCGGACCGGCAGTTTGTAAAGCTGTGCGAGATGATCGGGGCGCCCGGTGTGGCGGCTGACAGACGCTTTGCCAGCAATGCCGACCGCTGCGCCCATCGCGCCGAACTGAAAACCCAACTGGAACAGGCGCTGGCCGGTTTCGAGGTGGAGACGCTGGCGGCGGAACTCAACCGGGCTGGCGTGCCGGCAGCACCCGTGCTGGACCTTTCGCAAGCCCTGAACCACCCGCAAACCGAGGCGCGCGGCATGGTGTGGGAACAGGGCGGCTACCGCTCGGTTGGCTCGCCAGTGCATCTCTCCCGCACCCCGGCCAGGCTGCACCGCGGTCCACCGAAGCTGGAGGAGTAAGGGTCAGGCCTTTTTCTTTCTGGCAGTCCTGGAAGGCTTGGGTGAAATGCGCACTCGCAACATGCGCCCGCTGCCTTGGCTGATCTCGAAACCTGGTGTGCCCCGGATCATGTCGCTGAGTTTCTTGTGCCCGTAATTGCGCGGATCGAAATCCGAACTCAGGTTGGCAAGCTGCGTGCCTAGCGCCGACAGGCTGACCCACCCATCGCCGGAGTCGTCCATCGCATCAATTGCCGTCTTGAGCAGTTTGGCCGCCTCTGCTCCGGTCTTGAGCGGGCGCACCGGCGTGGTTATGCCACTGCCATTGGCAACGGGGGTTGGCAGCAGGTTTTCCGTGTAGATGAACCGTCGGCATGCCTGGCGGAAACTCTCCGGTGTCTTCTTCTCTCCAAAGCCATAGACGTCCACGCCTTGCTCCCGGATGCGGGCAGCAAGGCGCGTGAAGTCGCTGTCCGACGACACCAGGCAAAAGCCGTCGAACCTGCCCGAATGCAACAGGTCCATGGCGTCGATCACCAGCGTAATGTCGGATGAGTTCTTGCCGGTTGTGTAGGCAATCTGGTGCTGCGGAATGATTGCATGGTGAGCCAGGATGTCAGCCCAGCCCTTCAACCTCTCAGAGGAAAAGTCACCGTAAATGCGCCGCACGCTGGCCTCTCCAATCTTGGCAATCTCCTCGAACAGGCCATCGGCAATTCTGGACGATGCGTTATCGGCATCGATGAGCACGGCAAGGCGGGGCGGGCGGTTATCATTTGACATGCGGTCGACTGTATCACGGTGCAGGCTCACGCCGCGACCGGCTTTATGCCGCTGAGCATTTCGCGCTTCGAGCCGAAGCCCGGCTTGCGTTCGATGTGGAACCCGGCGGAGGCGAGGTTGCGCCGCACCCAGCCTGCCGCCGCATAGGTGGCGAAGCTGCCGCCGGGCCGGGTATGATCGTACACCGCCTGCATCAGGTCTGCCGACCACATGTCCGGGTTGCGCGCCGGGCTGAAGCCGTCGAGATACCATGCATCGGCTGACTCTCCCCACGAGGAAAGCCGCTCAAGTGCCTGACCGGATTCGACTTTCAGGATTGTCTGGGAGTCAAGTTCGAGCGCTGCATCTGGCCCGGTCCGTCGCCATGATTGCAGAAACCGTGCCGCCAATGGAGCTAGCTCCGGCCACCGCGCGAGCGCTCGTTCCATGTCGTCTGTCGCCATCGGCCAGGCCTCGAACGAGGTGAAGCGCAGGTGCTGGCCGGGCTTGCGCGTGGCGATCCATTGACGCCATGTCTCCAGGAAGTTGAGCCCGGTGCCGAAACCCAGTTCGCCGATGTGGAACTGCGCCTGCCCCAGCCATTGCGCCGGCAGGCCGTTGCCGCCAATGAATACGTGCGCACACTCCGCGCGCCCGTCCTCGCGTGAATAGAACTGGTCGCCGAAGCGCACCGAACGGGGCTGGCCCGTGTCGTCCCAGTCAAGCTCGTGCGCGGTCTCTGGCATTGTGGCTCCCGCCCGGTTATCAGGTGGACATGACATCTAGCGTCACATCCGGCAAATCGCCAGACCTGCTCGTCATCGGGGCGGGGGCGGCGGGTCTGTGGACGGCGTGGAAGGCGGTCAATGCCGGGCTGTCGGTGACAGTGATGGAGAAGGGCCGGGTGGGGGACGGCGCCAGTGGCGGCCTCCTCGGCGCGTTGATGCCGCACCGGCCAAGCCAGTGGACGGCGTCGAAGCAGTTCCAGCTTGAGGCGCTGACCACGCTGGCGTCAGAGATCGAAGCTCTCGAAGACGTTTCCGGCGTTTCGTGCGGCTACCGGCGCTGCGGCCGGTTGATGCCCGTCGATAGCGAACGCCGTCTGGACGAGCACAGGAACTGGCAGCAGGCGGCAGCGCAGAACTGGCGGGGGGCAGATGCGCGCTGGGAAATTCTGGACAGCCTGCCGTCGCCATGGGACGGCATGATGGCGCCGGCGCTGGCGTACGATTTCGACAGCCTCAGTGCGCGGGTCAATCCGCGCGGCCTGCTGGCCGCCCTCGCCGCTGGGGTGCGGGCGAGGGGTGGCGCAATCGTCGAGGGAGCCGGGGTCAGCGACGTCACAGCGCTGCCGGCGGGGCATGTGGTGGTGGCCGCCG
>JAZBOA010000562.1:0-2347 GCA_036350935.1 Anderseniella sp. | reverse complement strand
CACCAGGCGAATGACCGTATCGGCAGTGACGTTGATCAGCACACCGGAATCCCGCGCCACGGCGACCAGTTCGGCGCACGGCCGGTCGAGTTCGATGCCAATCATCATGCCCTCGCCGCGAATCTCCACGACGCCGTGCACGCCGGCCAGCGCCTGCCGCAATCCGCTGCGGATCGCTTCCCCGCGTACCCGCGCGTTGTCGAGGAGCTTTTCATCCTCGATCGCGTCGAGCGTTGCTAGCGCAGCCGCGCCGCGCGCGAGGCAGGCGCCGATCGGCATCCCCGAGCCCAGCCCCTTGGCCAGTGCGATCACGTCAGGCATCACGCCGGAATGCTGAAAACCGAACCAGGTGCCGGTGCGGCCGATTCCGGTCTGCACTTCGTCCAGCATCAAGAGCCAGCCGTGGGCATCGCAGATCGCGCGCAATTCGGCCAGGAAATCCGGGGCCATCAGGTTGATGCCGCCCTCGCCCTGCACCACTTCGACCAGTACCGCGACCACGCTCTTGTTGTGCTCGGCGACATGGCGGATGGCATCCAGGTCATTGAACGGCACCCGCGCAAAGCCCGACAGCAACGGCTCGAAGCCCGCCTGGATCTTGCGGCTGCCGGTGGCGGTCAGCGTCGCCATGGTGCGGCCATGGAAAGCCTTTTCCATCACGATGATGGTCGGCACCTCGATGCCCTTGCCGTGGCCGTATAGGCGCGCCAGCTTGATCGCTGCCTCGTTGGCCTCGCAGCCCGAGTTGCAGAAGAAAGCCTTGTCCATGCCCGACAACCCGCACAAGCGGTCAGCCAATTCTTCCTGACGCGGCACGCGATAGAGGTTGGAGGTATGGATCAGCGTGGCAGCCTGATCCGCAATCGCCTTCACCAGTTTCGGATGGGCATGACCCAGACCGTTCACCGCCACGCCGGCGACCGCATCCAGATAGCGCTTGCCGGCTTCATCCCACAGATAGGCGCCCTCGCCGCGCACAAAGGCAAGCGGCTGGCGAGCATAGGTGTTCATCAAATGTGTCGTCATGGCAGTTCCCAACCAGGCTGTCAAAGCAACTGCTCTACTTGAATGTGAGCCGTACTTGAATTCAATAACAGCAAAATAGAAAACGGCGGCCTAAGCCGCCGTGCTTGTCATGCAGCGCCTTGATTATAGGCTGAAAAGCGCCGAATGAGACATCCCCGTTGCCATGAAGAACAGCATCGGGATCGACAGCATCGTGTTGGTGCGCGAGGCCAGGAAGGCGACACGACGCGCCTTGTTCTTCTCGTCGTCGGTCGCCGAAACCATGCCCAGAATCTTCTTCTGGTTCGGCCAGATCAGCACCCACACGTTGAACAGCATGATGGTGCCGAGCCAGGCCCCGATGCCGATCGGACCCATGCCGTTACGCAGCAGGAAGGCATCCATGAAATACGGGCCCAGCAAGGCCGCACCGGCGATCCAGGTCACCACGGCGGCCCAGCGGAAGAACAGCAGCGCGCGCGGCGCAACGTGCTTGGTGATGCCCGCAGCGGTACCGTCGGCGCCGGCATTTTTCAGCGCTGCGACCTGCACGAAGTTGAAGTAGTAGAGCAGGCCGATCCACATGATCCCCGCCATGAAATGAATCCAGCGGGACAGCGCGGAGACGATATCGATATTTTCCATTGCTTGCTCCCCCTCAACCCAAAAAGTTTTTAGCAAAAACGTACAACACGACCGTGAGCACAAAGCCGGAAATGACGGTGCCCCACAGTGAATCCAGCGGGTTTTTCATGGTTCTCTCCTCCATTTGAAATTATCGAGCAAAATTGTTGACCAATTTGGTCAGGTAAAGCCTTCGCAAGTATCTTCAAAATGTCGCCCCTGCGCAAGCGCCGCCGCCGCAGACACCCTTGGCTGCGTGCTAAAATCCGACCACTTTTATAGCCGCCCACCCTCTCATGGATGACGCCACCGCCAACGCCCCCTTCATCATTCGCGGCATCACCACCCAGGGTGCCCGGTTTCGTCCGAGCGACTGGGCCGATCGCCTGGCGGGCGCCTTCGCGGTGATCGACCCCAACAACCGCACCTACTATTCGCCTTATGTTCAGCCCACCACCCTGCACGGCATCCGTTGCGTGACGGTGGACAAGAAGCTCAAGGCCGTCGATCCCAACGCCTACCGTTTTCTGCAGACGTTTGCCGAGGCCAATGAACTGCAGACAGAAAACGCGGACTGAGCCTGACCTGAGCAGGAAATAAAAAACGCCGCTAATGCGGCGTTTTTTTGTGCGGCCTGCGTTTTCACGCAGCGACGTCAGTATTCAGGCCATACCTTTGACGGCCATGGACAGACGGCTCTTGTGACGCGCAGCCTTGT
>JAZBOA010000561.1:0-8206 GCA_036350935.1 Anderseniella sp. | reverse complement strand
TCAGGGGGCGACCCAGGCGCAAGCCGGCGCCAAGGCGGGGGTAAGCGAGCGCAGCGCCCGGCGGATCGATGGGGGCGGGATCGGCGTGCTGGAGGCCAAGGGGCGGGACTGGCGCACGCGCAAGGACCCGTTCGTTGGGGTCTGGGAAGGCGAGGTCGTTGCGCTATTGGCGCGGCAGCCGTGGTTGGACGCCACAACCCTGTTTGAGGACTTGCAGGACCGCCAGTCAGTCCTGGGCAAAAGGGGCGCCCGGCTCATGAAAGCTAACCGGGGATCGCTGTTTGGGCAAGTTGATCGACGTCGGGGGTATCCTCGGCGGCAGATTCCGTCAAAGTGATTGCTGAGCCAGCACCAGCCACCCGGCAACAGGCTCCCCGCCCTCGGAGCGCAGGACCTCCCGGTCCAACTTCAGGACCCGGAACCCCGCCAGTTCCAACTCGGCCTCCACATAGGCTGCGGAATGCGCGTACCTGCCGTGATGATGCAATCGGTAGTCGCCCAATTCGCCATCCCCTAGCGCTTCCACCGTGAAGCACAGATGGCCGCCGGGCCGCAGGGCTCGTGCGGCTGCACGCATCGCTGCATTGAGGTCACCGAAGTAGACAAGGGTGTCCGCAGAGGCGACCAGATCATAGTGGCCGGCGTGTTGCTTCATATAGGCGGTTAGCTCTGCTTGATGTAGCTCGTCGTACAAGCCACGCCCGCGGGCCTTCGCCAGCATCCCCTCCGAGAGGTCGATTCCAGTCAGCCAGCCCGCAAAGGGTTTGAGTAGCGCTGCGCACAACCCCGTGCCGCAGCCGGCATCCAGTACCTTCAGGCCGGTCGCGGATGCGCCAACACACACCGAGACCGCATCGGCCACCAAGGCGGGGGCTTGGTACCCCAGCATGGCCAGCTTAGAGTCAAAGCTCTTGGAAAAGCTGTCGAAAAGATATTGCACATAGGCGTCTGAGGCGCGCGCCGGAACGCCTTGTCCGGTGCATGCGGCCAGATGATGCAGGGCCTTGGGATTGTTTGGCTCGTCTTCCAACCACTCGCGATAGACTATGGCGGCTTCGTCGAAACGCCCGAGTTTGCAGTAGAGAGCACCACGCATCTCGTGCGTACGGGTGTCGCGCGGAGCGCGGTCTAACGCCTCGCGGGCCTGGTTAAGCGATTCGTCCAGACGTCCTTGGCGGAAATACAGACCCGCCAAATTGTTTCGGGCATCGATGAAACCAGGAGCGAGCTCGATGGCGCGCAGCAGGCAATGCTCTGCTTCCTCGTGCCGGCCCAGTCCTTTGCAAAGCACCGCATAGTTGTTGAGCGCATCAGGACGATCCGGATCTAGGGCGAGGGCATGGCGGTATTCCCGCTCGGCCTCCTCGAAACGCTCGTTGTCGAGAAACAGATTGCCCAGGTTATTGCGAAACCCGGCGTGGTCTGGCGCCAGTGCAACCGAATGCGACATGAGGCGAATCGCATCCTCGTCACAGCCCTGATCGTGCGCCAGGACGCCCATGAAATGCAGCGCGTCCGGGTGGTTCGGCACCAGCCCGAGCACGCGCGAATAGATCTGGAAGGCGTCCTCACGATGTCCGGCGTGATGAAGATCCATCGCGAGACGCATGGCGTCATCGATGGAAAGGGGCTGGGTCGGATCAATTTCGCTTTGCTCTAAGGGGGATTCCATGGTGAATAAGCACTCCTGATTCGATGCAAAAGATCGATGACTTGATTCTGCCGCAATACGCGGTCACCGCAAGACGGAAACAAGCCCTGAAATCAAGCACTTTCCGATGGTGCTCGCAATGCCCTCAGGGATACCAGCGCGCCCCCCTTCGAGCCAGCGCACCGCACGGCTGACCGTAGAATAATGCACGCGGATAATAATCTGCGATCTCCTGCATGGCGTAAACGCCGGTCAAAAGGCGCGTGCCATGGCTTCGCGGCCGGCCGGATAAGCCTGCTCGAAGTGAGCGAGCGGCTTGGCGAGCGTGCGGCGCTGGGCTTTGGGAACCTCGCGTAGGCGCTCCAGCGGCCCGATTGTACCGGCGAGGCGCTCGGCGAACCGGTCACCGCCGAGGAAAAGCTGGTGACGCAACCCTCCCCACACACTCAGTTGCCCGATCCCCCGGCAACGAAGGCGGCATAGCGCGCTTACGCCTGGTGGCGGTTGCGGCCGACCTGACCATGCACCCAGTCGGTCTCCAGCCAGGGCGAAGCAGACGCCAGGACGACCATGGGGCGGTAACTGCTCCACGGCCACTCCGAGGCCTTTGGTACCATGCAATCCTAGGGCGGTTCAGCCTTCAAGCCCTCCCTAAGGCTTTAAAGGGGCTACTAATCCCAAAAAATGGATGGCGCGCCGCGAATTGCGCAGATTTGTATCGATCCCAGCGGTCATTTCTTTTAGGCTTTCAGGTGATCTTCCATATGTTTTTTTTATATAGGCATCAGCTCGCAAGGTGAGTTCTGAATCGAGTTGCCGAAGCTCTTTTTGGGTACGGTAGCGATCAGTCTTCACAGCATTCGCCTCAACGGATTCATCATACTTTTTCCGCGCCGCAGGGTCGGCAATGCACTCCGGCGTAACAACCGGACAGTCTGGTTTCATGGACGTGCCTGGTGGAACCGTAACCCGCGCTGCCGGTACGTCTTCCGGATCAAACTTTGGATCCTTAGCCGCGTCGATAATTTCAAACAAAGCCAACCACAGTGCT
Source organism: Anderseniella sp. (assembly GCA_036350935.1). Lineage (GTDB taxonomy): Bacteria > Pseudomonadota > Alphaproteobacteria > Rhizobiales > Aestuariivirgaceae > Anderseniella. The sequence goes on along the minus strand of JAZBOA010000561.1, from coordinate 5,504 downwards.
AGCTTTGCACTGCGAACAGCCTGCGGCTTCTCAACTGTTGGTTCAATGCTGTCGATTAGACTTGCAGCATTTCTAAGCTCCTCAAGCTGGCCAGACTTTATAAAGGCTTCCAGACGCTCGGAGACTTTCTTTTTTGCCGTGTCGATGTCCATAGTCGCCTCGTTCCTCACGAATTAAAAAAGCGGATCAATTTCCGTAAGGTCGTTAAAACTGGACGAGTTTGATGCACCAGCCTTGCTGATGGTCGCCGCGCCAGAAGCAGTAATCGTCACTACCTGATCCACGTTCGTGAACTGTTTGTCTATGCCTCCCCCAACGCGAAACAGCCAAGGGATGGACCAAGTCCATCCTCCGTCGCATTTGCTGCCACTGGCAGCAATTTTGTCGTAGCCGTTGACTTTTGATCCACTTGTATCGCTGATCGGTGGGCCAATCGGAATGGGACTTGGATTGGGGTGGTGACCAACATTATTGGTTGCATAGAATTGCTGAAAACATCCAGTGCCAACCGCATTCACCTCCTCTTCGCGATAACTGCAATTCTCGAACGACACATTGGCCGGTAATACATAGATATCGGCAATGAAACCAACTGACGCCGTTTTGTGCGTATGATTACCCCTCGTACCCGGCCTTCTCTCCATGCGGATACCGGATGGCTCTACGATCGTGAATGTGATCGTCTTGGTACATCCCCCACCGGTAGCTGTTATCGTTACATTTGCCGAGCGATCCGGCGCGGTGTAGGTCACAGATGACCCCGATGTGCTTGATAAACTGCCACCTTCCGGGTCTGGAGGACTAATTGACCACGTGGCAGCGCCGAGCGAATACGTGAGTACCGCGGACTCACCGACACCAAGGATCGTTCGCGACCGGTTAGACGGGATGGTCGCTACGGTCTGCGAAGTGATGGTGGCATTGGTGCAAGGGCAAGGTTGCGTAGCACTATTACAGGGTTGGGCGCTCGCAGCTGCAGGAGTCGAGCTTCCCGTAGATGATGCGCGAGTACTAGTGGAGTTCGGCGGCGAGGGGTTATTTTTGCTCATGTAACCCCCTTGAGGCGTTTGAATTTACCAAGACATGTTCCAACCAAGTCAAGGCCCGCTTTTCCAATCGACTAGCCCGTGCATCAGGATCGGTAATGGTCTCATCTTTTAACGTCTTCATGATCCATGGATAAAGCGGATCGTTACCGCATCCATGACCAAAACCCAGCATCAACACGGTAACCAAAGCCGCTCCTCGGGCCGTTCCAAAACGCTGCCGTTGTGCACCTTCCATTCCCTTTCGAATCAACGCTGTCAGCGCATCAGCTCCGGTGTAAGCCACTTTTTGTGGATAAAGTTGGGAGATTTCTTGCAACATGAAAGCCGCAAAATTATTTTGAGGAATATCAATCAGAGTCTTGGCAAAAACTCCGATATTCCGTAAGGCGTCAAGGCTGTAATTATCTTCGGGTCCCGCCACTTTTTCCCTATAATCCATCGTCTTTTCGTAAAGCATCTCGGCGCGCTGCATCTGTGAACCGAAATTCAAATCAACGAGAATCTGCCCGGCCCATGGATATTGCGGATCTGTATCGAAATGGCTGCCAAAGAGCAGCATAAGCTCCAAATACAATCGAACGGGGCCACGGAAAGTAAATCCATATGTCGCGGCTCGGCTGATGCCAAGATCGATCGCTGCCCGCATCTGCGCCTCGCCAGCCGTTTTGAACAGCGGCGGCGAAAAGTCCCGAAGATGGGTCAACATTTCCTCCTTAAATGAGCGAAGAGCGGCATCTTCGAATACCTTCATTTGCTCGGCACGAATCGCCAACATCATTCTCGCCTCATTTAGGGAATTCGCTCAGTAACCTGCCCCGGATACATCACCTGAATCACACCCGCCCAATTGCACATCAGCTTGCAGGTGTTATCCAGCGCTGGCATGTTGCCCAACAGCACGGTGGGTGCGCCGGGAACCCAGGGCGCCGGGGTTACGGGAATGCATGGCATAGGCGTCAGGACCCCCATCGCCGCGGCGGTTGCGGACGCAACCGTGGGATTGACAATGCTGGTACAGGCCCCGAAGGGCATGATGTTCACCATGGACTTGTTGTCCATGATGTTCGCGGCTGGCATGTTGCCCGTCATCATCATATTGACCGGCAAGACGACCAGGCTGCTGGGCGCAAGCCCTAAGCTGCATTGCAGCACTGCCCCCGAACAGACATGCATGGGCATGTTCGTCTCCTAAGACGGGGACGCGGGCTGCGACAGGGTCAGCGGCTGCTGGCCGAGCCGGTCTCCGGCAATGATGAAGCGCAGCAGGGTATCAGCGTTCTCTCCCTCCGCATAGTACGCGATGACGGGACCGAATAGGGTGCGTAACTCGTCGCCGTTGCAGGTTGGCAGGTAAAGGCGCAGGACGCGGGGGTCATAGTAGCGGAAATAGAGTGGCCTAGCGTCGGGTCCCCAGACGGAAAGGAACTTGCGAAAGTGCATGCGCATGGTGCGAAAATCTGCGCCCGCCGTGGCGAGGATGCCCCAGTGGTTCCCCAATCCCCGGGTCAGGAACAGGTCCGTGAACGGCGATTGGGCCTGCAATTGGGCGAGATAGGGCGCAGCCTGAGCCAGCTCAGAGTCCAGCTCTCCGGGCAGAAGACAGATGTGGGGCACCTTGGGCTCGGACAGCAGCGCCAGCAGGTTGGGGATCGAGGCGCCGTCGAGCACTGCATAGAGTTGCTGGTGCGCGTCGGCCAGGCTCCGCTGGAACATCTGCACTTGAGTCGGGTCGATCACATTGCCACTCCATCAGACCGTGTAAACATCTGCCTTCAGGCCCCGGACTGAGCCGCTTGGGCGCGCCGCGCCGCCTCGCATTTCTCGCAGAAGGGAACCCCGGTCTCGGCGGCGGCCATCAGGCTCTGCGCCTGCGCGTTGGCGATGGCTTTCACCTGCTTCGCTGGCGCGGGTTTCGAGGCTGGCGGGGTACGTGCCTGGGCGTCAGAGACCTTCCCTGCCTCGGCCTCGTCGGCCTCGGTGGGTGCCTTGGGCGCGTCCGGGGAGCAGCCGGAGCCCGAGCCGGCGGTGCCGCCGCTATTGATCAGCACGGGCGTCCCCGAGATGGTAACGCCCGATGGACCGACCACCACGAAGCCGCCGCCGGCCTTGAGCGTGATGCTCATCCCGGCCTCGATGACCACGTTCATGCCAGCCTTGAGATGGATTTCCATGCCGGCATCCAGGCCGTGCTTCATGCCCACCTTTTGCTGGAGGTCTACGCCGGCATCCAGGGAGACGGTACCCGATACCTTTTCGTTGCGGTCGCCCTTCACGGCCAGGTGCTTGTCGCCGCCGACCTCCTCAAGCTGGTCCGACTTGACGATCAGGTGTTGCTCGTTTCCGACCCACTCGAAGGTATCGTTTTTGATCCGTACGTCCTGGTTCTTCTCGGCATGGATAAAGACTTGCTCCGAGCCCTTCTTGTCTTCGAAGCGGATCTCGTTGAAGCCGCCACCCCCCTTGCTGGAGCAGGTCTTGAGTGCCGTCTTAGTCCCTTCTCCCGGCAGGGTGTAAGGGGGCATGCAATCGCCGTTGTAGACCCGACCCGTGACGATTGGCTGATCGGGGTCGCCTTCCAGGAAATCGACGATGACCTCTTGGCCAATGCGGGGGATCATCATGCCCCCCCAGCCCTTCCCCGCCCAAACTTGGGCTACCCGTACCCAACAGGAGCTGGTCTCGTCCGACTTGCCGTACCGGTCCCAATGGAATTGGATCTTGATCCGACCGTACTTGTCCGTCCAGACCTCCTCGCCTGCCTTGCCGACGACGATGGCGGTCTGGGGACCCTTGACGACTGGTTTAGTGGTGAGGCTAGGCGGCCGGTAGGGGACTTGGGCGTCGATGGCGCCGAGGGTACTGCGAAAGAGGGGTTCCTCTGCCACCGCGCCGGTCTTGAACTCATCGGATTGGAGGGAATAGGTCGTAGCAATGATCAGGTACTCGCGGTTCTGGTCCTCGCGCTGGTAGCCGGTCAGGCTGAAAAGGACACCACAGGCCAGACCGCGGGCATTACCTGCGGCTCGGGCGATCTCATGGTTCGCCTGGACCTCCTCGAGGCGGGTTCGTGCATAGCCCTCTCCATCGGCGGTCTCCGTATAGTCGCCCTGGAAGTCAAAGACCTCCATTTCAGCCATCGCGTGTCCTTTTGGGGCGCTGCGTCGGGCCAACAGGTTTTTACGCGGGGCGGTGAAATCGTAGGCGTTATGGGCAAAGGCCCCCGGGCGTACCTCCTTGTCCAGGGTCCAGTCGTCGATGTGATCGATTTCGCGCAGGGCAGATGCACCCTGAGGGAAGTATGGAACCGATTCGTAGCCCGGGACCTTGGAGTGGGCGCTGTAGCTGTCGGCGAGCACCAGGGTGTGCTTCCCGTCCACGTGCTCGAAGAAGTAGTAGATGCCCTCGTTCTCGAGCAGGCGGTCGATGAAGTCGAGGTCTGTCTCTCGGTACTGGACGCAATAGGTCCGATTTCGGTAGGTGCCGGAGAGCCGCTCGTCGAAGTCGGTAAAGCCGTGCTCGCGGAAGATCTCCTTGACGATATCCGGGACCTTCTTGTCCTGATAGGTGCGGCAGTCGGCGGTGCGCGACAGGAACCAGAGCCAGGGGACCAATGTGGCCTTGTATCGGGTATAGGACCCATGGAATCCGGTCTGGGAGAAGCGGCTGATATAGCCGTTGAAGAATCGGCGCTGCCCATCGGGCAACTCCAGCGCCACGGTTGCCGGTGTGCCCAACAGATCATCAGCCGGGACATCGACCCGGTCGCTGAGGAGCGTCAGCTCGTACTCGAAGGGCGCGCTGAGGCGCTCTGAGGCGTTCATGCTGCGCAGCAGCAGGACGTCCTCTCCGAGGACCGTGTTGACCGAAATGGACCGATGGCGTTGGATTGAGGGCATAGACGTGCCTGGTTGTGGACTCCAGTCAGTATAGACGAGGGTGCTTTAGCGGATACGGCGGTTTCAAGTTTGAAGTGCAACGCGAGATTTTAACTGATTGATTTTTTGATGGCGTAGACACCAACATAGAAAAAAATGGGTTCTGGAATCACGCGCGATCCAGCATAGTCGGCAACTGCTTGATTGCAAGACTTGCCCCATTCTTTTTATACGACTTCTTTATCGCGCCATTTTTTCCTCTTTCCCTTTTTCCCCCTACAAAATCATCCAAGCGACCATGGGCCTCCAAGATTCCTAATGATCGTTTCAAGCCTGGAAGGCATCGAGGGCCGCTTTCCGTGGCTATACATTCCAGGATTGACTTCCGAATTGACCATGTTCATGAGAATAATCGTGTAAACATATCCTTTCGGTGTGGAAAATTTCTCCTCTGGGGCGACGTCTACTCGCCTGTCGATTGAAACATGCTGATTGAGGGGAGATGCCAGATTTGACCGAGCCTGAAACCATTCAATATATTCCAGCGTAATGCGGCCGCATATGCCGTCGAGCTTCATTG
>JAZBOA010000560.1:0-3023 GCA_036350935.1 Anderseniella sp. | reverse complement strand
TGGTATGCGGCTGGCAGAGATCTGGGTTCCGGATGTGCGTTCGGACGAATTTCGCGTGGCCGCTCACAACCAGTCGGCGGCCGTCGCGCAGAGTAGGCACGCGCGCGAAGACCAGGCAATTATCGGCAGCAATTCAGATTGGCCTGCCGCGTGAAGCGCGGTGAGATTTGGAGAGTGTCGGCGGCAAGGATTACGCCGGCAAACCACGCCCTGATGTGATCGTTCAGGAAAATGCGTTTGATGCGACAACCCGCATATGATTCAGGCAGCCTCACCAGAGACACGCTCAACCTGGATTTGATCAGCCTTGCGCAGCGCTTGGGCAAGGTCATAGGCAGCCTGCATCCGGTACCAGGTCCCTGCCCCGCCTCCAAATGCCTTGTCGAGCCGGATCGCCATCTCAGGCGAGATGCCTGCGCGTCCGTTCACGAGGTCGGATAACTGACGGCGGCTTACGCCAAGCCGCTTTGCGGCGTCTGAAACAGTTAATCCCAGTGGTTCTAGGCAATCATGGCGCACCGCAAGGCCGGGGTGCGACGGCATCTTCATGTGCATCGAATTACCCTAGGCTAAATGCGAGCTTTATCGCAATCGCAATAAAGGTGTATTTATGCAATATTGACGCTTGACGTACACCATCAAAACTGTATATCTCTTTATGCTGTTATGATCCTGAGCTTCAAAGACAAGCGGACCAAAGCCTTTGCGCAAGGCGACTTCGTGAAGGCGTTTTCGGGCTTCGAGGTTCAGGCGGAAAGACGGCTTGCAATTCTGAATGCAGCGCCATCGCTGGACACTTTGCGGGCCCTGCCGGGTAACCGGCTGGAAGCACTGCGGGGTGACAGAGCAGGACAATATTCAATCCGCGTCAACCAGCAATGGCGCATCTGCTTTGAATGGCCGGAGGGCGAGGCTGGCCCCAGCAATGTTGAAATTGTGGACTATCACTGAGACGGAAAGGAGAATGTCATGTTCAGACGGTGCGTCCATCCCGGCGCGATCTTAAAGGAAGAACTGGACGAACTCGGCATCTCGCCCACCGAATTCGCCCGCCAAATCCATGTGCCGCCTAATCGCGTCAGCCAGATCATCGCCGGCAAGCGCTCCATCACGGGCGATACCGCCTTGCGGTTTGGACACTGGTTTGGCGTGAATCCCGGGTTCTGGATCAATCTCCAGTCCCAGTTTGAACTTGCTCTCGCGGCAAGGGAACATGGCGAGGCCATTCGCAAGCTGCCAACCAGGACTGACCTGTTGCCCCATCAACGCGAGCACGAGCAACTGGTATAGCCTGCTCACCAGGAAGGGTCTGCAGGTTGTCGTTTAACTGAAAGGACTAACATCTTTCGCGAGGCTGTCGGTCCCAATGCAGCCATCGCGCAAAGGGGGCGTTGACTCGCCGCCTCAATCCGCAACCAGGCTCCAGAACCCGCTTTTTCGACCATGCGCCTGCTTGAGGTGATCGACATAGGCCGAGTGGGGTTCAACCGCCCCATAGTCCTCAATCATGCTGGCGAGACTTTCGCACTCCAGCAGGTGACGTGCGGCATGCCGGTAGCGTGATGACCGCGCCTGGGTGAGCGTGAAGTCGATCATCGCACGCAAGCAGACAGTCGCAGCGAGTGGATATCGCCCGGCCAGCGCATCAGCTGCCGGTGTCAGCACCTCGTAATAGTTGCCGTCGAGCTCCTTGCCACGTTCAATGATCAGCTTGGCCGCCTGTTCCACTGCCGGCCATGTGATCAGGAAGTGCAGCGCGCTGAGCGCATTCTTGTAGCGCAGAACATGATCGAATGCCCTGGCCTCGGCCTCGACATCGTCGAAGTCCGGCAAGCGCTTGAGATAGGCCTTCAAGTGCTGCGCCGACAGGGTGCGCTCGAAACAAGTCCATCTCGCCGCCTGGGCCTCGTCATGGCGCTCAAGGGCGTCCAGGGCGGCAATGCGGGCATCCTCCCACTCGAACTCCATTCCTTCCGGATGCCTCTTCCGGGCCGCAGCCAGGACCTCCATGGCCTGCTGCGCCCTGCCAGCCGCCACCAGCCGCTGGGCGATGCCGGCGGCGACACGCGGCACCTTGCGGGTCTCATCGTCATACTGCGCGATGAAGGCGTCGACATCGCCTTGCAGGTCGGCAATCTCCTGCAGGGCCATCTGCACGGTGCGCCGGCGCGACGTTTCTGCAATGTCGTCCGCGTAGATCGGTCCGCGGCGGCTCCAGCCGATAGCCTCGCGCTGCTTATCAGGCCGGCGCGGGATTTCCTGCTGCGACAGTTCGATGACAAGGGCCTTGAGATGCTCAAGACCACGGGGACCCAAGGCTGGCGCCAGCAGGTGGATGATGTCGTCGTACTGGCCATAGCCATTGTCCTGGATCGCCGCGAACACCCGCTCGGCCAGGCTGACCGGATCGGGTTTGGCGGCGACGGCCACCGGCTCAAGCTGGTCGCAGGCATTGGCGAATACGGCACTGATATCGCCGCTACTGTCGTCGCTGCGCTCAAAGACGGATGGTGCCAGGTCCAGAAAGCGCCACAGCAGGTCTAGTGCCTCTGCTGGATCATTTGCAGCAACCTGATCAACAATGGCGTCAAGCTGGGTAGTGAGGTCCTGGATCAGGCGCCTGCGCTCATGCCAGTCGACGAAGGCGCGTGACTTTGCAATCGTCGCCAGGCGCTTGCGGATTTCCCGGGCGAGTTCGCCCGGCCCCACCAAGCCTGCCAGTTCCAGTCGCAGACGGCGCTTGGCTGCCGCATTGCCCTGGCTGATCTCGATCAGCAGTTCAGCCAGACGCTCGGCCCCGAGTGCTTCGAGGTTTTTGACGTTCAGTGTCTTCTTCGAACTCATGGCTGATGTTCACTTGCATCGCGCGCTGTCGAGGGCGTATCAGAACATTATCTCGATCAGCCTATGAACAACAGGCAGATTGAGCTTTAGCGCCTCTGTTGTGGCACGCCTGGGCAAACTACTCGGCAACGGCACGCTCTTCTGGATTAGGATGCAGGGTGCTTATGATGCCTGGCACG
>JAZBOA010000559.1:0-2127 GCA_036350935.1 Anderseniella sp. | reverse complement strand
CCTTGCCGCGCCTCCAACGCAAAGGCCTGAAGCTCCGCAAGGATGTGATCGCCATGCGTGAGGTAGATGGGTCGCGCCTGCCGCGTCAGGCTGTCTGGCCAACGGGGCACTGGGACTGGCCGGTGCATCTGCCATATCGTCATGGTCTAAAGGTCGGGGATCTAATGTTCATTGGCGGGCACGTGTCACTGGACACTGCAGGTGGCGTCATTCATCCCGGTGAGATCGAATCTCAAACGCGTATCGCGATGGATAACATCAGCTATGTGCTGGCCGAGTTCGGACTAGCATTTGAGCACGTTGTAAAGATCAACACGTTCTATGCCGGCAGCAAGGGACAGCAGGACCTTCTGGCAAATGCAAGCGTTCGGGCGGGTTACTACAAGAAGCCGGGTCCGGTCTCTACAGGCATTCCGTTCCCCTACCTTGCCTACAGGGATATGCTGATCGAGATTGATTGCGTGGCAATGGTCTAGGCTCGGAAGTGCCTCTGCCGATCAGGACTTGAGCAGGCTCGGCCGCAAGGCCATAAAACCAATCGCGACCGCTCCTGCGAGCGCAAGGACTGCCAGCCCGTGCGATGACTCAAGATTGCGCAGCGCAACCGCAATCAGCGCCCAACTGACTGTCAAACCGTACTCGGGTACACGTGGCAGGTACAGCTGTACCAGAGTTGCGAACGTCATGGCCGCAATGAGCGCAATCCAAGCCCAGCCGACCTGGTCAGTCATCACCCCGTAACCCGCACCCACCATTGCAATGGAAACGAAGCTGGCAGCTGTCAGCCAGCCTGCATAGATCGCCAGTGGCGCCTGGAGAAGCCACCGGTCCTTTGAACCCGTTCCCCGGAACAGTGCTACCAGCGCCGTGAGCAACATGATCCAGATCAGGATCGTGGCCCATAAGGCGCTGTCCTTGGCAACCGGAATCCAGCTCGCGCCAACCGCAAGACTGATGATCAATGGCCAGCGAACCTTGTCCCACGCGGCATCGACGTCGCGCTTCAGCAGACCAAACCCGGCATGCACCACAAGCCAGCCATAGATTAGTCCCCAGATGGCAAAGGCATAACCGGCAGGTACAATTGGTGGATCTGTCTGCAGAACCGGGAACTGCTCCGGCGCAAAGCCGCGGAAGGAGCCGGAATAGAAGGGCGAAGTGACGAACAGCAGCGCAGCCGACAGGGTCAATATGGCCTTCATTCGATGCATGGAGCGATGGAGCCTTTCCGAAAGTGTGCGTCGCCAGCATCCTGGCAAGATTTGAGGTAGATAATGATGGCGACGGCTACATCGGCCAAGCGAAATACAGCATAACGACGCTTTGAAATGACCGGGTAGCTCAGATCATCTCCAGGTGCCGGAGTTTTTCCTCGCTCCACGAGATACCAAACCCGGGCTGCTTCGGCACCCTGATCCTTCCCTTCTCGATGCAGACAGGTTGCTCGAGGATCGGATCGGCCCAATCCACGTACTCGATCCACTGCGCTGTCGGTGAGGCGCAAAGGGCGTGGATGCTCAGTTCCGGCATCAGGTGGGAGGACATCTCCATGCCGTGGCCTGCTGCAATGCCAGCTGCATGCATCCAGCCGGTTATGCCGCCAATCCTTGCGATGTCCGGCATGACATAGTCACAGGCGTCAAGAGCGATGGCATCCGCCATTGCCTCGGGCCCGTTGAAGTTTTCGCCGATCTGGACTGGTACATCGAGATTGCGGGCGATGCTTGCATTGCCTCGATAGTCGTCGTGCCGGATCGGTTCTTCCAGCCAGAGTATACCCTCCTGCTGCAGGGCCTTGCCCCGGCGGATGGCCTCGGCCGTTGTCAGCGCCTGGTTGTAGTCGACCATGATGGAGACATCTTCGGGCGCATGTTCCCGGACTGTTTTCAAGGCGGCCAGATCTTCTGCCAGAGTCGGATAACCAAGTCGAAGTTTGAGCGCGCCCAGCCCCAGCTCGAGCAACTGTTCGGTTTGCCTGGCCAGATCATCGGTCGGCATCAGTCCGAGCCCCCGGCTGTCGTACGCCGGCATAAAGGTTCTGTCTGCGCCCAGCATGGTGGCGAGAGGCAAGCCTGCTGCAATGGCTGTGGCATCCCATATGGCCATGTCGAACGCTGACAGCGCCAT
>JAZBOA010000558.1:0-6155 GCA_036350935.1 Anderseniella sp. | reverse complement strand
TGGAACCACTGATCCCATGCAGACCTTCGATCTTTCCGCCAACAGCCTGCGCGAACTCAACTCGGCGCTTCATGCGCTGAAGGGCCAGACCAACATGAGCGCCTGGGAAGTGATCAATCCGCGTGGCGCACATGCCATCGCCGCCGGGCTGGACGCAGCCGTCGAGGTGATCGTGAAGGGCTCGACCGGCTACTACTGCGCCGGGATGAACAAGCAGGCGACCGTGCACATCAAGGGCTCGGCCGGGCCGGGCGTCGCGGAGAACATGATGTCGGGCACCGTCATCGTCGAGGGTGACGCCAGCCAGTACGCCGGCGCCACGGGGCGCGGCGGGCTACTGGTCATCAAGGGCAATGCCAGCTCGCGCTGCGGCATCTCGATGAAGGGGATCAACATCGTGGTGCACGGCAATATCGGCCACATGTCGGCCTTCATGGCGCAATCCGGCAACCTGGTGGTGCTGGGCGATGCCGGCGAGGCATTGGGGGACAGCCTGTACGAGGCGCGGCTGTTCGTGCGCGGCAAGGTCAAGAGCCTGGGCGCCGACTGCATCGCGAAGGAGATGCGGCCCGAACACCTCGAATTGCTGGCAGAGCTGCTGAAACAGGCAGGCGCGGACGGCAAGGCCAGGCCGGAAGAGTTCACCCGCTATGGCTCGGCGCGCAGGCTCTACAACTTCAACATCGACAACGCAGACGCGTACTGAGGCTTCTCGATGAGCGACTTTCCCCACACCCCGCCTAAGCAGTCGTGGACCTTCTCCAACGACACCAACGCCGAAATCCGGCGTGCGGCGGCCAGCGGCATCTATGACATTCGCGGCGGTGGCTCGAAACGCCGGCTGCCCCACTTCGACGATCTGCTGTTCCTCGGCGCCTCGATCTCGCGCTACCCGCTGGAAGGTTACCGCGAAAGGTGCGCCACCGATGTCTGGCTCGGCACCCGCCATGCGAAGAAGCCGATCCATCTCGACATCCCCGTCACCATTGCCGGCATGAGCTTCGGTTCGCTGTCGGGTCCGGCCAAGGAGGCGTTGGGGCGCGGCGCGTCGGCTGCCGGCACATCGACCACCACCGGCGACGGCGGCATGACCGAGGAAGAACGCGGCCATTCGAACACGCTGGTCTACCAGTACCTGCCGTCGCGCTACGGCATGAATCCGGATGACCTGCGCCGCGCCGACGCCATCGAGATCGTCGTCGGCCAGGGTGCCAAGCCGGGCGGCGGCGGCATGCTGCTTGGCCAGAAGATTTCCGACCGGGTGGCCGAGATGCGCAACCTGCCCAAGGGCATCGACCAGCGCTCGGCCTGCCGTCACCCGGACTGGACGGGGCCGGACGACATGGAGATCAAGATCCTCGAACTGCGCGAGATCACCGACTGGGAAAAGCCCATCTACGTGAAAATCGGTGGCGCCCGGCCCTACTATGACACGGCCCTTTCGGTGAAGGCGGGTGCGGACGTGGTAGTGCTGGACGGCATGCAGGGCGGCACCGCTGCCACCCAGGACGTGTTCATCGAGCATGTCGGCCAGCCGACGCTCGCCTGCATTCCGCAAGCGGTGAAGGCGCTGCAGGACCTCGGCATGCACCGCAAGGTGCAACTCATCGTGTCGGGCGGCATCCGCAACGGCGCCGATGTAGCCAAGGCGATGGCGCTGGGCGCGGACGCGGTGTCGATCGGCACGGCAGCACTGGTGGCACTGGGCGACAACGACCCGAAGTACGAAGAGGAATACCGCAAGCTCGGCACCACCGCCGGCGCCTATGACGACTGGCACGAAGGCAGGGACCCGGCCGGCATCACCACGCAGGACCCGGACCTCTACAGCCGTTTCGACCCCGTCATGGGCGGACGGCGGCTCGCCAACTATCTCAAGGTGATGACGCTGGAGGCCCAGACCATTGCGCGGGCCTGCGGCAAGAACCACCTGCACAATCTGGAGCCGGAAGACCTGTGCGCCCTGACGCTTGAGGCGGCGGCCATGGCCAGGGTGCCGCTTGCCGGCACCGACTGGTATCCGGGCAAGGGCGGGTTTTGAGCGGCAGACGAACAGACAACGAAGAGGGAAACCGGGATGAGCAAAGACCTTGCAGCCTACGCCAGGAAGAACGGCATCAAGTACTTCATGGTGTCCTACACTGACCTGTTCGGCGGCCAGCGCGCCAAGCTGGTTCCAGCGCAGGCCATAGCGGCCATGCAGGCCGACGGGGCAGGCTTTGCCGGCTTCGCCACCTGGCTCGACATGACGCCGGCGCACCCGGACATGCTGGCGGTGCCGGACCCGGACAGCGTCATCCAGCTGCCGTGGAAAAAGGAAGTCGCCTGGGTTGCCAGCACCTGCGTCATGGAAGACCAGCAGGTGGCACAGGCGCCGCGCAACGTGCTGAACCGGTTGATCAGCGAAGCCGCCGATGCGGGCCTGCGCGTCAAGACCGGCGTCGAGGCCGAATTCTTCCTGATGTCGGCGGACGGCAGCCGGATTTCAGACCCGTACGATACCGCCGAGAAACCCTGCTATGACCAGCAGGCGGTGATGCGCCGCTATGACGTAATCGCCGAAATCTGCGACTACATGCTGGAGCTCGGTTGGGGCGCCTACCAGAACGACCACGAGGACGCCAATGGCCAGTTCGAAATGAACTGGGAGTTCGACGACGCGCTGGCCACCGCCGACAAGCATTCGTTCTTCAAGTTCATGGTCAAGTCCATCGCCGAGAAGCACGGGCTTCGCGCAACCTTCATGCCCAAGCCGGTCGAAGGGCTGACCGGCAATGGTTGCCATGCCCACGTTTCGGTATGGGACAAGGCGGGCAAGACCAACGTGTTCGCCGCAAAAGGTGGAAGCGGCCCGACCGGCGAGGTAGGTCTGTCGGAACAGGGCAAGCACTTCCTCGGCGGCATCATGAAGCACGCCTCGGCGCTGGCCGCCATCACCAACCCCACCGTCAACTCGTACAAGCGCATCAACGCCCCGCGCACCATTTCTGGCGCCACCTGGGCGCCCAACTCGGTGACCTGGACCGGCAACAACCGCACCCACATGGTGCGCGTGCCCGGACCGGGCCGGTTCGAACTGCGCCTGCCCGACGGCGCGGCCAACCCCTACCTGCTGCAGGCCGTCATCATTGCCGCCGGCCTCGACGGCATCCGCACCAAGGCCGATCCCGGCAAGCGCCACGACATCGACATGTATGCCGACGGCCACAAGGTGAAGGGCGCGCCAAAGCTGCCGCTCAACCTGCTGGACGCGCTGCGCGAGTACGACAAGGACAAGGCTTTGAAGTCGGCGATGGGCGATGAATTCTCCGCAGCCTACCTCAAACTGAAGCACCAGGAGTGGAACTCGTTCGTCTCGCACTTCTCAAGGTGGGAACACGACAACACGCTGGACATCTGAGTTTGCCCCGGCCGGATGAAGCGCCAGGTCAGTCGAACGGCAGGCCGACATAGTTTTCGGCGATGGCGCGGGAAGCGGTTTCAGAGCCCGCCACATAGTCGAACTCGGCGCGCTGCATCTTCTGTTCGAACGGCGAATGCGCCGGGAACTGGTGCATCATCATCGACATGTACCAGGAGAACCGCTCGACCTTCCACACCCGGGCAAGACACCGCTGCGAATAACTTTCCAGCAGGTCCGCGTTGCCGGTCTTGTAGTTGTGCACCAGCGCCTGCGACAGGTAGCGCACATCGGCAATCGCCAGGTTCAAGCCCTTGGCCCCTGTTGGCGGCACGATGTGGGCGGCATCGCCGGCAAGAAACAGATTGCCATGGCGCATCGGTTCGCAGACGAATGAGCGCAGGGGCGCTATGCTTTTCTCGATGGAGGGGCCCGTCACCAGCCGGCTGGCAGCATCGCCGCCGATGCGCAGGCTGAGTTCCTCCCAGAACCGGTCATCCGGCCAGTTGGCAATGGCGTCATCGGCGCTGCACTGCACATAGTAGCGGCTGCGGCTGGGGGAGCGCATGGAGCACAGCGCAAAGCCGCGCTGATGGTTGGCGTAGATCAGCTCGTGCGACACCGGCGGTGTCTCGCTGAGTACGCCCAGCCAGCCGAACGGATAGACGCGCTCGAAACTCTTTCTGACCGTGTCTGGAATCGAATGGCGGGACACGCCATGGAAGCCGTCGCAACCGGCGATGAAGTCACACTCGATCTCGTGCTGTTCGCCGTCCAGCGCGTAATGCACCAGCGGCTTGTCCGTTTCGATCTCCAGCGGCTGCACATCGCTGGCGCCGAAGACAATCTCGCCGCCGTGTGACAGCCGGCACTCAATCAGGTCGCGGGTGACCTCGGTCTGGCCATAGACCAGCACGGACTTGGCCGTAAGACCGCGCAGATCGATGCGGTGCCGGTCGCCGTCGAAGTACAGGCTGAAACCGTCATGCGGCAGGCCCTCGCGCAGCATCCGCTCGCCCACGCCCGCTTCGGCCAGCGTTTCGACGCTGCCCCATTCCAGCACGCCGGCGCGGATGCGCCCTTCGATGTGGGCGCGCGACTGGCGATCCACGACAATGGTTTCAATCTTCTGCTGATGCAGAAGCTGCGACAGCAGCAAGCCTGCAGGGCCGGAGCCGATGATGCAAACCTGTGTCTTGTGCCGTTTGGTCATGAGCGATCCCGGAAGGTGATCGGGGCGGAAGGCGGCTGGCCTGGACGCCTGCTGCATTCAGCCTTATCACATGCGGCGGCCGCCGGGCAAAGCTGGTTCGCGATCCTCATGATTGCGCTCGCGCCAATCCTGCGCCACCCCGGCGATGTCGGCAGATATCTGGGCAAGCTGGCCGGCCAGCGGGCTTGTCCGGCGCCAGACCATGCCGATGGTGCGCGATGGCTGGGGCTCCGGGAAGCGCGCCAGAGACACGTTGGCCGACAGGGTTTCCACCGGCACCGCCATCTCCGGGATCAGCGTTACGCCTATTCCCGCGCCAACCATCTGCACCAGCGTGGACAACGAGCTTCCATCCAGCAGTTCGCGCGGCATGGCCGAACTGACGTTGCAGAACGACAGCGCCTGGTCGCGGAAGCAGTGACCCTCCTCCAGCAGCAGCAGCCGCATCTCCCTCAGCGCCTCGCGATCCGGCACCGGCCTGTCCGCATCCTCGGCAGGCCTGACAAGCACGAAGCTCTCGTCGAAAAGCGCCATCTCCGTCAGCGACGGCTCCGATACTGGAAGCGCCACCAGCGCAGTATCGATACGGCCTTCCCCAAGCTCCTCGATGAGCTTCGGCGTCACCGTCTCGCGCACATGCAATTCAAGTTCGGGGTGGCTTTGCGTGAGGCTGGAAATGATCGACGGCAGCAGGTAGGGCGCAACAGTCGGAATGATGCCGATCCGCAGGCGCCCGGTGAGGCTGTCGCGGGATGCACGGGCAATATCGCCCAGTTCGTCCACCGCGCGCAGGATGGCGTTCACCCGGCCGGCGAACTCCTCTCCGAACGCGGTCAGCCGGACCTGCCGGGCGCCGCGTTCGAACAGCACCGCGCCGAGTTCCCGCTCCAGCTCCCTGATCTGAACCGACAGGGCGGGCTGGGAAATCCCGCAGGCGGCGGCGGCATGGCCGAAATGGCCATGGCGGGCGAGCTGTTCGAAATAGCGGAACTGCTTGAGAGTGGCATTTCTCATAATCTTTAATTATCGCAGCAATCAAAAGATTCAACTTAAATATATCGCCGTGTTCTGATAACACCTGATTGGCCAGCAGCGGTTTCCAACCGCGCGCCGGTTGCAGGCGGCATTATGGTGCGCTCGCAAAAGCGTCATGCAGGCTCTATATTTGATGCTCGGCCCGCACTGACCCGAACAATTTACAATCCCCGTGTTCCGGGGAGTCTGGTGTTTTGCCAGATACGCAACAGGACCCGACAACACAGGAGAACCCCATGAACGTCATGAAAGATGTTTCGAAATGCCCCGTCATGCACGGCGGTCTGACCAGCTCCGGCACCAGCGTGGTCAGCTGGTGGCCGAAGTCGCTGAACCTCGACATCCTGCATCAGCACGACACCAAGACGAACCCGCTGAAGGGTTTTGACTACCGCAAGGAAGTCAGGAAGCTGGACTTCGAAGGCGTAAAGCGCGACGTGCGCGCCCTGCTCAAGGACAGCCAGGACTGGTGGCCGGCCGACTATGGCCATTACGGTGGCCTGATGA
>JAZBOA010000557.1:0-2643 GCA_036350935.1 Anderseniella sp. | reverse complement strand
GCACGACCTGCCGCTGTCGCCGCAGAAGCTGCAGTACTACTCGTGGCACAAGTGGGCGGGGATCGTCCTGCTGGGGCTGGTGACCCTGCGCCTGGCGTGGCGGCTGGTGGTCCGCCCCCCCGCGCTGCTGCCGGCACCAGTCTGGCAGCGGAAGGTCGCTCACCTGCTGCACGCACTCCTTTATATATTGATGTTCGCGATTCCCCTGTCGGGCTGGATGATGAGCTCGGCCAGCGGCTTTCCGGTGGTGCTGTTCGGCGTGTGGCAGCTGCCCGACCTGGTGCCCAAGGACAAGCCCCTGTTCGAGATATTGAAGGACATACACGAGACGCTGAACATTGGGCTGCTGGTGCTGGTGATCGTGCATGTGGCGGCTGCGCTGAAGCACCACCTTGTGGACCGGGATGCGACGCTGCGAAGGATGCTGCCCTGGGTGGGGAAGTGAGGAGTTCAGGCCGGGGTTGAGCCGCGGAACTCGGCAATGTCATTCCGGCGGAGCGTGGTTGTCGCCGCTTCAGCGGCTCTGCAACCACGGCCTACCCCTCGCGGGTGCAAGCCGGAATCCAGTCGAACTAGGCAGATGGACCGCGGCGTCCGCCGGGGTGACGGCTTGTTTGGGGACTTCCTGGACTGAACAGGACGGAGCGTGATTCTTTTTGCTGAACAGCTTGTCGGAGATTTTTACAGGGCGGTGACAGGGGCCGCCGGTGGTGGAGCCGGGCAGGGTTGATCGGCCCGGGGGCGCGGGCATCCCACCATCCCGAGGACCGGCCACAAACTGGTGCCGGTTCAGATCCGCCATACCCCCGGTGCCGCGAGCTGCACGGAAAGAACTTCTACCCTTCGTCGCTCCAAGGATCGACCGTATGCAGCCCATCAATGTTCGCAAAATCGCGAGTATTGCGGGTGACCAAAGGCAATCCATGCGCCAGGGAGATGGCTGCGATCTGTGCGTCCTCGGTACTGATCGGCTGTCCGGCTCGGGTCCTCGCGGCAACGATCATGGCGTAGAGGTCTGCAGCCTGATCATCGAAGGGCAGGCAGGACCTGCCGAATTCCTCGCTGAACATCTGGCCGGCCGCTTTTGCCAGCCCATCCCTGCGCCGGCCTGATGGCAGCAGTTCGATGCCCAGCATGATTTCGGCGCGGGTGATGGCGGTAACCAGAAAAGGCGTTTGATTCCTGTCGGCAAACCAGGTAACGACCCCCGCATCCGGGTGGGGCCGCATCAACTCGGACAGCACGTTGGTGTCCAGCACCATGCCGGACATCATGCTTCGTCGAATTGTGGTGCGGGACGACTCGGGCGGCGCGTTGGGATCGGCAGGTTGTCGACATCGAGTCCGGCAAACCGGCGGCCGATACGTTCGGCCAGACTACCGCCGGGGACGGGAGGCGCAAGCGTCTGCCGCAGGATCTGCCGCGCTTCTTCCTCCATGGAACGGCCATGCTGTGCGGCACGCATGCGTAGAACCGCTTTGACGTTGTCGTCCAGGTTGCGGATGGTTAGATTGGCCATGATCGTTCCCGTTTAGAAAAATGATTGCATTGTATTCATTGCTATCAATGACTGCAACCGCGCGATCGAAGCCTGGGATTGATGCGCCGCGAGGGCGCGCTTCGCTTGCCCGGGCGGTTCGCTTCACCCCACTCCCCTCGAGGTGGAGAAAGCTTATTTTGTGAAGGGCACCTTCGCCCCGATTACGCACTGTGGCGTATCGACCACCATCGCTACAGTTGACTCAGTAATCGGCCCGTGGCGGGCCTCCCACAGATAAAAACTGCTGTTTACCTCACCGCTTCCTTCAACTGCTCCAGAATCGCCGGGTTCTCCAGGGTGGAGGTGTCCTGGGTGATCTCCTCGCCCTTGGCGAGGTTGCGCAGCAGCCGGCGCATGATCTTGCCGGAGCGGGTCTTGGGCAGGTTGTCGCCGAAGCGGATTTCGTCGGGCTTGGCGATCGGGCCGATTTCCTTGCCGACCCAGTCGCGCAGTTCGGCGACGATTTTCTTCGCCTCTTCCCCGGTGGCGCGCGGGCCTTTGAGCACGACGTAGGCGACCACCGCCTCGCCCTTGACCTCGTGCGGCTTGCCGACCACGGCAGCTTCGGCGACGAGCGGGTTGGCGACCAGCGCCGACTCGATTTCCATGGTGCCGAGACGGTGGCCGGAGACGTTGAGCACGTCGTCGATGCGGCCCATGATCCAGAAGTAGCCGTCGGCGTCGCGGTGCGCGGAATCGCCGGCGAGATAGGTCTTGCCGCCGAGTTCCTCGGGGAAGTAGGTCTTCTTGAAGCGCTCGGGGTCGCCCCACAGGGTGCGCAACTGGCTCGGGAAGGGGCGCTTGATGACGAGGTAGCCGCCGCTGCCCTTTTCCACCGGGCCGCCGTGCTCGTCGGTGATCGCCGCCATGATGCCGGGCAGCGGCAGGGTGCAGGAGCCGGGCTTGGTCGGCACAGCGCCGGGCAGCGGCGCGATCATGTTGGCGCCGGTCTCGGTCTGCCACCAGGTGTCGACGATCGGGCAGCGCTCGCCGCCGACGACCTCGTGGTACCACATCCAGGCTTCGGGGTTGATCGGCTCGCCGACCGTGCCGAGCAGGCGCAGCGATGACAGATCGAACTTGCCGGGCAGGTCGGAGCCGAG
>JAZBOA010000556.1:0-2549 GCA_036350935.1 Anderseniella sp. | reverse complement strand
GGCCGCTTCGACAGGATGTCCCAGCAGGCGGTGGTGATTTCCGGCACATCCTCGCGTTCGTTCATTTCAGGGAACAGCACCAGCTGGCCTGCATCGGAAGGGTCGATGCGCCAGCCGCGCCACGCGATCAGGTGGCCATAGCCACTTCGCGAGTCCGGTTCGCTCTCGCCCCAGCAGGTGCGCCCGGCAATGGCGATGTTGAAGCCGTTGGCGTTGAGCCAGTCCATGCCTGCCAGCGCCCTGTCCCAGGTATCGGCGCCGCGCTCCTTCTCGTGCAGGTCCCTGGTGTGATGATCAAGGCTGACGCGCAGGGTGAGCCTGCCGCCGTGCGCCTTCTGCAGCGCCAGCAGTGCTTGCTGCACCTTCGGCCGTTGCATCGGCTGCATGGCGTTGGTCAGCACCAGCACGTCGTGGCCACGCACAAGGGCGGCCTCCATCATCGCGGCCATGTCCGGGTTCATGAATGGCTCGCCACCGGTAAAGGCAACTTCGCGGGTGCCCAGCTTCAACGCCTCGATCTCGTCCAGCAACGCCTCGAGTTCAGCCAGCCGGAAGTACTCCAGCCGGTCATTGCTGGGCGAACTCTCGATATAGCAGTTGACGCAGGTGATGTTGCACAACGTGCCGGTATTGATCCACAGCGTGTCAAGCCGGCCCAGCGGCACGCTGGCACGCGGCTCACCTTTCGCGGTCACGTCCGGGTTGCGGAACTTCTGTGGATCGATCGGCCGGAATGGCTGGGCAAGATGTGTCAGAATTTCATTCATGGGCGCGGAATTTAGCCGGTTGCCGGGCGCGGTGCATCCACAAACCCGAGGTGATAACGAGATTGTCACCAGCTGTGTAAACGGTGTATGAGCAGCCATTGCAAGGCGGGTGTAGCTCAATGGTAGAGCAGAAGCTTCCCAAGCTTAAGACGAGGGTTCGATTCCCTTCACCCGCTCCATGCCCTCAGTGTACATGACGCATCATCGCGACTGGCGCCGGAACACCCGGCTGATGCCATGCCGGGTCTTGTTCCAGTGGAACGGCGCATTGACCAGTTGCCACAGCGCCAGCCATCCGCCAGCCGAAACCAGCAGCCAGTACACAGGCATGGTCAGCACTGCCGGCATCAGCCGATGGAGACGGCGGACATGCAGCGCCCTGAGGCCTGCCAGCATTGCCACGCCGTAGCCGGTGACCAGCACCATGATGGCCGCGGCGCGGTACGCCTGGTCCACGATGCCGGTAATGGCCGCCGGGGCCAGCACGTGGTCATGCAACAGCACCGCCAGGAACAGCGGGTGCAGCAGCGCCGAGCCGATCATGCCGGCCATCAGCACCTGGGCCGTCAGGAATCCGGCAGTGCCCATGCCGCGCCAGGCGCTCACTGGCGATCGCATGATCACCAGCCAGGTCTGCATCCATCCCTTCAGCCAGCGCGCCCGCTGGTGCAGCCAGTTGCCAAGCCGGCAATTGGCTTCCTCGAAGGTCGTCGAGTTCAGCACCTCGCTGCGATATCCCATCCGGGCCAGCCGCAAGCCGAGATCCGCATCCTCCGTCACGTTCCACGCGTCCCAGCCACCGGCCGCCTTGAGCGCCTCATAACGGAAATGGTTCGATGTGCCGCCCAGCGGCAGCGGCAGTCCCAGCCGCGCCAGCAGCGGCAGCAGCAGGTCGAACAGGCTGGCATATTCGATGGTGAATTGGCGGGTCAGCCAGTTCTCGTTGCTGTTGTAGTAGGCGAGCCGCGCCTGCAGGCAGGCAACCTCCGGCGGCGCGGCGGCGAAGCATTGCGCCGCCAGCCGCAACTGCATCGGCTGCGGAATGTCCTCCGCATCGTAGATGGTCACCAGCTCGCCGCGGGCAAACATCAGCCCCAGGTTCAGCGCGCGCGGCTTGGTCTGCGGCTTGCCGGCGGCAACGGTGATGACGTCAAAGCCAGTGCCGGCCACCAGCTGCGCGACCATCGTGCGGGTCGGCAGGTCGTTCTCCTCGAGCAGTATCTTCACGTCCAGTTTGGTGGCCGGGTAGTTCAGCCGCTTCAGTGAAGCGATGATCTGCGCCAGCACCCGGGTTTCCCCGAACAGCGGCACCAGCACCGTGTAGACCGGGAGCGCGTCATCCTCGAGCCTGGGCCCTTGCGGCATGTGCGCCTTGCCCGGCACGAACAGGCTGGCGAGCTTGAAGCCGCTCACTGCCATGAACAGTAATGAAAACAGCGTTATGGCGGCCAGTTTTGCCGCCTCCGGCAGCAGCATGGCAAAGGCCAGTGGGCCCACAAGCGCGAGCATCAGCCATAGCCGCGGCCACCAGCCTGCCAGCCCTCGCGCCGAGCGCAGCGGCTGCCGGTCTGCCAGCCGGTTCGCCGCGAAATACGCCAGCCGCCTGCCGTCCTGCTGCAGTATGGCGTCGATGACATCCTGCCTGCCGGCCCGGCCCGACACCCTGTGGCCGGCGATGCGGCAAAGGCGTGCGGCGTTTGCATCTGTCGCCATATGCGCCGTGCCTCCGCCAGGCAGGCGCACGGCAAACCAGCCCTGGCGCATCAGCACCGCCAGACCGGC
>JAZBOA010000555.1:0-2026 GCA_036350935.1 Anderseniella sp. | reverse complement strand
GCCGCGTTCCAGCTCGCCCAGCATGTTCATGACGATGTCGCGCACGTCCTGCTCGCCGGTTGCGGATGTCTTGTCGGCCTTCTTGAGGTAGGTGATGGACATGGGGTCTGTTCTCCCTGTGACGGATGGGGTTGTCTTGTCAGTGTGCCGCGAAATCGATGATGGCGGCGGTGAGCACATCAAGCGCGTCCACCACCGGAAGGTCCGGGTCCAGCGCCCCGTCCAATACGGAAAGTTCGGTGCAGGCTACCGCCAGCACGTCCACCCGGTCTCCGGCCAGCTGACGGGCGATGCCGGCATAGCCTGTCCGCACCGCGTCGACGCTGTCGCCGCGTTTTACGGCCTTGATGATGTCCATGAGCCGCGACTGGTCTTGCGGCGGGACCGTTTGCAACCCGCGCGCTGCCAGCGCCTTCTCATACAGCCCGATATTGTGCACTGCCGTGGACGCCAGCAGGCCGACGCGCCTATGCGTGGTGGCGCGCGCGGCCAGCGCGCTGGCGGTCATTGCGATCATGTCCAGCAACGGCACCGAGGTGGCGGCGCGCACGTCGGCCGCATACCAGTGGGCAGTGTTGCAGGCGATCACCAGCGCGTCGGCGCCGGCCTCCTCGAGCCGCCGTCCCATGGCCACGATGGCGGGGGAGGGGTTCACATCGGCGCGGCCCTCGATCAGCGCGGCAATGCGCGAGGGCACCTTCGGGTTGTTGTCGGCGATGAGGTGAATGTGGTCGCCGTCATCTGCTGCCGGCGTGGCGGCAATGACACGGCGCATCAGGTCGACGGTGGCTTCAGGCCCCATGCCGCCGATGATGCCGACCACCTTGTGCCCGTCCACGCTCATTCGGCTGCCCCGGCGTTGAGCGCCATGGCACACTCGCGGATGATCCGGCCGATCAGCTGGCAGTCGTCGAGCGAGAAGGTCAGCGGCAGCCGCATGTCCATGAGTGTCGACAGCACCCGGTCGGTTTGCGGCAGGTGCTGGCGGCCCGCATAGGCCCACGAGTCGTGCCGCGAGGTGAAGGCGACCGGTTCATCGGCGCCGAACCACTTGAGCTCCACGCCGCGCGCGGCGGTGGCTTTCTGGAACGCCGCGATCTTGTCGCGGCTGGCGCCCGGCAGGTTGAACTGGATCGACGAGGCGACAAACCTTTCTTCAGCCGGCCGGTGCGGTAGGCGGATGCCCGGCACGTTGGCAAGCTCCAGCGCCACGGTCTCATACCGCTCGTTCCAGCGCTGGCAATTCTCGTCCAGCAGCCTGAGTTGCGGGCGCAGGATGGCGGCGCGCAGGTTGTCCATGCGGCCGGAGCAGTTGGGCGTTTCAAGCCGCACCTTGCGGAAGGCCTCTTCCGGCGGCGCGGCGATGTGGCGGCCATACAGCATGTACGAGCCGGACAGGATGGTGGCGCGCGCCATCAGGTCAGCATCGGCGGAGGTGAGGAAGCCGCCCTCGCCGGAATTCATGTGCTTGTAGGTCTGGGTGGAGTAGCAGGCCGCCAGTCCGTGAAGGCCCGACTTCACACCGCTCCAGGCTGCACCCATGGTGTGGGCGCAATCCTCGATCACCGCCACGCCGGCTGCATTGCAGATTGCCATCAGCGCGTCCATGTCCACGATGTGGCCGCGCATGTGCGACAGCATCAGCACCCGCGCGCCCGACGTGGCGATCTTCACCTTCAGATCGTCGAGATCGATGACCAGATCATCCGTCACCTCGACCAGCACGGGCCGCCCTCCCGCTCCGGCAATGGCGCCGGGCACCGGGGCCAGGGTGAATCCGTTGGTCAGCACCGGCTCGCCCGGCCGCAACCCGAAGGCGCGCAAGGCGGTGGTCAGCGCATAGCCGCCCGAGGTCACGGCAAGGCAGTAGGGCGCGCCAAGCCAGGCGGCAAACTCCTGCTCCAGCAGTGCGGTTTCGGCCGTTTCGCCGGGGCCTGTATTGTAGCGGTGCAGCCGGCCCGATTGCATGACCTCGACGGCGGCGGCAATCGCCTCGGCGGGGATCGCCTCCTGCTGGGTAAAGCTG
>JAZBOA010000554.1:0-2128 GCA_036350935.1 Anderseniella sp. | reverse complement strand
GCCACCCTCATCACCACCGCCAAGCTCAACAGCGTAGAGCCGGAAGCCTGGCTGAGCGATATCCTCACCCGCCTGTCTGACGGCTATCCGATGAACCGCATCGATGACCTGCTGCCCTGGAACTGGAAGCCAGCCTGACACCTTCGGTGCACTCACGTGCAATCAGTGGACGCTTACGAACTTGTTGATCTGAACGTAAGCGTGCAGGGAATGCACACTTGTTGATGGTCTGGCGGTTCTGATCTTCTTTTCACGGCGAGGTCTGTGATGAGTTGTCCATCACCGTGGTGCCGGCGCGCGAGAAATCGGGTGGTCTCATTGCAAAATTGCGCCCAAAAGTGCATGAGGTAACAGTTGTGGGGGGACTGTTCTGCTAGACTGCTTAGATATCTTAAACCTCCAAACCAGACCAATTAATGCCCGGTGTCCGATCAGTAATGGCGATGAACACGAACCTAGCCGGCGCAGGCATGATCGCGCTGCCGGCGGGTACGTTCTGGATGGGGTCCGAGTCTCACTATCCCGAAGAGGGGCCAAGGCGGAAGGTTCGCGTCGACTCCTTCGAGATAGCTCCTTATGCGGTGACCAATGCGGAGTATGAAGCCTTCGTCAGGGACACGGGGTATGTCACGGTTGCCGAACGGCCCTTGAACCCTGCGGATTTTCCGGGTGCCAGGCCTGAGTTGCTAAAAGCCGGATCCCTGGTTTTCCGGATGTCCAGCGGTCCCGTCGACACCCGCAACATGGCCAACTGGTGGGCCTACGTGCCCGGGGCCTGCTGGCGGCATCCGGAGGGTCCCGGCACCGACCTGTCGGGGCGCGAGGATCATCCGGTCGTCCAAGTGGCCTACGAGGATGCGCTGGCTTATGCAAAATGGGCCGGCAAGGACCTGCCGACCGAGGCGGAATGGGAATACGCAGCGCGCGGCGGTCTCGACGGTGCCGATTACGTCTGGGGCGATGAATTCAACCCGGAAGGTCGGTGGATGGCGAATACCTGGCAGGGCGAGTTTCCCTGGAAGAACACCTCGGATGATGGCTTTGCCGGAACGGCGCCGGTCGGATCCTTTCCGCCGAACGGATATGGCCTCTACGACATGGCCGGCAACGTCTGGCAATGGACGCAGGACTGGTTCTTCGCGAAGCACCCGCGGAAGGAAGGCGACAGCTGCTGCGTGCTGGAGAACCCGCGCGGCCCTGCGAAGAGCGCCAGCTATGACCCTATGCAACCGCACATAAAAATACCGCGCAAGGTGGTCAAAGGTGGGTCGTTCCTCTGTGCTGACAGTTACTGCCGCCGTTATCGCCCGGCAGCGCGACACGCCCAAATGGTCGACTCTGGGATGAGCCATATTGGATTTCGATGCGTAAAGAGAGTCAACAATTCCCAAGGAGGACACGATGAGTGACAAGAATGAGACGACAATGCCGACAGACACTAGGCGCGGAGTAGATCGCCGCAACCTGTTGCTTGGCACTGCGGCGACGGCGGCGGCTGCTGCGGCGTTCACGGTCAGTAGCAGCACGGAAGCGCAGGCGCAGGCCGGCGGCGTCGGCTCGAAGCCGAACATCCTCGTCATCTGGGGTGACGACGTGGGGTGGATGAACATGAGTTGCTATCATCGCGGCATGATGGGCTACCAGACGCCCAATCTCGACCGCATAGCGAATGAAGGCGCATTGTTCACGGACTGGTACGGTCAGCAGTCCTGCACCGCAGGTCGCGCCGCCTTCATTACAGGTCAGAGCCCGTTCCGCACCGGTCTCCTGAAGGTTGGCCTGCCGGGCGCCAAGGAAGGCATGTCGGTGCTTGACCCGACAATCGCAGGCCTCCTCAAAAACCACGGCTACATGACCGGCCAGTTTGGCAAGAACCACCTTGGCGATCTGGACGAGATGCTGCCGTCCAACCATGGCTTCGACGAGTTCTTCGGCAATTTGTACCACCTGAACGCAGAGGAAGAACCTGAAAACGTCGACTATCCCAAGAATCCGAAGTTCGCCGAGAGATTCGGTCCGCGCGGCGTCATCAAGTCCAGCTCGGACGGACAGATTGAGGATACCGGCCCGCTCACACGCAAGCGCATGGAGACGGTCGACGAGGAATTCCTCGGGGCCACGCTGGATT
>JAZBOA010000553.1:0-3691 GCA_036350935.1 Anderseniella sp. | reverse complement strand
TGTCAATGTTCTTAACCGTCTGCGCGCCCATGTCCTCCACGGCAAGGTCCAGCTTGCCCCGCACCTCGTCATAGACGTTTCCCGAAAGGCAAATACTGCCAGGATCGGCAATTGCCTCGAGGCGAGCGGCGACGTTCACTCCATTGCCATAAATGTCGCCGTCTTCGACCATGACGTCTCCGAGGTTCACTCCGATACGGAACAGCAGGTCTTCCCCGGCCAAGCTGTTCTGCCAGGCAATCGCGCAGCTCACCGCATCGACTACGCTGGCAAACTCGACGAGGATCCCATCCCCCATCAACTTGAACACGCGGCCGCGATGGCTTTCGATCAACGGTTCTAGCTGCTGCTTTCGCAACTGGTTTAACCGCGCAAGAGTCCCAGCTTCATCTGCCGCCATCAGGCGACTGTAGCCCACGACATCAGCGGCCAATATTGCGGCGAGGCGTCTTTCCAAGCGCGTCTCCTCTCATGGGAAACTATATGCAATAGACCTAAAGGGTCATAGCGTTTCTGACGCGTCTGCGATGTCCTATCTTCACTGTGAACGCGAAGTTCCAGTATCGGCAAGGATGTCTGAAGTGGGTCAACTGCGGCCGGTTTCGCCCTTCCCAGAGAAGGGCTGCTGTTAATCCAATAATGGACTATTTGCCCGAGCGCCTGAACCGGCCGCTATTGCCAAAACTTGCCGGCAGCCTCTCTCAACGGTTCCTCAATTGACGCCGCAAGATTGGCGCACCGCGGTAGCGGCGGAGGAACGGGTCACATCATTAGCAATCATCTATTGACCGCTTTGATCAACAGAACCCATTCATCTGCATCTGTTTCCCAACCATCCCGTACACAGGGCTGTCTCGCAGCCTCGTTGTAGCCCTGTCTCTCATAGAGTCGTTTTGCGCCGGCGTTATTGCTTGCAACGATCACGCTCATAAGGTTTAGCCCGTCTGCAGCTGCGATCCTTTCAGCAAGCTCTAGTAACCTTGTGCCATGACCTTGACCCCGGTGTTGTGGGTAGCACGCCAGTACATTTACGTACCAACTTCCTAAGGCAAGGTTTTCTAACTCCAGTAGCGGACGGAATAACACTGGCAGGTCTTCAGGAATTGGCTCAGGCTCATGTCCGATTGCATACCCCGTTAGGCCTGCTATTGCTCCGTTGCCAGTATCGACGACAACGATTTGACCTTCTTCTGCCTTGCTTTCTTGACGGTTTCGGCCAATTTCCCAAGGGTCTTCCCCATCCTCTGCCATTTGAGACCACACGTAGTAGGGCAACCCCTCCCCAGCAAAATTGACAAGGTCCGCAAGAGCTTTGGCATCCTGACGGTTCGCTAACCGAAACGGTCTTTCCAGCGGTATCATCTCGGCCTCCAACTTCACTAGATGCCTCTTGATGCTATGTTGTCACCCAAGGATAGAGATGGATCTGTCCACTAGCAATGCGAGAGCCGCTACGGATCAAAACTGGTCCGTTTTGATTTCTGCTGAGAATGTCCGTTGTGCCCCGACTGCTGTCATCGGTAAGAGGAACTCAGGTAGTCCGGAATGTGCCATTAGGGGATTTAGCGGGCCGATTTAGGGGATTTAGCAGGCTGCTTTCCAGATAACATCCAACAGGCGGTAATGAGCGTTGTGTGGACGGCTCAATCTACAATAGCCTTTCAGCTTCAATATAAGCAGGGAGACAGACATGCGACTTTCTACTTTTCTTATCGCAAGCGCGGCCTCTTTCAGCATCTTTAGCGCAGCAGCATCAGCGGATACCAGTGATCAGAGATGGATGACTAAGGTCGAGATCACCAAGCAGGGTCCTCATTGTACAGGCGATCCGAACTGCTTCAACCGCTACCATCCTGATATACCAAGCAAGGCATCGGCGAATGTTGGGGATATGATTGTTTTTCATACCCGTGACGCGCTGGACTCGGAATTCAAGCTGGATTCCAATGCCGATGATCTGGCAACCGTAGACCTCGGACTGGTCCATCCGATGACCGGGCCAGTCACAATCAACGGTGCCTCCCGGGGTGATGTCATTGAAGTGGAAATCGTTGACATCGAACCGGATGAGTATGGCTACACGGTCATCGCCCCCGGTTTTGGCTTTCTCCGTGACGTTTTCACCGAGCCCTATATTGTCAACTGGCGGTTGACCCGGACAGGCGCGGTATCGGACCAGATGCCGGGGGTTACAATTCCTTTTGAAGCGTTCCCCGGCTCCATCGGCGTGATGCCCGGCGAGCCTGAACTGGACAAGATCCTGAAGCGCGAAGCAGACCTCGCTGGCGCGGGCGGCGTTGTATTGACCCCGTCTGCCGCCGGGGCACTGCCTGCCGATTTATGCGGAGAAGGTGGCAGCCAGGCTGACCGTTGTCTGAGAACCATTCCGCCGCGCGAGAACGGCGGCAATATGGACGTACAACAGCAACAGATCGGCACGCGAATGCTGTTCCCGTGCTTTATCGATGGCTGCGGCCTCTTCGTGGGCGACGTGCACTACGCGCAAGGTGACGGCGAAGTCTCCGGTACGGCCATCGAGATGGGGGCCGTTACCAGGTTGCGCGTGGTGAAGGTCCACAAGGGCATGGCCGAAAGACTGCCCATGCCTGCAACCAAGGGTAACGACCAGATCGTCAAGATCGAGCCTCATCGCTATTATCAGACCGTTGGAATTCCGCTCAAGGGAGCTGGCGAATTACCACCAAGCCACCAGTACCTGTCAGGCACCAAGATCGAGAACCTGGAAAACCTGAACGAGGACCTGACCATCGCAGCCCGGCATGCCTTGCTGCAGATGATCGATTACATCGTCAATGAACATGGGCTTACCAAAGAACAGGCTTACGTTCTCAGTTCCGTTGCGGTCGACCTGAGGATCGGTCAGGTAGTGGATGTTCCCAACTACGTCGTGACTGCAACGCTCAACCTCAGCGTCTTCGACAAGTTCCGACACTACTAGTCCCGCAAAGTGTCTGGGGCTGCTACTCAATGCATGGCAGCCCCTCTTTCATTCACGAAGGCTCCAGATGCTCAGACGGAATTTTCTGATTGCTTTGCCGGCATTCTTCGTGCCCGCCGTCGTCCAGGCGCATTCGCCTTGGGGCCAATACGTCGTTTACCGCCAGAAACACTTGCTGGTGCTCAGCACGCGCGATGATGCTGCGAGCTACCCTTATTCAAAGCGGTTGGTGGAGGCAATCAACAAAGGGGCTCCAGAAGCGAGCGCCAGACCTGCCAGGGCAATCAATCTTCACAGGGCCTACAACTTGTTACGATCGGACCAGTTTCAATTCGCCCTGCTGTCGCCCGGTAACGTTGAGGCCATGCGATCTGCTGCAGGGCCGTTCAATGGAAGGCCAGCGGTCGACTTAAAGACTATCTACAAGTTTGACGATCTGGAGTTTGTAGTTCGGGCCGACTTCCCTAACAATCTAATCTCGATCGTTACGGATGCGGTGCTGTCGAACATTGCAACCTTGCCCGGTGCACTTCAGCCCGAGGATGTGTTGCAGTTGCCAAATCTTCATGCAGGCGCCCGAGAGGCGATCGAGCGCCAATAAAGCTAAGCTCGCTCCAGCGCGATCGCCTCAATTCTCACATTTTCCGTAAAAGTTCGAGCTGGCTAGTGCTGTGCTGAACGTCCGCTTCGGGTCATGTGTGGACGGCTCCGTGTTGGCAAGGGTTTTTTGAC
>JAZBOA010000552.1:0-4473 GCA_036350935.1 Anderseniella sp. | reverse complement strand
CTTGGTCTGGAGTTATGGTTAACACTGGTCAGACCATAGGGCGGGGATGGTTAATCTTTGGTTTCCCGGCCCGAAAAATAATCGCTGAGGCATTAACCATACCTTCAACATGCTGTTATCGTTGAGAATTTATTT
The DNA here is from genome assembly GCA_036350935.1 of Anderseniella sp. Taxonomy (GTDB): domain Bacteria; phylum Pseudomonadota; class Alphaproteobacteria; order Rhizobiales; family Aestuariivirgaceae; genus Anderseniella. Next base: position 4,338 of record JAZBOA010000552.1, on the reverse strand, counting down.
GATGCTAAGGAGCAGGGCTGCGCGGATAACGTGGGCGCTGCCGACTTCCGCATCGTACAGGTAGAGGTATTCGAGCCGGGTGCTCCGGTTGCCCGACCCTGCGCTTTCAACGCCGAAGCCGCCAACAAATGCCGGGGAAGGATGTCCCGAAGTGGCGTCATGCGCGGTCACGGCAAAGCCTGCGGTGCCATAGACCAGATTGTCCCCGGCGAGGTTCATGCCATAGCGGGCGCGGACGCTTGCCAGCCATGCCGGTTCATCTTGCCGATCCTCGTTTCACTCCGGCCGGATGATGCTCCAGCCAGCTCAAAGCTTGACGAAGCATGCCTTGCGCGGGCATCTAGAGCCGCGCTTGACCGTGCCGGTCACAGCCCCAATATCAACATCAGAAGCTTACCTGCGTTCGTATGCAGAGAGTGAGCAAGAGGTGACACGATGATCTCCCTTAAATTTCCCGATGGTTCCGTGCGCGAGTATGAAGCGGGCACGAGCGGTTATGACGTCGCTGGTTCAATCGCCAAGTCGCTGCAGAAAAAGGCCGTGGCGGTGATGCTGGATGGCAGGCTTGCCGATCTGGCCGACCCGATCAACGCCGATGCAGAGTTCCGCATTATTACCCGCGACGATCCCGAAGCGCTGGAGCTGATCCGGCACGACGCCGCTCACGTAATGGCCGAAGCGGTGCAGGAACTGTGGCCCGGCACCCAGGTCACCATCGGTCCGGTGATCGAGAACGGCTTTTTCTACGACTTCAAGCGCAACGAGCCGTTCACCACCGAAGACCTGCCGGTGATCGAGAAAAAGATGCGCGAGATCATCCAGCGCAACAAGCCGTTCACCAAGGAAGTGTGGGCGCGCGACAAGGCCAGGCAGGTGTTCCGCGACAAGGGCGAGGCCTACAAGGTCGAGCTGATCGACGCCATTCCGGACGAGCAGGACCTCAAGATCTATTACCAGGGCGACTGGTTCGACCTGTGCCGGGGCCCGCACATGGCCTCCACCGGCCAGATCGGTCCGGCGTTCAAGCTGATGAAGGTGGCCGGCGCCTATTGGCGCGGCGACTCGAACAACGAGATGCTGACCCGCATCTATGGCACCGCATGGGCCAGCCAGGCCGACCTTGAAGGCTATCTCCACATGCTGGAGGAGGCGGAGAAGCGCGACCACCGCAAGCTTGGCCGCGAGATGGACCTGTTTCATTTCCAGGAGGAAGGCCCGGGCGTGGTGTTCTGGCATTCCAAGGGCTGGCGGATGTTCCAGAATCTTGTCAACTACATGCGCCGGCGTCTTGAAGGCACCTATGAAGAGGTGAACGCGCCGCAGATCCTCGACAAGGCGCTGTGGGAAACCTCCGGCCATTGGGGCTGGTACAAGGAGAACATGTTCGTCACCGAGACGGAAGACGAGCGCGTGTTCGCCATCAAGCCGATGAACTGCCCTGGTCACGTGCAGATTTTCAAGCACGGCCTAAAGTCCTACCGTGAACTGCCGATCCGGCTGGCCGAGTTTGGCAACGTGCACCGTTATGAGCCTTCAGGCGCGCTGCACGGGCTGATGCGGGTGCGCGGTTTCACCCAGGACGATGCGCACGTGTTCTGCACCGAGGAGCAGCTGGCGGCGGAGTGCATGCGGATCAACGACCTGATCCTGACCACCTATGCGGATTTCGGCTTCGACGAAATCACCGTGAAACTGTCCACCCGCCCGGAAAAGCGCGTCGGTTCCGACGAGAACTGGGACCACGCCGAGGAGATCATGGGCCGCGTGCTGGAGCTGATCAAGGAACAGTCGGGCGGCAAGATCAAGACCGAGATCAACCCGGGCGAGGGCGCGTTCTACGGGCCGAAGTTCGAGTACGTGCTGCGCGACGCCATCGGGCGCGACTGGCAGTGTGGCACCACGCAGGTGGACTTCAACCTGCCGGAGCGGTTCGGCGCGTTCTATATCGACAAGGACTCGGAGAAGAAGCAGCCGGTGATGATCCACCGCGCCATCTGCGGTTCTATGGAACGCTTCCTCGGCATCCTGATCGAGAACTACGCCGGGCACATGCCGCTCTGGTTCGCGCCGGTGCAGGTGGTTGTCGCCACCATCACCTCTGACGCCGATGACTATGCGCAGAAGGTGGCGAAGCGCCTTCGCAAGGCGGGCCTGCAGGTGGAGACGGACCTCAGGAACGAGAAGATCAACTACAAGGTACGCGAACACTCGCTGGCCAAGGTGCCGGTCATCCTGGTGTGTGGCAAGCGGGAGGCGGAGGAGAACTCGGTCAACGTGCGCCGGCTGGGCTCGCAGGCGCAGACGTCGATGTCGCTGGACGAGGTGACGGCGGCGCTGGTTGACGAAGCAACGCCGCCGGACGTGAAGCGGCGCAATGCCGAGACTTGAGTCTTCTCAGCGTTTTGCCGCCGTTCTTTCAGACCGTGATTCAGCATCGTCAATGCCGGCATTTTCCGGCGCGTCCGAGGCGAACAGGTCGGCCAGTTCCTGTGCGTGGCGCTTGGCGCTTTCTGCAAGCTTCTCGTCGTCGGTCTTGTGGGCATAGTCGTCATGAAGCCGGCGGCGGTCACGCTCGGCAAAAGTGCGGATCGTCGAGGCGGCTTCGTCCCGGCTCAAGCCGGTTTCCAGCAGGACGCGGCGTGCCAGTTCCAGTGACGACAGGAATGTCTCCCGCATGATGTGCTCAACACCCAGATCCATCAGCCAGTGCACATGGCGGCGGTCGCGGGCGCGCGCGTAGATCGGCAGATCCGGATAGTTCTTGCGCACCAGTTCGCAGATGCGCAACGAGGCTTCGACGCTGGAAACGCAGACGACGATGGCGCGGGCCTTCTCCGTCTGGGCCGCGGCAAGGATATCGGCCCGCGTGGCATCGCCAAAATAGACTGTGCCGCCGAAGCGGCGCACGATCTCGATCTGGCTCGGGTCTCCGTCCAGTGCGGTGAACGGGATTTTCCGGGCCGCCAGCACGCGGGCAATGATCTGGCCCATGCGGCCGAGGCCGGCGATGACGATGTGACCGCCTTGTTCCGGCATGTCGTCGTGGCCTGCGTCGCTTTCCTGGGCAGGCGCCCGGCGCTTTGTCCACCAGCTTTCAGCCAGCATCAGCAGCGGGGTTGCAACCATGGTCAGCGTCACGATGACGTTGATTTGCGATGCGAAATCGCGAGTGATCACGAAAGCGGCAATGGCGGCTCCGGTGAGCACGAAGGCGAACTCGCCGCCTTGCGCCATGGCCACGGCAAAGCGGCGGGCGCTGGCAATGTCGAGGCCGAAGCGGCGGCCCACAGTGAACAGGATCACGCCCTTGACCAGCATCAGCGCCGCAGCTGCACCGAACACCTGCAGCGGAACATTGGTGATCAGCTTGAGGTCAAGCGACATCCCCACGGACACGAAGAACATGCCAAGCAGCAGCGATTCGAACGGCTTGATGTCGGCCTCGATCTCGTGGCGGTAGCTGGAATCGGCCAGCAGCGCACCGGCGATGAACGCGCCGAGCGCCGGCGACAGGCCTGCGCCCTTGAAGATGATCTCGATGACGACCACCGAAAATAGCGCAAACGCCGTCATGGCCTCGGAGATGCCGGTCTTGGCGATCAGGTGAAATACCCAGCCGAGTACATAACGACCAGCCAGGATGACGGCGCACAGGGCGCCCAGCGCCTTGAGAGCCCCTTCCCAGGTCATGGTTGCCTCGCCGGTTCCGCTCACGGCCAGCAAGCCGACGAAGGCAATCATCGGGATGGCGGCAATGTCCTGAAACAGCAGCACGGCGAAACCAAGCCGGCCATGGCGGTGTTCCAGTTCGCCCTGTTCCTTCAGCACCTGCAGCACCATGGCTGTCGACGACAGGGACAGGGCAAGGCCGGTGAACAACGCATAGCGCCAGTTGAACTGGGCTGCCACCATCATTGCGAACAGGATGACGGCGGTGATGGCCACCTGGGTGCCGCCGGCGCCGATGACGGAACGGCGCATGGCGAACAGGCGTTGGGGACGCAGTTCCAGTCCGATCAGGAACAGCAGCAAGACGACGCCGAATTCCGCCACGTGCAGCATCTTGTCGGCGTCGGTGAAGATGCGCAGCACGTACGGCCCGATGAGCACGCCGGCAAACAGGTAGCCCAGCACGGCGCCGATGCGCAGATGCTTGGCCAGCGGCGCAATGAAGGCGGCCGAGGCGAGAAGGACGGCGACCTGGAATAGGGAAATGTTGCCCAAGGTTGAACTCACCAGATGAATTTGCGCTATCGTGGACCATGGGATACGATTTGAACAACAGCATTGTGAGCGAAGCGGAGCTGAAATGAGCCGATTTGATTGTGACGACCCGAT
>JAZBOA010000551.1:0-14425 GCA_036350935.1 Anderseniella sp. | reverse complement strand
TGGCGCAGATCATCACCTTCGGAAAGCTTCAGGCGCGCGCCGTTTGCCGCGACGTGGGCCGGGTGCTGCAGATGCCCTATGGCCAGGTGGACCGGCTGTGCAAGCTGATCCCCAACAACCCGGCCAACCCGGTCACCCTGCAGCAGGCCATCGACGGCGAGCCGCGCCTGCAGGAAGAGCGCCGAAACGACGAGACCACAGCCGCCATGCTGGAGATCGCGCTCAAGCTGGAGGGGCTTTATCGCCACGCCTCTACCCATGCCGCCGGCGTGGTGATCGGCGACCGGCCGCTGGACGAGCTGGTGCCGCTCTACCGCGATCCGCGCTCGCCCATGCCGGTGACCCAGTTCAACATGAAGCTGGTTGAGAAGGCGGGCCTGGTGAAGTTCGACTTTCTCGGGCTGAAGACGCTCACCGTGCTGGACAAGGGCGTGAAGCTTCTGGCCCAACGCGGCATCGAGGTAGATCTAGCCGCCTTGCCGCTCGATGACGGCAAGACCTACGACCTGCTCAAGCGGGCCGAGACGGTGGGCGTGTTCCAGCTGGAAAGTTCGGGCATGCGCGACCTGATCCGCAAGGCCGAGCCCGGCAATATCGAAGACATCATCGCTCTCGTGGCGCTCTACCGGCCTGGTCCGATGGAGAACATTCCGAAGTACATCGCTTCGAAGAAAGGCGAGGAAGCGCCTGAATTCCTTCACGAAAAGCTGACGCACATCGTGGAGGACACCTACGGCATCATCATCTACCAGGAGCAGGTGCTGCAGATCGCGCAGGTGCTGGCCGGCTACTCGCTGGGCGAGGCCGACCTGTTGCGCCGCGCCATGGGCAAGAAGATCCAGGCCGAGATGGACGCCCAGAAGCAGCGTTTCGTGGAAGGCTCGGTGGCCAATGGCGTGGACAAGGGCCAGGCCGAGAATATCTTTGAACTGGTCAATAAGTTCGCCGGCTACGGCTTCAACAAGGCGCACTCGGCGGCTTACGGCGTTGTCGCCTACCAGACCGCTTGGATGAAGGCCAACCATCCGGTCGAGTTTCTTGCCGCCTCCATGTCGCTGGATCGCGGCAACACCGACAAGCTGCTGGTGTTCAAGCGCGAGGCTGACCGCATGCAGGTGAGGGTCAACCCTCCCAGCGTCAACAAGTCGGGCCTCGATTTCACCGTCAAGGACGGCGCCATCCAGTACTCGCTGGCGGCGCTGAAGAATGTCGGCGAGCAAGCGGTGGAGCACATCGTCAAGGTACGCGAGGAAGGCGGGCCTTTCAGGTCGCTGGGTGATTTCGCCCGCCGCATCGATCCGCGCATGGTCAACAAGCGGGCGCTGGAGTCGATCGCCAAGTCGGGTGGTTTCGATGAACTGAATCCCAATCGCGCCCAGGTGCTGCGCGGCGTGGAATCAATCATCGCCATGGCCAACCGCACCGCAACCGAGGCCGAGATCGGCCAGTCCGATTTCTTCGGCGGTGGCGGAGAGGGGGCGGCGGAAGAACTGCCGCTGCCCGCGGTCGAGCCGTGGCTGCCGATGGACAAGCTGCAGGCAGAGTTCGAGGCTGTCGGCTTCTACCTGTCCGGCCACCCGCTCGATGAGTACCTCGGGCTGCTGCCCAAGCTGGGGGCGGACTCGTGGACCGGTTTCCGCGACAAGGCCATAAAGGGCGCGTCTGCCGCGCGCCTGATCGGCACTGTCACCTACAAGCAGGAACGGCGGTCGAAGACGGGCAACCGGTTCGCCTTCATCGGCTTCTCAGACCCCACTGGCCAGTACGAGGCGGTGTGTTTTTCCGACACGCTGAACGCCTGTCGGGACCTGCTGGAAAGCGGCAAGCCGCTGATGCTGCGGGTCGAGGCCGATGTTGAGGGCGAGGAAGTCAAGCTGCGCCTGCAGGGCGTCGAGCCGCTGGATGCCAGGGCCGACAACATCGTCATGGGGCTTCGGGTGTTTGTCAACGACGCTACGCCGCTCGAGCTTATCCGCTCGCGGCTTACCAACGGCGGCAATGCGCCGGTGCACCTGGTGATGAGCCTGCCGGACCGCCACGAGGTGGAGATTGCACTGGGGCGCAAGTTCACCGTCAATCCGAAGATCAAGGCCGCCATCAAGGCGGTGCCGGGTGTCGTCTACGTCGAGGATTTCTGATCCGCCGCTGAAGGAGGGGCGATCGGCATGGATGAGTGGGTCTGGATCGTGCTGATCGCAGCCAGCGTATTTTTCTTGCCGCTGATCCTCGCCATCGTGGCGTTGAACAAGGCGGAAAGGGTTGCCCGCGAGCTGTTCAAGCTGAGGAACGAGCTCAACCTGCTGAAGGCGCAAGCCATCCAGCCGCCTGAGCCCGCAGCTGCCGCACCGGCCCTGGAGCAGCAGGCGGAAGCTGCGCCAGAAACTGAGACGGTTTCTGCAGCAGCCCCGGAACCTGAAGCCATCGCCGCGCCGGAACCACCGCGCGAGGCGGCGCGGGCCAGCCTTGAGGAGAATCTTGCCGGGCGCTGGTTCGTCTGGATCGGCGCTGTCGCCATCGCGCTGGCCGGGCTGTTCCTGGTCAAGTACATGGCCGACTACGGCCTGCTTGGTCCGGGAATGCGGGTCATGCTGGGACTGGCGGCCGGCGTTGCGCTGACACTTGGCGGCGAGTGGCTGCGCCGCCGCCCCACACAGCAGACTGCAGCATCGCTCAAGCCCGATTACGTGCCGCAGGCCCTGTCCGCCGGTGGTCTGGCCGCAGTGTTCGCCAGCATTTACGCGGCCTCCGCATTGTACGGGTTCATCGGTCCCGCCGCCACGCTTGCCGGGCTCGGCGCTACGGCGCTGGCGGCTTTCGCGCTGTCGGTGGTGCAGGGACCGTTGACGGCGATCGTCGGTCTGCTGGGCGGGTTCGCCCTGCCGGCCCTGTTGGAAAGCGCCGAGCCGTTTGCGCCGGGCCTGTTCGGCTATTTCGCCGTCATCCTGATCGCCGTCATGGCGGTGATGGTGTGGCGGCAGGTGCTGTGGCTTGCAATGTCTGCAATCGCTGCCTCGGCAGCGTGGGTGCTGATCTGGCTCGCCGGCCCGTTCGAGCGCCCGGACACGCTCACGCTTGGCCTGTTCGTGACCTTGCTGGGGGCAGGTTTCGCCGTTGCCGGAAGCCAGATTTCGCGCGATCCGCTGCCGGCTGCCTGGCACAAGCCGCTGGGCGGCGGCGGGGCGGCCATGAACGCCGCGATCGTTGCCGGACTGACAGCTTCGGCTCTGATGCTGTTGCTCGCCAGCCGCGACGGCTTTGGCCATTGGTCCGTTGTCTCGCTCGCCGTTTTCGCGGTTGCCTTGTGCGCCGCTGCCATGCGGGCCCAGCGGTTTGACTTCCTTGGCCTGGTGGCAAGCATCACGGTCGTACTGTTTTTCGCCGGCTGGGGCGCCCGGTTGCACATCGAGGGCTGGCTGGGAGACTGGCTCGTTCCCGACACATCGCCCTGGGCCGCGCAGGCGCCCGAAGAGACGAGCGCCTTCCTCAGGTATGCCGCGGGCTTTGGCGTGGCGGCAGCAACAGCGGGTTATGTGCTGTTGTGGCGGTCGGTCCGGCCCTGGATATGGGCCACCGTCGCTGCTTTCACGCCCCTAGGCCTGATGGCCGCCGCCTATGCCACGCTGCGATCGCTGGAGCCCAGCCTGACCTGGTCGTTCGCGGGGCTGGGGCTGGCCGCGCTGTTCGTTGGCATGGCGGCGCGCCTGCGCACCGTGGCGGACGAAGACGAGGCGCCGCGCCTGGCGCTGGGCATCGTTGCCGTGGCGGTTTGCGCGGCTGTGGCCATGGCGCTCGCCTTCGTGCTGCGCGATGCCTGGCTGTCTGCCTCGCTGGCGGCGCTGGTTGCGGCCACCGGCTATGTTTCTCGGCATCTGTCGTTGCCGCAGCTGCGCTGGCCGGCGCTCGTCATGGCGGGCGTTGTGCTGTTCCGGCTGACGCTCAACCATCACATCCTCGACTATGACGAGGAAGCCTGGCTGGGGCGCTGGTGGGTGATCTATGGCTACGGGCTGCCACTGGCGATGTTCCACCTGGCGCTCAAGGCGTTCGGTGATGATGACAGCCGCGATGACCTGCTGACCAGGGTGCTGGAAGGCGGCCGCATCGCGCTGGCCGCCATGCTGGTTTCTGCCATGATCCGCGTTGGCGTGGCGGGCAGTCTCGAGGCAGACCGCTTCACATTGCTGGAGGCGGGCTTGCACGCCACGAGCTGGCTGGTCTCGGCGGCCGCCTGCTGGCGGCGCTATGGCCAGCGCGGCGGCTTCGTTGACCTTTGGGCGGGCAGGGTGTTGACAGCGATGGGCGCGGGGCTCGTCGGCCTGTGCCTGTTCTCCGGCCTCAATCCGCTGCTTGACCGGCAGATGGTCGGCAACTGGCCGCTGGTCAACGCGCTGGCGCCGGCCTACCTGCTGCCCGCACTGTTGCTGGCGATCATCGGATACCTGCTGCGCGACATGGCCATGCCGCGGGTGTTGCGGCAGGCCGGCCCGCCCGTGGTGCTGGCGCTGCTGCTGGCATGGCTGTCGTTCGAGGTGCGCCGCTGGTTCCATGCGCCAGACATGATGCACCTGGGCGCGGTCAGCACGGCGGAGAACTATACCTATTCGGCAGTCTGGCTGCTGTTCGCGCTGGCGCTGCTGGCGGGCGGCATCCTGCTGCAGGCGGCGCCCTTGCGCTATGCCGCGCTGGCGGTGCTGGTGCTCAGCGTGCTCAAGGTGTTCCTGGTTGACCTGTCGGACCTGGAGGGCCTGCTGCGCGTGGCGTCGTTCCTGGGGCTCGGACTGTGCCTCGTCGGCATCGGCTTTATCTACCAGCGCTTTGTCTACCGGCCGGTGGAGGATGGTAGCAACTAGAACCCCGAGGCCTTCAGGCCGGAAGTGATGACGATCACGATGACCATCAAGGCCGCGCCGCCGGCAGCGAGCTTCCAGGCGTCCTGCCGCCGTTCCAGCCCCGGCAACCCCAGCGGCTTGATGATCTGGATCAGCGCCACCGCTGCGAGGATTATGGCGATCAGTTTCGTCATTGCCCGTAGGCTGTGACACGCTCAGGCCTTGCAATCAAGCACGGTTTGCGCCTATAAGCCGCCCGTCACTGGCCGGAATGGTTCGGGCAGGGGCAAATTCACACGTGCCAGAGCGGTTCGTCTCACGCGGGGTCTCCTCGCCACATAGAGGCGCCAACCATCCGGTGCCGGGTCTCCCGGTCACTTTCTGTCACGGAGGATCAACCGGAAAAAGGAGAACCAAGGCATGGCTTTGCCTGATTATTCCATGCGCCAGCTGCTCGAAGCAGGCGTGCACTTCGGCCACCAGACGCACCGCTGGAACCCCAAGATGGGCTCCTACATCTATGGCGCGCGCAATGGCATCCACATCATCGACCTGTCGCAGACAGTTCCGCTGCTGCACCAGGCCCTCGTCGCCGTGCGTGACGCGGTGGCAGGCGGCGGCCGCGTGCTGTTCGTCGGCACCAAGCGCCAGGCGCAGGAAGAAATCGCCGCAGCGGCGCGCCGTTCGGCCCAGTACTTCATCAACTCCCGCTGGCTTGGCGGCACGCTGACGAACTGGAAGACCATCTCCAACTCGATCAAGCGCCTGCGCGAGCTTGAAGAACTGTTCGATGGCGGCGCCCAGGGCTTCACCAAGCGCGAGCAGCTGACCCTGCAGCGCGAGAAGGACAAGCTGGAACTGGCGCTCGGTGGCATCAAGGAGATGGGCGGCACGCCCGACATCCTGTTTGTCATCGACACCAACAAGGAAGCCATCGCCATCAAGGAAGCCAACCGTCTCGGCATTCCGGTCGTGGCCGTGCTTGATTCCAACTGCGATCCGGCAGGCATCGACTACCCGATTCCGGGCAATGACGACGCCGGCCGCGCCATATCGCTGTACTGCGACCTGATCGCCCGTGCAGCCCTGGACGGCATTTCGCAGAGTGCTGCCGGCCGTGGCATGGACATCGGCGCAGCAGTCGAGCCGGAAGTTGAAGCTGCGGTCGCCGAGGCGCCTGCGCCTGCTGGGGAAGCGGCTTCTGCTGAAGAAGCGGCAGCAAGCTGATCCGGGGCCCTTTTGCGGCCTGCAATTGAGGCGTCCGCATGCAGTTGTTGTAATGCGGACGCCACATTTCCATTTCATGAGGCTGATGTCAGCCCTAGCGAACGATTGAGAGGAAAATCATGGCACAGATCACTGCTGCGATGGTGAAGGAACTGCGCGAGACCACTGGCGCCGGCATGATGGACTGCAAGGCAGCCCTCAACGAAACCAACGGCGACATCGAGGCCGCCATCGACTGGCTGCGCGCCAAGGGCCTGTCGAAGGCCGCCAAGAAGGCGTCGCGGGTTGCGGCTGAAGGCCTGGTTGGCGTGGCTGTCGAAGGCAATACCGGTGCGGTTGTCGAAGTGAATTCCGAAACCGACTTCGTGGCCCGCAACCCCGAGTTCCAGAAGATGGTGAGCGACATCACCAGCCTTGCTCCGGCTGCCGCTGGCGACCTCGACAAGCTGAAGGCGTCTGCCTATCCGGGCGGCTCCAAGTCGGTCGAGGAGCACGTGGCCGGGATGGTTGGCACCATCGGCGAGAACATGGGTGTGCGCCGCACCGCCGCGATAACCGTGTCCAACGGCGTGGTTGCCTCCTACATCCACAACCAGGCTGCTCCGGGTATGGGCAAGATCGGCGTGCTGGTCGGCATCGAGACCGCCGGCGACAAGGCTGCCGCCGAAGCGTTCGGCAAGCAGGTCGCCATGCACGTTGCCGCTGCCAACCCGCTGGCCCTGACGCCGGACGAGATCCCGGCCGACGTGGTAGAGCGCGAGCGCGCCGTGTTCACCGAGCAGGCCCGCGAAAGCGGCAAGCCGGACAACATCATCGAGAAGATGGTGGAAGGCCGTATCCGCAAGTTCTACGAAGAGTCGGTGCTGCTCAGCCAGGCATTCGTCATCAACCCGGATCTCACCGTCGCCAAGGCTGCGGAAGAAGCCGGCAAGGACTTCAGGATCACCGGCTTCGTGCGGATGCAGCTGGGCGAGGGCATCGAGAAGGTCGAGGAAGACTTTGCCGCTGAAGTGGCCAAGGTCGCAGGCGCCTGATGCGGGCCTGCCGTTACGCGCACTGGCGCGAATCGGCGATTTGCAAGACAACATGCGGAGCCCGTTCCGGCGGGCTCCGTTTTCTTTTGGGGTTTTCGTCAGATGGGGTCAGAACCGGCATATTCCCGAATACTTCTCAAGGTTTCCGGCGAGGCGCTGATGGGCTCGAAGGAGTTCGGGATCGACCTCGACATGGCGGGCCGGGTGGCGGGCGAAGTAGCGCAAGCCGTGCGCGGCGGCGTGCAGGTGGCGCTGGTAATCGGCGGCGGTAACATCTTTCGCGGCGTGGCGGGTGCAGCGTCGGGCATGGACCGGGCCAACGCCGACCAGATGGGGATGCTCGCAACGGTGATGAACGCGCTTGCCATGCAGGACGTACTGGGCGGCAAGGGCATCGACGCGCGCGCCATGTCGGCCATTCCGATGCCGACGGTGTGCGAACCGTTCGTGCGGGCCAAGGCGCTGCGCCACCTGGAGAAGGGCAGGGTGGTGATCTGCGCGGCTGGCACAGGAAATCCGTTCTTCACCACCGACACGGGAGCGGCGCTGCGTGCTGCCGAACTCAAATGTGCCGCCATGTTCAAGGGCACCAGCGTAGACGGGGTTTACACCGCCGACCCGAAGAAGGATCCTGCGGCCCAGCGGTTGGCTAGCCTGACCTATGACGAGATGCTGGCCCGCAACCTCAAGGTTATGGACGGTGCCGCCATAGCACTTGCGCGGGACAATGCCATTCCTGTAATCGTTTTCTCCATTCGCAAGGATGGCGAGTTCAACAAGGTGCTGCATGGTCAGGGAACGTTTACCCGAGTGACTGTATAGCCATCGTCATCTGCATCAGCACAGAGAGTTTCCGATGAGTGACATGATCGACCTCGATGACCTGAAGCGGCGCATGGAAGGGGCCGTTGATGTTCTGAAGACCGAATTCGCTGGATTGCGCACCGGCCGTGCGTCGGCTGGTCTGCTTGAGCCGGTCACCGTTGATGCTTACGGCTCGCAAATGCCGTTGAACCAGGTCGGAACGGTTTCGGTGCCGGAACCGCGCATGCTGTCCGTCCAGGTCTGGGATGCATCGCTGGCTGGCGCCGTCGAGAAGGCGATCCGCAATTCTGGCCTCGGGCTCAACCCGATGGCAGAAGGCGCGGTGATCCGCATCCCGATCCCGGAGCTGACCGAGGACCGCCGGCGCGACCTGACCAAGGTGGCTCATACCTATGCCGAACATGCCCGCGTCGCCGTGCGCAACGTGCGCCGCGACGGCATGGATACATTGAAGAAGATGGAGAAGGATGGCGCCATCTCCGAAGACGATCATCGCCAGCAGGCCGAGAAGGTCCAGGAACTGACTGATCGTCAGATCAAGATAATAGACGAACTGCTGAGCCAGAAAGACGCTGACATCATGCAGGTTTGAGGGCGGGCTATCTGTCCGGCCGCAAGGGGGGCCGGCAAATGCCAGCATGTGCAACCGGGGGAAACGGAGTAGGTCTTGGCCATGCAGGAATTGGCAACTGCCAGAGCGGGGATCTGCGATGCGCTGAACGCACCCCGCCATGTCGCCGTCATCATGGACGGCAATGGCCGCTGGGCAACGCAACGCTCGCTGCCTCGAACCGAAGGGCACCGGCACGGTGTCGAGGCGGTGCGCCGGCTGGTTCGTGCAGCCATCGAATGCGGCACCGAATACCTGACCGTATTCACCTTCTCGTCGGAAAACTGGCGCCGGCCGCGCGCCGAGGTAAACTACCTGTTTGCCCTGCTGCGCCGCTTCATCCGTCAGGATGTGGCTGAGCTGCACTCGGCTGGCGTGCGCATCCGGGTAATCGGCGAGCGTGACGGGCTTGAAGCCGATATTGTGCAGATGATCGAGGAATGCGAGGCGTTGACCGCCCTCAACCGCCGCCTCAACCTGGTGGTGGCGTTCAACTATGGCGGCCGTACCGAGATTGCCCGCGCCGCCCGGGCCATGGCGGAAAAGGTTGCGCGCGGAGAGATGTCCGCCGACCAGATCGACGAGGCAGCCCTTGCAGCCCACCTGTACGCACCCGAGGTGCCCGAGCCGGACCTGCTCATCCGCACCAGCGGCGAACAGCGCGTCTCGAACTATCTGCTTTGGCAGATGGCCTATACCGAGATGGTGTTCGTGGATGAGCATTGGCCGGATTTCGACAAGGCGATCTTTCTGCGCGCCATCAATGAGTACGCCAGCCGCCAGCGCCGGTTTGGCGGTGTGCCGGCTGCCGTTGCCGCCGGCTGACGCCGGCCCGGTTACAGCCCATGGCCGGTAGCGGATTTTCCAGCAGACTTTCAGGTTTCATGACGAGGGAGCTTGCGGTGCGCGTTATTGCGGCCGTCGTGCTGATTCCCATCGTGCTGCTGGACGTCTGGCTGGGCGATGTATGGTTCGATATCGGCATTGCCCTCATCGCCGGGCTGATGGCCAGTGAGTGGTGCCGCATGGTCCACAAGGGCTCGCAGCGCCAGCTGGTGGTGCACGCCATGGCGGCCATCGGGGCCGTGCTGGTGGTTTCCCGCGCCGGCGTGGTCACAGCGGGCCAGCTCATCCTTCTGTGCTGGGCCCTGTCGTTGGCCATCGAGGTGCTCTCGCGCAAGTCCGGTTCGCGCTTCATGTGGTGGGGCGTGCCGTATATCGCCTTGCCCGGCGTTGCGCTGGTGATGATCCGCCATTCGCCGGAACTGGGGCTGACGGCTGTGTTGTGGCTGTTTGCGGTGGTCTGGAGCGCCGACACCATGGCATACGTGTTCGGGCGGCTGATCGGCGGGCCGAAGCTGGCGCCCGCAATATCGCCCAACAAGACATGGGCAGGCCTTGGCGGTGCGGTCTTTGGCGGCGTGGCGGCGTCTGCTGCGGCCGCGCTCATTGCAGGGCTGCCGGCCGTTGCGGTTCTGGCGGCGCTAGGCGGGTTGCTGGCGGTTCTGGAACAGGCGGGAGACCTGTTCGAGAGTGCGGTCAAGCGGCGGTTCGGGGTGAAGGATTCCGGCCACATCATCCCCGGCCATGGCGGCGTGCTGGACCGGGTCGACGGGTTGATGTTCGCAGCCATCGCGGCTGCGCTGATCGGCTACCTGCGAGGCGGTCAAGACATGGTGGCATCCGGCCTGCTGGTCTGGTAAGCATCCGCCGGTTGTCCGTTCCCGGCAAACTTGAAAGACAAGACAGCATGAACACCGCTTCGGGCCGCAAGACCCTGACCATCCTCGGCTCCACGGGTTCCATCGGGCAATCCACGGTCGACATCGTTCGCCATCACCCAGGCCGGTTCGGCGTCGAGGCGCTGGTCGCCAACCGCAACATTGCCCAGCTTGCCGCCGATGCGAAGGAACTGGGGGTTGCGCTCGCGGTAACGGCGGATCCATCGCTTTACGAAGATCTCAAGGCCGCACTTGCCGGCAGCGGCATCGAGGCGGCAGCCGGTCCGCAGGCGGTCATCGAGGCGGCGCAGCGTCCGGTGGACATGGTGATGGGCGCGATCGTCGGGGCCGAAGGCCTGAGGCCAACCCTCGCGGCGGTGGAGCAGGGCACTACCATTGCGCTGGCCAACAAGGAGTGCCTGGTATCCGGCGCCGAGGTGTTCACCTCGACCGCCAGAAAGGCCAACGCCACCATCATTCCCGTCGACAGCGAGCACAGCGCGCTGTTCCAGTGCTTCGAGGATCACAATACCCAGCACGTCGACCGCCTGACGCTGACCGCATCGGGCGGACCGTTCCGCACCTGGAGCAAGGAGCAGCTGGAGCAGGCGACGCTTGCCCATGCGCTCAAGCATCCCAACTGGTCGATGGGCCAGAAAGTGACCATCGACAGCTCGACCCTGATGAACAAGGGGCTCGAGTTCATCGAGGCCTTCCACCTGTTTCCGGTGCCGCTGGAAAAGATCGACGTGGTGGTGCACCCGCAGTCGATCATTCATTCCTACGTGTCCTACGTCGACGGCTCGGTGATTGCCCAGCTTGGCATGCCGGACATGCGTACGCCCATCGCCTACGCAATGGCATATCCCGACCGGGTCAGCGCGCCGGTAGAGCGGCTGGACCTTGCGAAGATCGCCACGCTGACTTTCGAGGCAGTGGACGACACGCGCTTCCCGGCGGTCGAGCTTGCCCGCTCGGCGCTGGCGCGTGGCGGCAACGCAACCACCATCCTCAATGCGGCCAACGAAATTGCCGTAGCGGCTTTCCTGAAGGAACGCTTGCGCTGGCTGGACATTACCCGTCTGGTGGCTGAAACGCTTGAGGCGGCGGAACGGGAGCACATGATTGTGTCCATGTCTTCACTTGACGATGTATGGGCTGCGGATTCATATGCTCGCTCGAGGGCTGCCGAACTGGCAGGAAATTTGCGGGGCTGAACCTGTTCCAGGTGCGCCGGAGCATTCCGGAAGGACAGGTATGCTACAGCCGGCAGGCTGGGCGGATTTGAGGATAAGTTATGGATATCAGTGCGTTACTGCACGGATCAGTATTGGAAGTCCTGATCGCGGTTGTTTCATTCATTGGCGTTCTGTCAATTATCGTCTTCGTTCATGAATACGGCCATTTCAAAACGGCACGTCTGTGCGGCGTCCGGGTCGAGACCTTTTCGGTAGGATTCGGGCGCTCCCTCGGCGGCTTCCATGACCGCCATGGCACCTACTGGAAGATCGGCTGGCTGCCGCTCGGCGGCTACGTGAAGTTCGCTGGCGACGCCAATGCCGCCTCGCTGCCGACCGAGGAGGCGCTGAAGACCTCGAAACCCGGAGATTTCCATACCGCCGCGCTGTGGCGGCGCGCGCTGATCGTGGTGGCCGGTCCGATGGCAAACTTCATCATGGCCATCGTGGTGTTTGCCGGCATGTTCATGATCATGGGCGTGCCGGTAACCCAACCGAAGATCGCGTCCATCGTCGAGAACTCGGCAGCTGCGGAAGCTGGTTTCCAGCCGGGCGACCTGATCACCTCGATAGACGGGCGCGATATCGACAATTTCATCGAGGTCCAGCGCATCGTCACCGTGTCCGCCGGTGTGCCGCTGAACATCGTCGTTGACCGCGGGGGCGAGCAGGTAAACCTGACGGCAACGCCGCGGATGACCGAAATCGACGATGGAAGTGGCGGCAAGATCAAGGTTGGCCTGCTGGGCGTATCACGCGGGGCGGACCAGGTGGTCAGCGTCGAGCGCTACGGGCCGGTTGAGGCGGTTGTGCGCGCCGTGGACGAGACATGGTTCATCATCGTTCGCTCGCTGGGCTACATCAAGGACGTGATCGTCGGAAAGCAGTCTGCCGACCAGCTGTCGGGACCTGCGGGAATCGCCATGATCGCCGGCGATGTGGCCTCGCAGAACCCGATGGGACTGGTCCAGCTGATCGCGCTTCTGTCGGTTTCGATAGGTTTGATTAACCTATTTCCCATTCCGATGCTGGATGGGGGCCACTTGATGTATTACTTTTTCGAGGCTGTGAGGGGAAAACCGCTGGGCGCGGCGGCGCAGGAATTCGGGTTCAAGGTGGGGTTTGCGCTGGTTATCGCCATGTTGCTGTTCGCCACCTGGAACGACTTTACCTGACACACGGCCAGTATGGCCGCAAAGCGTTCTGATTTTCGCCTCAAAGCCATGAAAAAAAACATGCTGCATGGGTTCTAAAGCGCTGCAAATCAGCGTAGAAAAACAAACAATTGCTGGTTGGGGAGTGGGCTCGGCCAGCGCGTTTTTGGGGTAGTTGTTTTCTTCATGGGCAAGAAGTTCGTAAAAGCGGCCAAACTGGCGCTGGCTTTGGGGGTTGCGCTGCCAGCCATGTGGCAGGTGGTAATGCCGGCGGGTGTGGCGTATGCGCAGGCAATCACGGGCATCGTGGTTGAAGGCAATGCGCGTGTCGAACCCGAGACGATTCGCGCCTACATGCAGTTCAACGCTGGCGAGAACGTTACCGACGCCCAGATCGACGCCTCGGTGAAGGCGCTGTTCCAGACCGGTTTCTTCTCGGATGTGCGCATGTTCCGCCGTGGCTCGGCCATTGTCGTGCAGGTTGAGGAAAACCCGCTCATCAACAGCGTGACCGTGCAGGGCAACGACGAACTGGATGACAAGAAGCTGCTGGCTGAAATCCAGCTCAAGGAACGCACCATCTTCACTCGCGCGCGCGCCCAGCAGGACGTGCAGCGGCTTGAGACCCTGTACCGCCGGTCAGGCTACAACAATGCCCGCGTCGAGCCGCGCCTTGAAGCGCTTGACCAGAACCGCGTGAACCTCGTCTACACGGTTTCCGAAGGGGTCGAATCAGGCATCGAGGCGATCCAGTTCATCGGCAACGAAGCCTTCTCCGCAAGCGCGCTACGCTCGGTCATCACTACTTCCGAATCGGCCTGGTGGAAGTTCTTCGCCACCACCGACACCTATGATCCGGACCGGCTGAACTACGACAAGGAATTGCTGCGCCGCCACTACCTGAAGAACGGCTTCGCCGACGTGGAAATCGTCTCGGCTGACGCCCAGCTGGCGCCGGACGGGCAGAACTACAACATCGTCTTCCAGATCAGTGAAGGCCCGCAGTACACCATCGGCAACGTGGCGGTGAACACCGGCGCAACGGCGCTTGATCCGGCCGTGCTGCAGGATGCCGTGCAGGAGCGGGCAGGCGACATCTATGACGCCAGCAAGGTCGACAAGACCGTCGAGCAGATGACGCTGGAGGCTGGGAAGTCCGGCTTCGCGTTTGCCCGCGCCCGGCCGCAGATCGAACGTGATCCGGCGTCGCGGCGGCTCGACATCGTATACAATCTTGACGAAGGTCCGCGTGTATATATCGAGCGCATCGACATCGTCGGCAACGTCCGCACGCTTGACGAGGTCATCCGCCGCGAACTCAACATTGCTGAGGGCGACGCCTACAACCGAGTCCTGGTGGACCGGGCGCGCCGTCGCCTGACCGGTCTCGACTTCTTTGAAAAGATCGACATCCGCCAGGAGCAGGGAACCGCGCCTGACATGGTCGTGATTGTGATCGATGTTGTAGAAAAATCTACCGGTTCGATTAACTTCTCGGCTGGATATTCCACGACAGAGGGTATCATTGGGTCGGTGTCGGTTAGTGAACGCAACCTGCTCGGCACCGGTCATCAGGCCAGTTTGTCGACCCAACTCAGTCTTGAGCGTCAGTCAGCTAATCTGAGTTATACTAACCCATATTTCATGGACCGCGATATTTCTGCGGGTTTCGATCTTTTTGGTAGTTATACGGATGTCACAGACGAGTCGTCATTTACCACGCGCCAAGCCGGTGGAGCACTTCGTCTTGGCAGTCGGCTTGACGATTACAATTCTGTGTTCGGCAG
>JAZBOA010000550.1:0-3684 GCA_036350935.1 Anderseniella sp. | reverse complement strand
GATCTCGGCGGTGCCGAGGGCGTTGAAGCGGTTCATGAGGGCGATGCGGATGTGGATTTCGGCGGTCTGTCGGTCGGGGTCTCGTGCCATGATACGCTCGCCGAATGATTTCAGGCAGCGCATCTTCGCCTCGATCCGGCTGCGGGCGTGGTATCCGGTCCAGCGTTTCCAGAACGCCCGCCCGTAGTATCGCGTCGCGCGCAGGGTGTCGTTGCGGGCGCGTGCAGCCGGGCAGTCTGCTTTCCAGAGACGTCCGTTCTTTCGGATCGGGATGATCGGAACGGCGTCGCGTTCGATGATGGCCTTGTGGCAGCGGCGTGTGTCGTAGGCGCCGTCGGCGGTGACCGTGCCTATCTGCTCGTCATCGGGGATCTGGCCGAGCAGGTCGGGCAGCACCGGACTGTCGCCGTCGCGGCTGGGGGTGAATTCCACGGCGCGGATGTCGGATGTGGCCGGGTCCATGGCCAGATGGACCTTGCGCCACTGGCGTCGGCCCTGCACCCCGTGCTTGCGCGCCTGCCATTCGCCATCGCCGAGGAACTTGATCCCGGTGCTGTCGACCAGCAGGTTCAGCGGGCCATCTGCGCGGCGATAAGGGACCTGGACGGCCAAGGTCTTTTGCCTGCGGCACAGCGTGGAAAAGTCCGGCACGGGCCAGTCCAGGCCGGCCAGTCGCAGCAGGCTGGCCACCATTCCGGCGGTCTGGCGCAACGGCAACTTGAACAGGACTTTGATCGATAAGCAGAACTGTATGGCCGCATCGGAAAACACCGCCGGACGTCCGGGTCGACCGTCACGCGGCGCGCGCCAGGTCATGTCCTTGTCGACCCAGATCAGCAGAGACCCCCGCTTCCTGAGCGACGCGTTGTAGCTGGACCAGTTCGTCGTGCGATAGCGGGCGGGAGATGGCTTGCTCATGTACCGCGTCTAACGCCATGGATTCGCGAAGTGAATCCTTGGTCGTCAGACTTTTGCAACAACGCCCCTATAGAGGACCACGCCGCCGCGCTTGATGAAGATCGGACCGTGCTCGCGCATTTGCCGCATACGAAGCTTTGCCAGAGCCGACGTGGAGTGCCCGACATATGCCGCGGCTTCGGGCGGCCGAAGATACGCGTTGATCGTCACGCCGCCGCTGTCCGGCTTGGCGTCGTCCTGAGGTTCGGTTGAGGTCTTCATTTTGAGGCACTCCAGTCGATTCCGGTTCCTCGTAATTTACTTGGATGGACGTCTTAACGTTCCCAACATTCAACCGAATAGGCGGGAACGATCAGATCCTGGCAACCGTATTTGTCAGGTCGTCGGGGCCACCCATCTCTGACGGTTCTTGCACAGCGCGCTCGCGATGGAGACGAGCTTTGTGGCGAGGGCCGTGATGATGACCCTGTGCGGCTTTCCAGCCTTGCGCAGGCGGTCTGCCAAGGATCTCAGGCTCGGGTTGTGAGGTGCCGCGAGCAGTGCCGCCTCGAACATCTGTCAATCCCGGAGCAAAATGGGCCAACGCCCAGGAGAAATATTCCGCAGTTGGGGGGCTAGCCTGCGCCTTGGCGCTTGTGCTTTCGAAATCGCTGACGCGCGGCAAGCCGACGTGAACGGCCCAGAGCTGCCGTTGAGGGCTCCCTGCAATGCTGCACCGCAGCCCGCCGAAGCCGCCGTTCGCCGCGTCTGCGAACTTCGGCAACGGTCAGACGTCGGCAGTGCGGGACGGAGCTGCCTTTCGCTGCATCGGATCGAATGTCGGCATTTCTTACTATGTTGCCACTTGTATTGATGACAATCTAAGCTCGATACCTCCAAACGACCGGCAAGGTCCCGCTCGTAAGTGATCCAAAAGGAATTGAGTTATGGACTGGGATGAGTTCGCAGGCTGGAGCAAGGAAATCGCCGATTGGGGCGCGAGGTATCACAAGACCCTACGAAGCAGGCCTGTACGCGCGCAAACCAAACCGGGCGACATCGCGGTCCAGCTTCCCAAATCACCGCCAAATCACCCAGAGGAAATGGCGACGATCCTACAAGACTTCGACGCCATCATCATGCCAGGCATGACGCATTGGCAGCACCCAAGATTTTTTGCCTATTTCCCGGCCAATGCGACGCCGCCGTCGATGCTTGCAGAACAACTCGTCAACACCGTGGCAGCGCAATGCATGCTTTGGCAGACATCTCCTGCGGCAACCGAGATCGAGGCCGTGATGGTGGATTGGTTGCGCCAAGCATTGGACCTGCCTGACGGCATGTCCGGAGTGATCCAGGACAGCGCGTCATCCGCCACGCTTTCTGCGGTACTGACCATGCGCGAAAAGGCCACGGGATTTACAGGCAACCGGACGGGCCTTTCAGGGCGCGGACAACTGCGTGTCTACTGTTCCGATCAAGTGCATACCTCGATTGATCGCGCCTGTTGGGTGGCTGGGATCGGTCAGGACAACCTTGTCAAAATTCCGGGCACCGGTCCGCTGTTTGGTATGGAGGCAACCCAGCTTGATGCGGCCATCAGGGAGGATCTGGCGGCGGGTCACACGCCTGCCGGGATTATTGCGATCACCGGTGGAACTAGCGTGGGAGGCACGGATGACCTCGCTCCAATCCTTGAAGTTGCGCGTGCTTATGATCTTTACACCCACCTGGACGCAGCTTGGGCAGGCGCCGCGATGATCTGTCCTGAATTTCGGGACCGCTTCTGGCGCGGTGTCGATGGGTTCGACAGTATCGTCTTCAACCCACACAAATGGTTGGGCGCGCAGTTCGATTGTTCGGTTCAGTTCCTTCGCGATCCGACGTTGCAGATGAACACCCTGAAAATCGAACCCGAATATCTGAAGACCAGTGGCCATGAGGTGACCAACTATTCGGAGTGGACGATCCCGCTTGGTCGACGCTTTCGGGCGCTCAAGCTGTGGTTCCTGATCCGATCCTACGGGTTGGAAGGCCTGCAAGCCCGTATCCGCAATCATGTCACTTGGGCCGAAGAACTGGTCGAGCAAATCCGTGCGCTCGATGGGTTCGAGATCGTGACGGAACCGATGCTCAGCCTGTTTTCGTTCCGCTGTCCCGGCGATGACACAGCCCAGCAAAAACTAGTGGATGCGATCAACGATGATGGGCGCATCTACCTGACGCAAGGCGCGTTTGAAGGTCGCAAGATCATCCGTGTTCAAGTTGGCCAGTTCGAGACCACCCGCGAAGATGTCATGATGGTACGCACTGTAGTCACAGAGGTTTGGCAAGCTGTAAAATGAGGGTGCAGCCAGTGTTAGAGCGAATGAGTGATTGCGGACATTCGTCACCAGCGCAGCAATTGCCACAGTGGGCTCAAAGCCGCCTTGCGGCGGGTGCAGCAGCACCAGGTCGAGACGCGTTCCGGAAGCAGCCGTTCGTAGGATAGAGGTTCCTCACCGTCTTCAATCAGATGGCCAGCTCTGCGGACCTTCGAAGATCGGAAGCGGTCGTTGCACGAACTGACGCTCAATGACGGCACGGAGCCCAATCCGGACTCGCTCTCGCTGCGGACTTCGCCTTTGCGGCATTTTGCGGTGACGCTTGGCGAGCCGCGGCGCAGCGTCAGAACCCGATGAGGTGGATGGCTCCTGCTCCAACCGGCGTCGCAATGCGCCATAGTGCAGTTGTCATGACTGCTATGAGAGGAGCCACCCAATGCAGGTTACAACAGTTGGCGTAGAT
>JAZBOA010000549.1:0-2991 GCA_036350935.1 Anderseniella sp. | reverse complement strand
GCGATAGTTGCCCGGTGCCGACGATCAGCAAATTACGGGCATCCTTGCGCGCAAGGTAATCTGCCGCCAACGCTGAGGCAGCCGCAGTCCGCCGTGCGGTCAGTGCATCACCGTCCAACGCCGCCTGCATCTGCCCGGTGTCGCCATCAAACAAAAGGTAGCCCGCATTGATCGTCGGGCGGTCCTTGGCGGCGTTGCCGGGAAAGAACGTCACCACCTTGACGCCGATGGTCTCGCCCGGAACCCAGGCGGGCATGATCAGCAGCGAGGCCTCGCTGCCATCGGGCAGGGAGATACTCAGCACTTGCCGATCCGGTGCCTGCACTGCGTTGCCGCGATACCAGTCGCGCAACTGCCCAATCAGATCGGGCCAGTCCAGCGCGGCCTCAAGCGCTTCATTTCTGATCAATGTGCTCATCGGTCCGCTCTTACGACCACGGCATGCAGAAGAATGTTCAGACCGGCGACGAAACTCTCGGGCGTGCAGCTTTCCTCATTGTTGTGAGTAATGCCGTTTTTGCAGGGCGTAAAAATCATTGCTGTCGGGCAGTGAGTTGCAAGGAAATAGGCGTCATGGCCCGCCTGACTTTCAATATCGCGCCAGTTGAAGCCCATGCGGACCGCCTCGTCGCGGATGCTATCGATCATCTCGTGATCAAAGATATTGCCACCCCATTCCCATTCATCCTCGATCACCGCTTCACAGCTACAACGGGCCGCAGATTCGTAGAGAGCGCGGCGCATTTTCTCGGCCATTGCGCGGGTAGTGATTGGATCAGGATGGCGCACGTCGCAGACCGCCTCGGCCGTATCTGACAGAATGCCGGGTTTGTTGGGCCATGCTGTCAAGCGCGCGGCAGTGGCCTTTCCATCATGCACCGCGAAGTCCCAGCCAATATCATCCACCGCCGTCAGCCAGCGCGCGCCGGCCGCCAGCGCATTCTTGCGCAGGTCCATCGGCGTTGGGCCGGTGTGCGCGGTCTGGCCCTTGAACGAGGCGCGCATCCCACGTACCGGATAGCCGCCTGTGACGATGCCCACCTGACGGTTTTCCGCATCCAGAATGGGCCCTTGTTCGATATGCAATTCGAAATATGCGTCGATCTCACCGGCTTTGCATTCACGCGTGCCCTTGTAGCCGATCCGCTCCAGCTCATCGCCAAAGCGGGGGCCATCGTCTCCGATCCGGTCGTGCACCCAGTCAATCGTGTATTTGCCGACGAAACAGCCCGAGGCGACCATAGGCGGCGAAAACCGCGCGCCTTCCTCGTTGGTCCAGTCGACGACAACGATCGGGCGTTTGGTGACATGGCCTGCGTCATTCAGGATGCGAATTACCTCCAGCCCCGCGAGCACACCTGCAATCCCGTCAAACCGGCCACCGTTGATCTGGGTGTCCAGATGGCTGCCGATCAGGATCGGCGGCAGGGAATTATCCGTTCCATCGCGGTGCCCGAAGATGTTGCCTGCCTCGTCTACCTCGATCGTCAGCCCGGCGTCTTTGCACCATGTGCAGAACAGGTCGCGCATGGCGCGGTCATCATCGCTCAGCGTCAGACGAGACAGGCCACCGGGGCGCCCGATCCCGATTTCGGCAGAGGCCTCAATGGTGGACCAGAAACGGTCAAGGTTGACGCGGGTGTCAGGTGTGAACGGCATGGAAGCTTCTTTCTATTGAGTGATCCGTGATCAGAACAGGATCGCTGGAAGTTCAGTAATCAACGCGGGAAACAGCACCAGCAAGAACAGGACACCGGTCATTGCGCCCAGAAATGGCAGGAGATATCTGAACGAGGCACTCATAGGGATCTGACCGACACGGCAGGCCGCCATCAGGTCGATGCCCAGCGGTGGCGTGTTCGCCCCGATGGCAAGGTTGATGGTCAGCAAGATGCCGAAGTATACTGGGTCGATGCCGTAATGGCTGAGGATCGGCAGGAAGACCGGCGCAAGAATCAGGATAATCGCGATGCTTTCCATGAAGGTCCCGAGGATCAGCAGGATCGCCATCATGATCAAGAGCGCCACAGTGCCGCTTTCTGTTGCCTGCGTAATGCCAGCCACGGCCATCTGCGGCACCTGCTCGGCGGCAAGAATCCAACCGAAGACAGAGGCCGAAGCAATAACAAGAAGAATCACGCCGGTCATCTCAGTGGTCTCCCGCAGCAACTTGGCGAGCACCTTCATGCTCAGAGCGCGGTAAACGAAGATCCCGATGAATAGCGCATAGGCCACGCCGATCCCGGCTGCTTCGGTCGGCGTGAAGAAGCCAAGTCGGATCCCCCCCACGATGATGACGGGGGCGAACATGGCGAGGATCGAGCCCTTTGCGGCGCGCCCGAGTTCACCCCAGGAAAACGGCTCGCCGCCCTGCCATCCGTTGCGGCGTGAAGTCCACCACGCCACCAGCATCAGGCCAAGGCCCAGAAGGATGCCGGGGATGATCGCTGCGACGAAAAGCTGGCCAATCGAGCTATTGGTGGCGGTGCCATAGACGATCAGAACGATCGATGGCGGGATAACGGTGCCCAGCGACCCGGCACAGCCCAGGGCCGAGGCACTGAACCCCGGCGCATAGCCTTGATCGCGCATCGCCGGCAGCATCATTGTGCCAATGGCCACGACGTCCGCGACACCCGAACCCGAGAGCGAGCCGAACATCATGCAGGCGATAATCATCACCATCGCCAGCCCGCCCGTACGTCGTCCAATCAGCGCGGCGCAAAGCGCGATAATGCGCGGGGCCAATCCGCCGTGCACCATCAGCAGACCCGCCAGCAGGAACAGTGGAATGGCCAGAAGAGTAAAGCTGTCGATCCCCGCCACAGCGCGTTGCGCTACGACGATCATCGGCGCGCTGTCGGCGATCAGAAGATAGAACATCGACGATAGCCCAAGCGCGACGGCAATTGGCGCGTCGATAAGGACCAGTACGACGAAAGCCAGCAAAAGGAGGATAAGGGCGATGCTCATGTGCGGCCGCCTTTCAGG
>JAZBOA010000548.1:0-2610 GCA_036350935.1 Anderseniella sp. | reverse complement strand
CTCCCGGGCAATGAACCGTTTGAGGCAGCGCAGGATTTCGGGTTTTGAAAGGCCTTCCTCAGTGCGCCGTGCTGCGTAGGCCTGGGTCTGCTCATCCCAGCGGAGCCTCACTACGGCAATGCGGTGCAGAGCCGCATTGGCCTGGCGGTTACCTCCCCGGTTCAGGCGGTGCCGATTCGTCTTCCCCGAGCTGGCTGGTAGCGGACTGACTCCACAGAGAGCCGCGAACCCTGCATCGCTGCGAAATCGTTCCGGATTATCACCGGCGGCGGTGAGCAGCGTGGCAGCGCTGTCGACGCCCACGCCGTAGGTCTGGCGCAGCCCCGGGCAGACAGCCTGGGTGAGGGAATCGAGGTCGCTGAGCAGCACCTCAATCTCCTGCTCCAGGGATTGAATCCGGCGGGCCAGGGTCCTGAGTGCACGCTTGGCCGCAGCCATGGGCCCATCAAGAACACCGGGGCGCAGAGCGGCGCAGGCATCGATCAAAGGCCGCCGGGTGAGGTTTCCGAGTCGCTCCCGCAGGGCCGCCGGTGCCGTCACCAGGAGTGCCTTGATCTGGTTGATCGCACAGGTCTTGCCCTCCGTGGCCGAATCTTTGGCCACCTTGAGCATCCGGATCATCTCCACCTGGTCGGCCCCGGTTTTGGGTGTAGCAGTGGCTGTACCCGCCAGGTATGCCCTTGCGGCCGCCTCCGCGTCGGAACCTATCAGCGAAGTTGTCCACTCGGGGTGCTTGAACTGAGCACCGAATTGCAGCCTACTGCGGGTTGAGGCTCATGGGCCGCGCGAGCTGGGCATGTCGTTCATCGGGTTGGTCTTGTCGCAAGGGTTCAGCGGCCGGCCCCTGATCGCGGCTGTTCCCACTGGCGCCCTTTGAGGGGCACCAGTGGACAACCACGGGGGCCTGGGTTAGTGATGGTCAGGCCGCCGCAGGTTGCGTGGGCCGGGGATGGTTGATCTGCACAACCTCGGGCTGTTTCCAGCTGCGTGGTGGCTGGCTCCAGCGCTCAGGGTGCCTCTGACGAGCCTCGTCATAGGTCTGCTGTCGAATGGCACAGATCATGTCCGCCTCACCATAATGACGCTGATTGGGCGTCACATACTTGATGCTGCTATGTCGGTGTTCGTTGTTGTACCACCCGACAAAGCCATCGACCCAGCTGCGTACGGATAGCAGATCTCTGAATCGACGCACCGGATAGCTCTGGTGGTATTTCATCGTACGAAACAACGCCTCGGCGTAGGCGTTGTCGTTGCTCACACGCGGCCGGGAGAACGAGAGCAACACCCCCAGTTCCTCCATCTTAGAGGCTAGCGTGATGGAACGCATCGGGGCACCATTGTCAGAGTGCAGCACAGTGGCTGACTTCTGATTGATTCCCTCATCGCGGCAGACTCGATCAAAGAATTCAGCGGCCAGCTGGCCCGATTCATGATCATGGACCTCAACGCCCAGAATTCGCCGGCTCCACACATCCATCACCATATAGAGATAGTAAAACTGACCCTTCACAGGAGCTGGTAGCAGCGTGATATCCCAGGCCAGCACTTGATGGATGCCCGTTGCCTCCAGCACTGGAACCGGCCTGGGTTTGCGTGGTTGGCGGGTTCTGCCGCGATGGTTCAGCAGGCCTTCCTGGCGCATAATGCGATAGATTGTCGACTCTGATCCCACGTAGATCTGCTCCTCAGCGAGCAGGGCCACGATCTGAGGTGGTGTGAGATCAGCAAAACGTGAATCATTGATGATCTCCAAGACCCGCAGCCGCTCTTCTGCCGTGAACCTGTGTGCAACCTTGCGTGGAGCACCCTTGCGGCGATCCAGACTGAATCCCTGAGCACGCCTATCAAAGCACCAGCGCCGCAGCGTTCGCGAACAGATACCGATCAGATCAGCAACTGCTTTGAAGGATGCGCCTGCATTGAGGCCTTCTTGTAGAAACTCCATGGCCTTGTCTCTCTGCTCTGACGAAATCAGGACTCCTCGTCCCGCGGCCAGAGCTGATCGAGCTTTTTTGAGAGCATCAGCAATGTTGCCGCCTCCGAAAGTGCTTTCTCCTTCTTCTCCAGCTCGCGCTGCAGGCGTCGTATTTCACGAGCTTGTTCCTGATTCTTGCGTTGCAGTTCCCGCTGATCAGTCATGCTCGGAGCGCTGGGGCCATTGGCATCCTCAGCGGCCTGGCGCCAGCGGGCAAGTTGTTTGGGGTAGAGACCGCGCTCACGGCAGAACGCTCCCAGCTCAACTCCACTGAGGCCGGCAGCCTGAATCACGGCGGCCAGCTTGTCAGCAGCGTTCCATTGCTCCGGTGGCTTGCTGGTGGCCGGCACCAGCTGGCCTTGCTTCTGCCACTGGCTCCTCCAGTTGTAGAGGGTCTGGCTGGTGATGCCGGTGGCGCGGGCGATCTCAGCAACGCTCTCCCGGTTGGGCGGACTCATGCGCTGGCGGATCTCCGTCCGCATGGCCTGGTCGTAGGTCGGTTTCATGGTCATCGATTTGGCCCCCTGGTGGATGGGTCAGACCGAGCGGACTTCTTTGCTGAGACAGGGGGGCTGTTCGTCCCAAAAACCTCTTTGGCCCACCGCTGGCATGCAGTCTGATTTCCTGATTCT
>JAZBOA010000547.1:0-21587 GCA_036350935.1 Anderseniella sp. | reverse complement strand
GTGGCAGGGCTTATCGGCCGCGACTACCTGCGCAAGCGGGCAAGGCTGATCGATCCGCTCAGGGACATCGGAGAGGCGTCACCGGGCACGCCGCCAGGTGCGCTCAGCGAACAAAAGGCAGCAGACGCCTCGCTGATGGAATATGGTACCAGCCACCTTTCCATTGTCGATGCGGCAGGCAATGCGGTCTCGATGACCATGAGCGTCGAACGCGCGTTCGGCGCGCGCATCATGGCGGCGGGCTTCGTGCTGAACAACCAGCTTACAGACTTCTCGTTCGTGCCGTCCTATGGCGGCAACAAGGTGGCCAACCGGCCCGAAGGCGGCAAGCGGCCACGATCATCCATGTCGCCCAGCATCGTGCTGAACGAGGACGGCAGCCTGTTCGCCGCCGTCGGTTCACCGGGCGGCAGCCGCATCATCGGCTTCACCGCACGGGCGATCATGGGGCTCACCGACTGGGGCCTGACCATGCAGCAGGCGGTGTCGCTGCCGCACGTCATCAACCGCAACACCAGCACCACAGAGATCGAGAATACCGCCTCCCCGGGCAGCGGGCTGGACGGAGAGTTGCGGCAGTTCGGCAAACTGGCAGCGCCACTGGCCGACATGGGGCACGAAGTCGAGGTCAAGGAACTGACCAGTGGCCTGCAAGGCATCCGGCGGCTGCCGGACGGCACGCTCGACGGCGGGGCGGACCCGCGCCGCGAGGGCGTTGTGGTTACGGTTGACTAGAGCATCATCCGATCAGATTGAATCATCTGATCGGATAAATATGCTCGATTCCAAATTGCCAGAGCAACTTCAGCCGTTCAACGTGAACGGCTGTTGCTTTAGCCGGTGCGCTCGCCGCGCCGGCCACTGGCGACTTCCTTGAGCCGATCGGGAATGACCACCTGGAACACCGCCCCCGGACCGGAGCCTTCCACCAGCCGGATCTCGCCGCCGTGGGCTCGCACCAGTTCGCTGGCAATGGCGAGCCCCAGGCCGGTGCCACCCTGCCGCTGCGAACCGCGAAACGCCTCGAACAGATGGGTACGCGCCTTCTCGCTCACACCGGGACCGTTGTCGGCAACCTCGATGATGCAGACCGATCCGTCGCGCCGGGCCCGCACGTGCACCTTGCCTTCGCTCAACCCGCCCGGCATGGCCGCTTCCAGCGCCTGGACCGAATTGCGGATCAGGTTCATCAACACCCGGAACAACTGGTCGCGGTCGGCGTCGGCCTTGATCGTCTCGGGCACCTCGTTGAAGAACACCACCTGGCTGGCGGCCTCGGTAATCAGCAGGTCAAGCACCTCGTCAACCAGGCCGTGCAAGGCAAACATCTCGCGCCGTGGCGGCGGCTCCTCGGCACGGCCGAACTTGAGCGTATCGGCGCAGAACGTGATGGCGCGGTCGAGGGATGCGATCAGCTTTGGTGCAAAGCGCTGCACGGTCGGATCGTCAACCATGCCCAGCCGGTCGGACATCAGCTGCGCCGAAGCCAGCATGTTGCGCAGGTCGTGACTGACCTTGGAGACGGCGAGGCCAAGCGACGCCAACCGGTTCTTCTGCGACAGCATGTTGGCCAGTTCGGTCTGCATCTGCTGCAGCTCGACCTCCGCCACGCCAATCTCGTCGTGGCGGCCGCTGGGTTCGATGATCCGGCTGCGGTCCTCGGGGTTGCCAGAGAACGACTGCATGTTGGCCGACAGGCGGCGCACGGGTCGCACCAGCAGCCGGTTCAGGGCGAAGAACAACAGTGCAGCCAGGATAAGCGCGAGGATGACGGAAAGGGTCAGGATGTTGATGGCATAGCGAACCATGGCGTCGAACAGTGGCCGTTCGTCCAGCGCCATCTCGACCAGGCTTGCGTTCATGCTGGAGGGCTTGTCAGACACCCCGATGACGCGGTTGCCCCCGTGCATGAAGGTCATGC
Organism: Anderseniella sp.; assembly: GCA_036350935.1. Taxonomy (GTDB): domain Bacteria; phylum Pseudomonadota; class Alphaproteobacteria; order Rhizobiales; family Aestuariivirgaceae; genus Anderseniella. Next base: position 19,666 of record JAZBOA010000547.1, on the reverse strand, counting down.
CGGCCTGCATGATTGCATCCAGCGGATTGGATGTCCGGAGGTCGAAGGCGGCATCGATCATCGGCGGGCTGTCGGGGCTGAGCACCAGCTTGCGGGCGTCATCGCGGCGCACCACGATCACCAGCACGCCAGCCCGGTCGAGCAGTTCCTCGCGCAGCGGCCGCGATACGGACCCGTCAGCCGCCGCCTCCACCGCCAGTGCCGCGATCTCTGCTGTGGCGACCCGCTGCTTGAGCCAGTTGATGCGGAAGTTGGCGATCGACGGGACGAACACCAGCAGCTCGCCGATCATCAGGAAGATTGCAGCGAGCACCAGCACCTTGCCAGTGAGCCCGGACACCGGCGATGACCTTGACCGCATCTGGCGCGGTTCGTTTCGCTCGCTCAAACAGCTACCCTGATCTTTCCGGCGCCTGAGGCAGGATCGTGCGGACCCTGAAAGACCTCAGCCAAACATCTTCAGCCAACCAATGACCTTGCGGACGAATGGTTTCCGCGGCAAATCGGAATAATAGCTGGTCGCGGCGCGCTTGGAAACTTCGGTCAGCGTCGGGTAAGCGGCGACCATGTCGATCATTGCCTTGATCTTGAGCTTCGATGACATGGCCAGCGCCCAAGGCTGGATAAGTTCGCCCGCCTTCGGTCCCACGATCGAGCAGCCGAGAATGTCTCCCTTGGCCGACACAACGGCCTTGATCATGCCGGAAGTCTTGCGTTCGGCCTGGGCCCGGTCATTGTCCTTGAAGTGCCAGCGCAGCACCTTGAAGCCGGGATGGCTGTCATTGGCCTGGGCTTCGGTGAGGCCGATGTGGGCAAGCTCCGGATCGGTGTAGGTGACCCATGGAATGAAGCGCGTTTCGTTCTTCACCGGCAGCCGGAACAGGATCGAGCGCAGGGCCAGGCCCGCCTGGTAGCCGGCCACGTGGGTGAACTGCAATCCGCCCGTCACGTCGCCGATGGCATAGACCTTGCGGTTGGAGGTCTTCAGCGAGGAGTCAACCTTGATGCCGCGCCGGTCGAATTCTATTCCTGCCGCTTCAAGGTTGAGCCCGTCGACATTGGGCTTCCTGCCCGCTGCGACCAGCAGGTGAGATCCGGTGAGTATTTCCGGCTTGCCGCCCTCTCCCTCCAGGGTGATGGTGACGCCCTTGCCGGAGCTGGCCACGTTGGAGATTTTCACCGCCGCACGAATGTTGATCCCCTCGGCCTTGAGATGATCAAGCACGATGGCTGTCAGTTCCGGGTCATCCTTGCCAAGCGGCGTGAACGCTTCCAGCACCGTTATCTGCGCACCCAGCCGGCGATGGGCTTGCGCCATTTCCATGCCGATCGGTCCGCCGCCGATAATGATCAGGTGATCTGGCAGTTCACGGTTGTCGAACAGGGTCTCATTGGTCAGGTAGTCCACCTTGTCCAGCCCGGGAATGGGCGGTGCGGCAGGCGACGAGCCGGTGGCGATGACGAAGCGGCGCGCGGTGATGCGCTGGCCATCCGCCTCGACGGTGGCGCCATCAACAAAGCGGCCCGCCGCCCGGATGACGGTTACGCCGAGGCCTTCCAACCGCTCCTGGCTGTCATGGGGCTCGATGGCGGCAATGACCGACCTGACGTGATCGTTCACCCGGGCGAAGTCCACCTTTGGCTTCTGCGGAGCAATGCCGAAGGCCTCGCTGGATGTAAAGGCGTGGGCATGGCCGGCGGCAGCCAGCAGGGCCTTGGAGGGCACGCAGCCATAGTTCAGGCAGTCGCCGCCCATCTTGCCCTTCTCGATCAGCACCACCTTCTCGCCGAACTGGGCAGCCGCCGCAGCCACCGAGAGGCCGCCGGAGCCCGCTCCGATGACGCAGATGTCACAATCGATCGCGCTCATGAGCGGGCCCTCCATTTCCTGACCGCGACAGGGATCAGGGCAACCACGCCAAGCGCTGCGAAGGCGGCCAGCAGCTGCGGCGTAACCAGCGCGCCGGCATCAAGGGTGAACTGGCAGTTGGCCGCGCCCTGTTCGGCGACACAGGCCAGGTGCGCCTGCCGCTGCGCGGTGATGATCGAGTCGAGGCCAGATCCAAGAACCGAGAAGGCAAATGTACCGGGAATGATGCCGATCAGCGTGGTGATGGCATAGGTGCCAAGCGGCACTCCGGCCAGCGCCGGGGCAATGTTGATCAGCCAGAACGGGAACACCGGCACCAGGCGCAGGAACAACAGGTAATGAAAGGCGTCTTCTCGAAAACCCTTCGACAACCGGTTCATCCATGGCCCGGCCCGGCTGGCCAGGGCTTCGCCAAGCGACGTGCGGGCGACGAGAAATATCACGATCGCGCCACCCGTTGCCGCCAGCACGGTAAGGAAGCCACCCGCCAGCCAGCCGAACAGGAAACCGCCGAGGATGGTGAGCAACGAGGCGCCGGGCAGCGACAGTGACACGGCGGTGGCATAGACGCCGAAATAGATCAGGCCCGACAGCACCGCATTGTTGCTGACGAAACCGATCAGCGCGTCGCGATTGTCTGCGATGGCGGTGAGCGACAGGTAATCCTGCAGGCCCGCCGCCCAGGCTGCCGCGATGGCGCAAAGCAGGATCGCCAGTGGTCCCCAGCGGCGCAACAGCGCGCCTCGGGTGGAGGAGGCGCGCGCCGCTGCCTCTTCCAGGGTAATTGGCTCAGACATTTCCTGTTGGTCTTTCTTCATCTGGTTCAGTAAGGCGCGGCGGCCACCCGGTTGCAAGCACATGCTGACAACCGGGCCCGGCCCGCATGTCGTTGCCGCGAAGGTGCGGCAAAGTGGTGCAGTGCGGAAGAGGGTGTCACCTGCTTGTGATCAGGAATGACCAGACGTGAGAGACAGCCCCATCCTGCGGCAAATAATGAATCCGCTAGTGAATTGACTTGTCGCGGACGGGCCCGTATAAGCCCGCGCAGGTTTTCTTCCGGCAGTCTGGGTTCGGTCCATTGCAGCGCAAACCGGCGCGGGACCCGCCTTTCAGCCGGAAATCAAAGCGTCTGGAGATCAAGAAATGAAACGTACGTTTCAACCGAGCAAGCTGGTGCGCAAGCGCCGTCACGGCTTTCGCGCCCGCATGGCAACCGTTGGCGGCCGCAAGGTCATTGCACGCCGCCGCGCCCGCGGCCGCGCCCGCTTGAGTGCTTAACGCGCCGGTGCACCCGGCCCAGGCCAGGATCACAATCATTGGTGGAACATCTGAAGCGGCGGCAGGACTTTCTTGCCGCCGCGTCTGCGCTTGTGTGCGCCAGGAGGAGCTGCGTGGTGCAGGCGCGTGACCGGGGCGACGGGGGAGATCCCAGGATCGGCTTCACGGTGACGAAAAAGCTTGGAAATGCGGTTGTCCGCAATCGCATCAAGCGGCGCCTGCGCGAAGCCGTGCGCACTGCATCGGGACTGGACCTCAAGCGCGGGCACGACTATGTGTTCATCGGCCGCGCAGCCACGGCGGCGCAGGACTTCGAGGCACTGGTCAGCGACCTGATCAGCGCCACGCAGCGGTTGAACGAAGGCAAGACCGATCCGCCACGTCAGCGGGGCGCGTCCAGGACAGCAAAACCCGGTCGTTCAGGACCGAACGGCAACGAGCGAAACGGCGGGACAAGGCAGAACCGGCAATGATGAAACCCCAGGACGACAAGAAGAACTTCATCCTTGCGATGGTGCTGATGTTCGGCGTCATCCTGCTGTGGCAGACGTTCTGGGCAAAGCCTGCCCTGCAGGACGCCCAGCAACAGGCGGAACAGCAGATCAGCCAGGGTCAGACCCCGCAACAGCAGACCGGCATTCCGCAGGCGCCCGCTGCCGGGGGTGGCAACGCGGTGCCGCAGGCCCAACCGGGCACGTCGCCGGTGCCAGGCGGCGCCACCGGCCTGCCGCGCGACACCGCGCTCGAACAGTCGCCCCGCATACCCGTCGACACGCCAACCGTTTCGGGCAGCATCAACCTGAAGGGCGCCCGCCTCGACGACCTGCGGCTCAAGGAATACCACGAGACGGTCGACAGGACCTCGCCAACCATCGTGCTGCTGTCGCCGGCCAACACCGCCGGCACCTATTTCGCCGAACAGGGCTGGGTGCTGCCGCAAGGCGCGACCAACAAGCTGCCAGGTCCGGACAGCGTCTGGACCGCGCCGGCCAACGCAAGACTGACCCCGGATACACCTGTCACGATGAGCTGGGACAATGGCGAAGGCCTGATCTTCTCCAAGACCGTTTCGATCGACACCGACTACATGGTCACCATCGAGCAAGGCGTCACCAACAACACCGGGACTGCGGTGAACCTGTTCCCCTATGCGCGCATCCAGCGCCAGGGCATGCCGCAGACCGCCGGCATCTACGTGCTGTTCGAAGGCCTCAACGCGGTGCTGGGCGGCACGCTCGAAGAGATCACCTATTCCAACCTTGCCGATGACACCGCAACCCCGTTCTCGCAGAAAAGCACCGGCGGCTGGCTGGGCATCCAGGACAAGTACTGGGCAACCGCGCTCATCCCTGACCAGAAGCTGGAGTTTACCGGCACGCTGCGCCATCTGAAGCTCGGCCAGACCGATGCCTTCCAGGCCGACTACCTCACCGCCCAGCCGGTGACGGCAGCGCCGGGAGGGTCCGCCGGCTTCACCTCGAAGGTGTTCGCCGGCGCCAAGAAGTCGATCCTGATCGACGAATACCAGGACAAGCTCGGCATCGAAAAGTTCGAGCTGATGGTGGACTGGGGCTGGTTCTATTTCATTACCAAGCCGCTGTTCGGCCTGCTGCACTGGATCAACGGACTGGTGGGCAACTTCGGCGTGGCCATCCTGGTGGTAACAGTTCTGCTGAAGCTGCTGTTCTTCCCGTTGCAGAACAAGTCGTACGCCTCGATGAGCAAGATGAAGAAGCTTGCCCCCGAGATGGAGAAGATCAAGCAGCGCTTCCCCGACGACCGGATGAAGCAGCAGCAGGCGATCATGGAGATGTACAAGAAGGAAGAGGTCAATCCGCTGTCTGGCTGCTGGCCGGTGCTGATCCAGATCCCGGTGTTCTTCGCGCTGTACAAGGTGATCTACGTCACCATCGAAATGCGCCACGCGCCGTTCGTCGGCTACCTCCAGGACCTGTCGGCGCCTGATCCTACCTCGCTGTTCAACCTGTTCGGCCTGCTGCCGTTCGACGTACCCACCTTCCTGCTGATCGGTTTCCTGCCAATCCTGATGGGCATCACCATGTGGATCCAGATGCGTCTCAACCCGACGCCGCCGGACCCGATACAGGCCCAGATCTTCAACTGGATGCCGGTATTCTTCACCTTCCTGCTGGCATCGTTCCCGGCCGGACTGGTGCTGTACTGGACCTGGAACAACCTGCTGTCGATCCTGCAGCAGTCGTTCATCATGAAAAAGCATGGTGTCGACATTAACCTGCTCGGCAATATCAAGCAGTCGCTAGGCCTCGACCGGAACAAGAACAAAAACAAGGACGAGCCCGGCAAGTAAGCTGCCGGGCCCGCCAGGCTCACCCCATGCGCGAGTACGAGCCGGAAGAGATCGAACGCGGGCGCCTGCTGTTTGCAGGCGGCGTGACGTTCCGCATGGGGGTGGCCAGCCTGAGCCAGTTGCCGCCCGCCTATCCGCTTGAAGTGGCCTTTGCCGGACGGTCCAACGTCGGCAAGTCGTCTCTGCTCAACGCGCTCACCGGCCGCAAGGACATCGCCCGCACCTCCAACACGCCCGGACGCACCAGGGAGCTCAACTATTTCGAGGTGGGCGAAGGCCAGGTGGCGCTGGTCGACATGCCGGGCTATGGTTACGCACGCGCCCAGAAATCACTGGTGAAGTCGTGGCAGTCGATCATCATGGGGTATCTGCAAGGACGGCCCAATCTGCGCCGGGTGTTCGTGCTGATCGACTCGCGCCACGGCATCAAGGCCAACGACATCGAGACGCTGGACCAGCTGGACGAGGCGGCGGTGAACTACCATATCGTGCTGACCAAGGCCGACAAGCTCAAGGCGGCCGAGCGGGACAAGGTGCTGGCGGCAACGGCAAAGGCAATCGCCAGGCGCCCGGCGGCGTTTCCCGATGTCATCATCACCTCGTCGGAAAAGGGCTGGGGCATCCCCGAACTCAGGGCCGAGATCGCCGGCATGCTGGGCTGAAAACCCGCTAAATCGCCTTGAACAGTCGCGTTTTTGTTCGCAATGACAAGGCAATCCGCTATAAGGCGGGCTTGCCTGAACCACCCTCTCACGATGCCACCGGAATGACGACTGACAACCATACCCAGGATATTGCCCGCGTCCTGTCTGAGGCGCTGCCCTTCATGCAGCGCTATGACGGCCAGACCGTGGTGGTGAAGTATGGCGGACACGCCATGGTCGATCCCGAACTGTCGGCCAAGTTTGCCCGCGACATGGTCCAGCTGAAGCTGTCCGGCATCAACCCGATCGTGGTGCATGGCGGCGGTCCGCAGATCGGCGCCATGCTGGACCGGTTGAAGATCGAAAGCCGCTTCGAGGACGGGCTGCGCGTCACCGACAAGGCGACCATGGAAGTGGTGGAGATGATCCTGGCGGGTTCGATCAACAAATCGATCGTCGCCGCCATCCAGAAGGCGGGCGGCAAGGCCATCGGCATCTCCGGCAAGGACGGCAACCTGTGCGTGGCGACGCGGCTGACGAAGACCCGCATCAACAAGGAAACCGGCAAGGAAGAACAGGTTGACCTGGGCTTCGTCGGCGATCCGGGCAAGATCAATCCGGAAATCCTGCACACCATCCTGCATTCCGAAGCGATCCCGGTGATCGCCCCGACCGGCGTGGGACGTGACGGCGAGACCTACAATGTCAATGCAGACACGTTTGCCGGCGCCATTGCGGTGGCGATGAAAGCAAAGCGGCTGCTGCTGCTGACCGACGTGGCCGGGGTTCTGGACAAGGACAAGAACCTGCTGTCCGAACTGACCCTCGGCGACATCGACCGTCTGGCGGCCGACGGCACCATTTCCGGCGGCATGATCCCCAAGCTGGAAAGCTGCGCCTCGGTGGTGCGCGGCGGGGTGGAAGGCGTCGTCATTACCGACGGGCGGGTGCCGCATTGCGTGCTGCTGGAACTGCTGACCCCGCATGGCGTTGGCACCCGGATTTCCGAACGGCAGAACAAGTGAGCAAAATGACCGCACCCGGCTTCAATCACGTCGAGACCTGGATCTTCGACCTGGACAACACGCTCTACCCGGCATCATGCCGGCTGTTCGACCAGATCGACGTGCGCATGGGCGAGTTCATCTCCGGCCTGTTCCAGGTGGACCGGACGGAAGCGCGGCGCATCCAGAAGGACTATTTCTACAAGTACGGCACGACGCTGCGCGGGCTGATGGAAGAGCACCGGATCGACCCGGACGCATTCCTCGACTATGTGCACGACATCGACCATTCGCCGGTGCCGACCAACCCGTTGCTGGCCGCCCACCTGGAGGCGCTGCCGGGCCGCAAGCTCGTCTTTACCAACGGCACCGTGCGCCATGCAGAAAACGTCATGCACCGCATCGGCGTGACCCACCTGTTCCACGGCATCTTCGACATCGTGCATTCCGACTTCATCCCCAAGCCGTCGCGCGGGCCCTACGAGAAGTTCATAGCCGAGCACCAGGTGGACCCGACGCGCGCCGCCATGTTCGAGGACATTGCGCGCAATCTCGAGGTTCCCGCCGCCCTGGGCATGACGACGGTGCTGGTGCACGACGACCACAATGATGACGGCGCGATGATCAACAAGCTCAATGGCGATGCCGATGGCGCGCCCTACGTCCATCACCTGACCACCGATCTCGCCGGCTTTCTCGGCGGAATCGTGAAACGCTGACCCGTCATTCCAGATACATCCGTTCCGAGGAGTTGAATCCATGAGCCACGCCAAGCTGCAAGCCACCATCGAGAAGGCCTGGGAAGAGCGCGACGCCGTTACGCCCAAAACCAGGGGGGCCGTACGGGAAGCAGTGGACAAGGCGCTGCTGCTGCTGGACAGCGGCAAGGCCCGCGTGGCCGAGTGCGGTAACGACGGCAACTGGAGCGTCAACCAGTGGCTTAAGCAGGCGGTGCTGCTGTCGTTCCGGCTCAATGACATGACCACCATCGCCAACGGCCCCGGCAAGGCCAAGTGGTGGGACAAGGTACCGTCAAAGTTTGATGGCTGGGGCGCGAAAGAGTTCCGCAAGGCCGGCTTCCGCGCCGTGCCGAACTGCGTGGTGCGCCGGTCGGCCTATATCGCGCCGTCGGTGGTGCTGATGCCGTCGTTCGTCAATCTCGGCGCCTATGTGGACTCAGGCACCATGGTCGACACCTGGGCGACCGTGGGCTCGTGCGCGCAGATCGGCAAGAACGTGCACCTGTCCGGCGGCGTCGGCATCGGCGGCGTGCTGGAGCCGCTGCAGGCAGGCCCGGTCATCATCGAGGACAACTGCTTCATCGGCGCACGCTCGGAAGTGGTCGAGGGCTGCATCGTGCGCGAAGGCGCAGTGCTTGGCATGGGCGTCTATATCGGCAAGTCCACCAAGATCGTTGACCGCGCCACCGGCGAGGTGATGTATGGTGAAGTGCCGGCCTACTCGGTCGTCGTGTCGGGCACGATGCCCGGCAAGCCGTTGCCGAACGGAGAGCCCGGCCCGTCGCTTTATTGCGCCGTGATCGTCAAGCGGGTGGATGAGAAGACCCGCTCCAAGACCTCGATCAACGAACTGCTGAGGGATTGACCTGCGCCGTGTCCGACCCCGTTGCCATCCTGCAGGAACTGATCCGCTGCCCGTCCATTACACCGGCAGAGGCGGGCGTGCTGGACTACATGGAAAGCCTGATGAAGCCCGCTGGCTTCACCTGCACGCGGATGCCGTTCGGCGAAGCAGGCACGGCGGACGTGGACAACCTTTTCGTGCGCATCGGGGAGACTGGCCCGCACTTCTGTTTTGCCGGTCACGTGGACGTGGTGCCGCCTGGCGCTGACAGCCTGTGGCGCTTCCCGCCGTTTGCCGCCGAGATCCACGATGGCGTGATCTATGGCCGAGGCGCGTGCGACATGAAGGGCTCGGTCGCGGCCTTCTGTGCGGCGGCCATCGGGTTTGCGGCGGATCATGACGGCAAGTTGCCGGGTTCCGTGTCGCTGCTGATCACCGGTGACGAGGAAGGCATCGCCATCAACGGCACGGTGAAGATGATGGCGGAGCTGAAACGCCGCGGCGAAGTGCCGGACGTGTGCGTGGTCGGCGAACCCACCTGCCCGGCGGTGTTCGGCGACACTGTCAAGATCGGCCGGCGCGGCTCGATCCATTTCGAGATTACGTGGACCGGCGTGCAGGGCCATTCGGCCTATCCGCACAAGGCGGTGAACCCGATCACCCCGCTGGCCCGGCTGATCGACCGGGTGGCGGCGCACGAGCTCGACAGGGGCAACCAGCACTTCGGCCCGTCGACGCTGGCGGTCACCAATTTCGACACCGGCAACCCGGCCAACAACGTCATTCCCGCGTCCGCCAAGGCGCGGTTCAACGTCCGCTACAATACCGAGCATACAGCTGACAGCCTCAAGGCCTGGGTGGAGCGCGAATGCGAGACGGTGAAGCAGCAGACGGGCGGCCAGTTTTCCATCGCCATCGTGGAAGGCGCCGACGCCTTCATGACTGAACCGGGGCCATTCGTCTCGACCGTCGTCAATGCCGTGAAGGCAGAGACCGGCGTTACGCCCAAGCTGGATACGGGCGGCGGCACCTCGGACGCGCGCTTCATCAAGGACTATTGCCCGGTGGTGGAGTTCGGGCCGGTCAACCAGACCATCCACCAGGCCAACGAGAACATTCCCGTCGCCGATCTCGAACTGCTGACCCGGGTATACCGGCGCATGCTGGATGACTGGTTCGCGGAGGCAGCCGCGTGAGTTTTCCCATTCATGCGGTGCGGTCGCTCAAGGCGGCCTGGCAGGTGATCTGTCTCGACAAGCAGGGGTTCCACGGCTTTGCGCAGGACAGGGACGCGTTCTGGACATCGTTCAAGGCGTTCTTCCTTGTTGCGCCGATCTACCTTTACTCTTCCGTCATGGGTGCACGGCTGTCGGTGCCGCCGGTGGACGAGCCTTCGCTGTCCGGGTCGCTTGCCCTGCTCGCGCTGTTGTGGGTGCTGTGGCCATGGATGATGCTGACCATCAGCCAGATGCTGGGCGCCGAACGCAATTACGTTCGCTATGTCATCGCCTATAACTGGACCAGCGTATTCATCGTGGCGGCGATTGTACCGGTGCTGCTGCTAAGGCAGATGGGCATTGCCGGGCCGGGACTTGCGGCGCTGCTCAGCCTTGCCGTCATCGGCTGGTCGCTGTTCATGCGCTGGTTCGTGGCGCGGCACGCGCTGGAGGTCAATGCGCCTGTTGCCATTGCCCTTGTGGCGGGTGACCTGGCGCTGTCGATTGCCGGCAGCTTGCTGATCTAGTTGCCCGGGTTCAATAGTCAACCTTGACCAGGTAGAGCCCGTCCGGCGGGGCGACGGGACCGCAGGCGGACCGGTCTGCCGCATCAAGCGCCGCGCGGACATCCGCTGCCGACCACTTGCCCTCACCCGCCAGCTTGAGCGTGCCCACCAGCGAGCGCACCTGATTGTGCAGGAATGAGCGCGCCGAGGCATAAATCACCACCTCGGCGCCTTCGCGCACCACGTCCAGCCGGTCGAGCGTCTTGACCGGCGATTTCGACTGGCACTGGGCCGAGCGGAAGGTCGTGAAGTCATGATGGCCGACCAGCGTCTGTGCGGCGTCGTGCATGGCTTGCGCCTGCAACGCATGCGGCACCCACCACACCCGGTTGCGGTCGAGCGCGGGCGGCGGGCGGCGGTCGAGAATGCGAAAACGGTAATAGCGCGCGGTAGCGGAAAAGCGGGCGTGAAAGTCCTCGTCAACCAGCGCCACGTCGAGCACGCTGACCGGATCAGGCCGCACCTGCGCGTTGATGGCGCCCATCAGCTTGTCCGGCGTCCACTCTTTCTGCAGATCGACATGGGCCACCTGGCCCAGCGCATGGACGCCCGCATCGGTGCGGCCTGCGCCTGAAAGTGTTGCGCCCTCCTCGCCCAGCCGCGCGATGGCGTCTTCCAGTGCAGCCTGAACCGATGGCTGTCCGTGCTGGCGCTGCCAGCCGGCAAACGGCGTTCCGTCATACTCGATGGTGAGCTTGTAGCGGGCCATGGCGTCAGCCCACGCGGGCGCCGGGCGCCGGTCTCAACCCGTTCAGAAAGGCGTCGAGGTCCATTGGTCCCTTGCCCTCGCGCTGCAGCCTGACCGGCCGGATCGCGCCATCGGCACAGGCGATGGCGAGGCAGTCATCAACCACCGTTGCAGGCGTGCCGGACAGGGATGGCTCCAGCTTGACTTCCAGCAGCTTCACCCGCACCGGCTTGTCGGGCCCGGGCAGCAGGCACCAGGCGCCGGGAAACGGCGACAGGCCGTGCACATGGCGCAGCACCTGTGCTGCCGGGCGATTGAAATCGATGTGCGCCTCGGCCTTGGAAATCTTTTCGGCATAAGTCACACCGGCTTCGGGCTGGGGAACTGCGTCCAGTTTGCCGTCCCGTTCAAGCCTGGCCAGCACCGCCGACATGGCTTCCGCACCGGACTGAGCCAGCTCATCATGCAGCGCGCCGGCCGTGGTGCGGTCAGTGACGGCAGTTCTCGCCTCACTCACCACCGGGCCGGTATCGAGCCCCTCGCCCATCTGCATGATGGCAACGCCTGTCTCGGCATCACCGGCCATGATGGCGCGCTGGATGGGCGCCGCCCCGCGCCAGCGCGGCAGCAGCGAGGCATGCACATTGAGGCAGCCGTGGCGTGGCGCCTCGAGCACCGGTTTTGGCAGGATCAGCCCATAGGCCACCACCACCGCCACATCGGCATCAAGGGCCGTGAAGGCCGCCTGCTCCTGTTCGACGCGAAGCGACCTGGGCGTGCGGACCTCGATGCCGTGGTCTTCAGCAAATGCCTGCACCGGCGACTTGCGCTCTGCCATGCCGCGGCCAGCGGGGCGCGGCGGCTGGGTGTAGACGCAGGCCACCTCGTGGCCATCAACCAGCATCCGGGCGAGGGTGGGCACGGAGAAGTCCGGCGTGCCCATGAAGATGCAGCGCAGGCTCACGCGGTTTCCCGCTGCTGGCGGGCCATCTTGGTGAACTTGCGCACCACCATGGTGCGCTTCAGGCGCGACAGGTGATCGATGAACAGCACACCGTTGAGATGATCTATCTCATGCTGGATGCAGGTGGCCATCAGGCCGGTGCAGTGCATCTCCTGTGGCTTGCCGTGTTCGTCGACGTACTTCACTTTCACTTCCGCCGGGCGCTCGACATCGTAGAAGACGTCGGGAATGGACAGGCAACCTTCCTCGTAGACCGAGGTCTCATCGCTTGACCAGACGATCTCGGGGTTGACGAAGGCGCGCGGCTGCTTCGGCTGGTCCTCCTTGGCAAGATCCATGACCAGCAGGCGGCGCGGAATACCGATCTGCACGGCCGCAAGGCCGATGCCAGGCGCGTCATACATGGTCTGCAGCATGTCGCCCACCAGCGCGCGCAGCTCATCATCAACCCGTTCGACGGGTTGCGAGATCTGTTTCAATACCGGGTCCGGCAGCTTGACGATGGGTCGAATGGTCATGAATACCCGTTGAATCTTCGCGAGATATCTCCGCCATTCAGATAAGCATTCCCGGCTTGCCGGTCAATTGCCAGCCAGCGTCAGCCGTTGCGGCCATCAAGCCAACGCGACAGCCGCCGCAGCGCCTCGTCAAGGCTAGCCGGGTCGCGCAGGTAGCACATGCGCACGAAGCCCTCGCCACCGGGGCCGAAAGTGCCGCCGGGCGACAGGCCGACATTGGCCTCGTCCATGATGCGCAGCACCGCCGAAAGACTGTCGCCGATGCCCTCGACACGGATGAAATGATAGAAGGCGCCACGCGGCATCTCGAAGCTGACGCCCTCATGGCGGCCGAGCACCTCGGCCACCCGGTCCCGCGCAGTCCTCGCCATGGCAAGCTGCCGGGCGAGAAACCCGTCGCCCTGCTCCAGCGCGATCACCGCGCCGCGCTGCAGGAAGGCTGCCGTGCCTGAAGTGTTGTACTGGATGATGCGCTCGATGGCCGGACCCAGCGCCACCGGCGCCTGCAGCCAGCCGATGCGCCAGCCGGTCATCGCCCAGTTCTTGGAGAAGGTGTTGACGTAGATGACGCGCTCGTCCTGCTCGCACACATCCATGAAAGATGGTGCGCGGTCTCCCTCGCCATAGTGGAACCGGCCATAGACCTCGTCGGCAATGATCCAGATACCGGCGGCGCGCGCCATGTCGCGGATTGCCAGCAGATCATCTTGGCTGGCCACCCAGCCGATCGGATTGGACGGCGAGATCAGGCATATGGCTCGGGTGCGCGAGGTGATGGCGTCCCGCATCCGGTCGAGGTCAAGCGACCAGGTGCGGTCCTCGAACTGCATGGGCACGAACACCGGCGCAGCTCCCATCATGCGGATGGGGCCGGGGAAATTCGGCCAGGCCGGCGAGGGAATGATCACCTCGTCGCCCTTGTCGAGCAACAGTTGCAGCGTGGTCTGGACGGCCTGCATGCCACCGCCGGTGACGAAGAAGCGCTCGGGCGAGAACGGACCCGGCCAGAACCGGTCATGGTAGGCGGCCAGCGCCCGGCGCAGTTCCGGAATGCCGCGCTGCAAGGTGTAGAAGGTTTCACCGGCGCGCAGCGACGCCGCGGCCGCATCGCAGATGAATTGCGGGGTAGGCAGGTGGCCCTCGCCGGTCCACAGCGGAATGAGGCCCTGGCGGCCGAAGCCGTGATTGACGGCGCGCAGGATGCCGCTGTCGGGTTCATCACGCTGGCTCTTGCGAATGCCCGCGATCAGCTGTCCGGAGGAGAGGGAGTGCATCAGCATGTCTCGTCGATGTGGCGAGACCCATGCCTACTGCGGCTTGCGGGCGCCGGCAAATGAAAAACCCGGCCCGCCTTTCTGGCGGACCGGGCCTGCAAGCAAACCTTGCGGCGGCTTACTTCTTCTTTTTCAGCAGATCGCGGATTTCCGTCAGCAGTTGCACGTCTGCCGGCGGGGCCGCCGGCTCGGCGGGTGCTGCTGCTTCCTGCTTCTTCATGCTGTTGGCCGCCCTGACGACCATGAACAGGATGAACGCGATGATCAGGAAATTGACCACTGCCGTGAGGAAGTTGCCGTAGGCAAGCACCGCTCCCTGTTCCTTGGCTGCAGCCAGGGTGGTGGCGTTCACGCCTTCAGCCAGCGGCGCGAACATGTTGCTGAAATCGACGCCACCCGTGATGGCGCCCACAACCGGCATGATGATGTCGTCAACCAGCGAACTGACGATCAGGCCGAACGCGCCGGCGATGATGACGCCGACCGCCAGATCGAGCACATTGCCCTTGAACGCAAATTCCTTGAATTCCTTCAACATTGTCTGGTTCCCCTCCAGTGCATTGAAGCTGCGTAATCCCGCAGCCTGTTTCATCCGCCAGAATCATCGCCCAGCGGAAACGAGCGCAGGATAGCCTTCGGCAGGTTATTTACAATTCCCCAGTGACCTTCCGTGCACGTTTCCGATGAGCCGCAGCCACAGATTGCCTCGCAGGTCGCATCTGCTAATCTGCCTTGCAAACGGCTGTGCCGGCATCTGCATTCCAGGCCGCGTTCCAGCCAGAGCGAAAAAGGCACTTGGCGATGCTGTCGACCTGGGGCGTCATACTGATCGCACTTGGCTATGTGGGCGTGCTGTTCGCGATCGCAGCCTATGGCGACAGGGTGTCGGGCTTTCGCCGCGGCTTCAGCCGTCCCTATGTGTATGCGCTATCCATAGCTGTCTACTGCACCTCATGGACCTTCTACGGCAGCGTCGGGCTTGCCTCGACAACCGGCTACGACTTCCTTGCCATCTATCTCGGGCCGGTATTGCTGATCGGTTTGGGATGGCCGCTGATCAGACACATCGTCAACCTGTCGAAGAGCCAGAACATCACGTCCATCGCCGACTTCCTGGCAGCACGCTATGGCAAGAACCAGCTGCTCGGCGGACTTGCTGCCGGAGTCGCCGTCATCGGCATCATCCCCTACATCTCATTGCAACTGAAGGCCGTGGCGCTGTCGCTTGGCGTGCTCGGTCCGCTGGGCGTGGAGACCGGCAAACTTGAAACGCCGTTCGGCGACATGCCCTTGTTCATCGCCATTGCCATGGCCGTGTTCGCCATGCTGTTCGGCACACGCCACGCGGATGCCACCGAGCACCAGAACGGGTTGATCCTGTCGGTAGCCGCCGAGAGCCTCGTCAAGCTGATCGCGTTCATCGTGGTCGGCGCTGCTATAACCTTCTGGCTCATGGGCGGCCCTGCGGCGCTCTATGAACGGGCGGTCAACGACCAGACCATCAGCACGCTGTTCGCGTCGGCGCCCGATGCTGGCCGGTTCATCACCATGACCCTGCTGTCCCTGTTCGCGATCATCCTGCTGCCGCGCCAGTTTCATGTGACGGTGGTGGAGAACACCTCGATCGACGACGTGCGCAAGGCTGCCTGGATGTTTCCGCTCTACCTGGTGGCCATCAACATCTTCGTGGTGCCGATCGCCATTGCAGGCATGATCGCGTTCAAGGGACAGCCCATCGACGGCGACATGTTCGTGCTGGCCCTACCGGTTGCCCAGGGCGAGAGCCTGCTTGCTATGCTCGCCTTCATCGGCGGCCTGTCGGCGGCCACCGCCATGGTCATCGTGGAGACGGTGGCTCTGTCGATCATGGTGTGCAACTCGATCGTGGTGCCGCTGATGCTGCGCTCGTCAAACCGCAGCATGTGGCAGGAAGACGTTACCGGCCGCATCCTGCAGATCCGCCGGGTGGCGATCGGCGTCATCATCGTGCTGGCCTATTCCTATTACCTGATGATCGGCAACAATGCCGCGTTGGCCCAGACGGGCCTGGTGTCGTTCGCCGCCATCGCCCAGTTCGCGCCGGCTTTCTTCATCGGGCTGGTGTGGTCGCGCGGCAATGCGCGCGGCGCGATGGCCGGGTTGATGGCAGGTTTCCTGCTGTGGGTCTATACGCTGCTGATGCCGCTGTTCGCGGATGCGGGCTGGCTGGGCTACAGCTTCATCGCAAACGGGCCATGGGGTATCGAGTGGCTGCGGCCACGGCAGCTTTTCAACAGCGAGTTCGATGCACTCACGCACGGCATCTTCTGGTCGCTCAGCGTCAACACGATTGCCTATGTCGCTGTATCGCTGATCACGTCGAGCGATCCGATCGAGCGGATGCAGGCGCAGGCGTTCGTGCCCAGCAGCCAGAACGCCGCGACCGCCTCGATCAAGCCACGCAACATCAATGTCAGCATGCGCCAGGTTGAAGCGACGGTGGAACGGTACCTGGGCAAGGAACGCAGCAAGCGGTCATTTGACGAGTTCCACCTGGGCAATGGCGGCTATCCCGGCAGCGGCTCGATTGCTGATCCGGAGGCGCTCAGATTCGCCGAGCGATTGCTGGCCAGCGCCATCGGCATTGCCTCGGCCCGGGTGGTGATGGCGCTGCTGTTGCAGCGTGGCGCCGAGAATACCCGGGGCGCCATGCGCCTGCTCGACGATGCTTCGGACGCGATCGTCTACAACCGGGACCTGCTCCAGTCAGCCATTGACCATGTGCAGCAGGGTATTGCGGTGTTCGATCACGATCTGTCCCTGGTGTGCTGGAACAACCAGTTCCGCAACTTGCTGTCGCTGCCGCCGGAAATGGGCAAGGTGGGGGTGCCGCTGGGCGAGGTGCTGTCGCGGCTGGACCGGCATTTCGAATATGAAGGCCGCGCCCTGTCGGATGCCCACACCCAGGTGCTGCGGTTGATGGTGATGCAGTCGGAGCCATTCCAGATAATCCGCAAGGACGGTTCTGTAGTGCTGGAAGTGCGCAGCAACGCCATGCCGGATGATGGACGGGTGCTGACCTTTACCGACATTACCGAACGCGTGCAGACCGCAAAGGCACTGGAACAGCGGGTGCGTGAACGCACCCAGGAACTGACCGCCCTCAACACCCAGCTGGAAACGGCGCGCGCCCAGGCGGTGGAGGCAAATGCCGGCAAGACCCGCTTCATCGCCGCCGCCTCGCACGACATCCTGCAACCGCTGAACGCGGCACGCCTGTTCACCGCGTCATTGATGGACCGCACAGCGCAGATGAGCGAGGGCGAACTGGTGCGCAATGTCGACCAGTCGCTGGAAGCCGTCGAGGAGATCTTTTCGGCATTGCTCGACATCTCGCGTCTCGATGCCGGGGCAATCAACCCCGACGTGACACGGTTTGCCGTGGGTGACCTGCTCAACCAGCTCAGGACCGAGTTTTCGATGGCCGCCGCCGAAAAGGGCCTCAAGCTGACCATCGTTGCCTCAAGCCAGGTGGTGCTGTCGGACCGCAGGCTGCTGCGGCGCATCCTGCAGAACCTGCTGAGCAATGCCATAAAGTACACCAGCACGGGCAAGGTGGTGATGGGCTGCAGGCGGCGAGGCGACAGCTTGCTAGTCGAGGTGCATGACACCGGTCCCGGCATTCCGGCCGACAAGCATCAAGTGGTGTACCGCGAGTTCGAACGGCTCGATCACAAGGGGTCGGAAGTCTCCGGACTGGGGCTCGGCCTGTCGATCGTCCAGCGCATGGCGCGGGTGCTGGATCATCCGCTCAACCTGCGCTCGGAAGCGGGAGGGGGTTGCGTGTTCCAGCTGCAACTGCCTGTCGCCTCGAGCCAGAACCTGCCGATCGAACAGTCACGCCCCTCGCCGATGCCAGGCACCGCGCGACTGGCCGGCCTGTCGGTGCTGGTGGTGGACAACGAGCCGGCAATCATCGATGGCATGACCAGCTTGCTGGTGGGCTGGGGCTGCAAGGTGGCAAGCGCACGCACGGCCGCAACCGCCCGCAAGTTGCTGGACGGCGCAACCGTGGATACCGGCCGTTTCGACGTGGTTCTGATGGACTATCATCTCAACCGCGAAAACGGCCTGGACCTGATCGTGGAGCTTCGCAAACGCTGCAGCCACCGGTTCGCGGCGGTGCTGATCACCGCTGAACGTTCAGCCCAGGTGCAGGCGCGCGCCGAGGCCGAAGACATCGTCTATCTCAGAAAGCCGGTGCGGCCGGCAATCCTGCGCAATGTCCTGTCAATGACCCGGCTGCGGCAGGAAGCAGCGGAATAAGGTCAGGACCCCAAGACGGCGTGCGGTCAAACGGCGTATTCTCCGGCCCTCGCCCCGTCCGAAGGTTCTCCATCCACCCGCGATGCAGCAATCACGGCCTGGGTGCGGCTTTCCACGTTCAGCTTCTGCAGGATGGCCGAGACGTGCGCCTTGATCGTCGCCTCGGACACGGAGAGCTCATAGGCGATCTGCTTGTTCAGAAGGCCTTCGCGCAGCATCATCAGCACGCGCATCTGCTGCGGCGTAAGGGTAGCCATGCGCCGTGCGATGTCATCGGCTTCGTTGTCACCGCACTGGTCGAGGCTGATGCCTTCGGGCACCCACTCCCCTCCATTGAGCACGGTGGAGATGGCCAGCTGCATGTGCTGCACCGGCGTCGATTTCGGCACGAAACCCGAGGCGCCCAACGTCAGTGCACGTGCGATGACCGCCGCGTCCTCGGTGCCGGACACCACCACCACCGGCACCAGCGGAAACTGGGTCCGCACCAGCGCCAGGCCGGAAAAACCCTGAACGCCCGGCATCTTGAGATCCAGAAGCACGAGGTCAATGTCTGCGGTGGCGGACAGGATCGATATCACCTCGCCGAGGGATCCGGCCTCTTCAAACCCTACGTCCCCGAGTGCATCCTGCAATGTGAGCCGCAAGGCATCGCGAAACAGCGGGTGGTCGTCTGCCAGGACAATCCGGTACCCCATAAACCTCGCTCCCTCGTTCGCCGGGATTCCTCCGCCTGCCGGCATTCCTCCTGACGTGACCCCGAGTGTGGTTCAGGCCTGGTGTGCCAGTCTTTGCAGTCATTATTCGGGCCTTATGATCAACATGTCCAGTGCAGATGTGAATGCCAGTGATGCGGGCGCGCAACGGCGTGGCCCCACAATTGTCAAGGTTTGGCCCATCTGTCGCCCGGAAGCGCAAGCATCCTTCCAATCAGCAGAGGGGTCTGCTCAACAGATTAGCGGGTTTCGGGTTCAAGCGGGCCATCTGGCTGCGGCTGAAAACCCTGATCCGTACGCCAGTGAAGGGTCCGCAGCAGGGTCCCCGATGGCAAAAGAGACGGTCGCGTGGCTCCTGTCGCCGTCCCGAGCAGCGCGATCCAAGCCCGCCCGGACCTCAGTCCGGGCGGGCAACCCTTTCCATCTTCAGCATGGCCGAAGACTCCGCTCACACCCGGTCGGGCGGCGCGTCGAACTCGCGTGCCATGTCGATGAATTTCTCCATCATCGAACGCAGGTACCCCATCATCCGGTCGACGGTGGCCTCGTCCGGCAAGCGCAGCACCAGGCCGTCCTGCTTGCTTTCCAGCTTCTTCTCGATGGTGGCGATTTTCAGTTCCAGCTGGCGGTTCTTCTGCTCGAGCCGGGAAATCTCGTCACGGTAGGCCTTGCGGTCATCGGCTGCACTCTTGCAGATCCATTGACCGGT
>JAZBOA010000546.1:0-3157 GCA_036350935.1 Anderseniella sp. | reverse complement strand
TCATGGAGTGAAGTTTACGCCAGCCTCAACCGGCGCATTTGCTTGGAACGCAGCGAGCGAAAAAATCGCTCGAAGTGACGGCCTTGTTAGTCATTATTGAGCCTGACCCCTTTCCTTCCTGCGGTGCGAACCGGCGTTCATTGCGGAGCACTTTCGGTGCGTGCTGTGTCCGGCGCATCGGGCCGGCTCAAGGGTGACCTGTGTTCTCGTCACATGGCCTGGGACAGCATGCCGATCTGGTAGACGAACAAGGAAAGATAGCCGCCGAAGATGCCGTACAGGACATGGCGTACGCGCAGGTTGTGGGTCACACGAAAGGAGGCATGGATTACGAGGATGATCAACCCGATTGCGGTGGCGGCGAGTTTGACATTGACGAAGGTGCTGGTCCCTGCATCGATCAACGCAGCCATCAGCACGTTGATCTCTCTTGCCCCTGCGTTCAGCAGGACCAGCGTCAGGGCGGCGTCCGTGCAGCAGAGGATGAAGATCACGAGGGAAACGGCGAAAAGCCGCGTGTCGTACCAGTCCACATAAAAGCCGTGGCGGTCGGCGTGTCGGCGGGGGCCGCAGCGGCGGCCCTTCAGAAAGCTGTCAATGAACAGGCTCTTAAAGGTGGTTTGGCGCCGGTCCTGCCTGCGGCGCTCGACCCGGTCCGCTTCGGTTTCGGGAAGGGGTTGGTGCTGGAAGGTTTTTGGCTCCATCTCTACTGGAAAATAGACCAAAACAGCCAACATCGCACTGGCGCGACCCCGGGGCAGCGCGCCAACTCGGGTCTAAGGCCGGGTCTCAGCCCAGGGGACCGAGGACCAGCAGGGCGGGTAGGGCGAGGATGCACATCGACACCATCCACCAGCCCGACCCCGGAATGCCCGCCATCCTGGCGCGAAGCCCGCGTATCCCGAGCACGATTCCGACGCCGAGCGAGACCAGCACGATCGCCAGCGAGATGATGCCCCGTGTCAGACAGTCGATCAGCGTCAGCGGCGTGAGGTAAAGGCCGATGATGGCGAGATGGGCGGCCGACGGCAGTAAGACGTTCATGACCAGCTTGCTCATGGAGTGGAGCTTACGCCAGCCTCAATCGGCGCAGTTGCTTGGAACGCAGCGGCCGACAGATCGTCCAAAGCGACGGCCTTGTTAGTCATTATTGAGCCTGACCCTTTTTCCCTTTGCTGCTCAGCAATTCGTCCGAAAGGTTGCCGCCGACCGAGCGTCGCCGCCGAGGCGCATGCCGTCCGTTTCGCTGATACCCGCGGGGCAGGGCGCGTACTGTCCTCTCCGCGCGCGCCTGTTGTCTAGGTGAGAGTTACGCCTTAACATCCCTGGCAAGCATATGGATATCAGGGGAAAGGCGTCACCCATGCATCCCTCGGGAGCCTCCCAAGGCACCACGTCGGTTCCCGTAGACACGGACAGGATCGTTGGCGGCTCGAAGCTGCTCGGCGAGATGCGCGACATCATTCGCCGCAAGCACTACAGCATCCGCACCGAGCAGGCCTACCTCGATTGGGCCAAGCGCTACATCCTGTTTCATGGCAAGAGGCACCCGCGCGAAATGGGAGAGGCGGAGATCGTCTCCTTCCTCAACCACCTCGCCGTCGCCCGCAACGTCGCCGCATCGACCCAGAACCAGGCCCTCAACGCGCTGGTCTTTCTCTACAAACAGGTCCTGAACAGAGAGGACCTGACCCTGGGAAACATCACCCCCGCCAAGCGCTCCCAGCGGCTCCCTACCGTCTTCGATCGCGGCGAGATCGAACGGCTGTTCAACCATATCCAGGGCACACCCAAGCTTGTCGCCGCTCTCCTGTACGGTGCGGGCCTGCGCTTACTGGAGTGCCTGCGTCTGCGCATACAGGATGTCGAATTCGAACGCAGCCAGATTGTCGTCCGCAACGGAAAAGGAGCAAAAGACCGTATCACCCTGCTCCCCCCCGCGCTTGTACAACCCATTCGTGACCAGATGACCGCAGCCAGCCAACTGCACCGCGAAGACCTGGCGGCCGGACTAGGCGAGGTCTACCTCCCGTACGCGCTCGAACGCAAGTCCCCCAACGCGCCGAAACAGTGGGGGTGGCAATACCTGTTTCCCGCCGGCTCCACCGCGGTCGACCCCCGCTCGGGCAAGATCCGGCGTCACCATCTCGGAGAGTCGGCCGTCCAGCGGGCGGTAAAGCGCGCCATGTCCGCCGCCTGCATCCACAAGCACGGCAGCTGCCATACCTTGCGGCACAGCTTCGCAACGCATCTTCTGGAGGACGGCTACGATATCCGTACCGTACAGGAGCTGCTCGGACACAGTGACGTACGGACCACCATGATCTACACGCACGTCATGAACAAGGGTCCGCTGGGGGTGAAAAGTCCGTTGACGGGGCTGACCGGGTTCTGAGTCCCGAGAAACGAATATGTAGGCCATGCTTACGAAGACCACACTGAAACCAGGACAGAAAGGAACGAAGGGCCTCACCAAGAAATACGGGGATCGATTGGTCTGTGTGCGCTACAAGTACGATCAAGAAACAGGCCGGCGGTACACGACGGTCGAACTGATCGAAGAAGAAAGCGATCGGCGCATCGATTCGAAGGCTGACAAGGTACAAGCACCTGTACCTACGCCACAACGGCTCGGTGTCCGAGTCGAGTACTGGGAGACAGATGTAAGGGAGAAGGTCAAAGCTGCCGGGGGCATCTGGCGACCGCGGCAGAAGCTTTGGGAACTAGGGTATGAAGACATCGTCGCGCTTGCGCTGGAATCGAGGGTTGTTGGCGATGACTTCACTAGTTCTTGACCAGCACCAGCGGGGTTCTATATATAGGTACCTAGATATAGGTTCGCATATGTAGGAACCTAGTATTAGGTGCCGGTATGCATATTTGGGAACAAGTTCCTAAATGGGCATACTTTAGTTGCGGCGATGACGCCGTCGATTGCATGTTATGAGTCAAAAGGAGAAAAAAACATGAAAATACCAACCCATGTGTTAAAGGGAATAAAAGAGTACGCAGAGGCTTGGTCGTACAGTGAAGAAAATAGAAAGGAACTTATAAAGGAAGAGAAAGATGCATACAATAAGTTTTCCAGCATCGAATTCCAGGGGATTTCCGAATTAGAGAAAGAAGAGTTAGTAAAGATGGTAATGGAATCCACTGA
>JAZBOA010000545.1:0-6368 GCA_036350935.1 Anderseniella sp. | reverse complement strand
TTGCTTACGAGGTGATTGCGCGGGTAGAGCTGTCGTCGCAGACCATGACGGTGATCCACCAGGGTGTTGAGAAATACCGCTGGAAGGTCTCTACCGCTCGCCGAGGCAAGGTTACACCAACCGGCAGGTGGACGGCCAAGTGGCTGGCCCGTCACCATCGTTCCAGCCGCTACAACAACGCGCCAATGCCCCATTCGATTTTCTACAGCGGGAATTTCGCCATTCACGGTACGGACCAGGTCTCCAGACTGGGACGCCCGGCTTCGGCTGGCTGCATCAAGCTTCACCCCGACAACGCAGCGGTGCTGTTCCGGATGACCAAGCAGGCCGGTTTCGACAACATGCTGGTCGAGGTCGTCCGGTAGAGAGGCGAACAGGTCGTCAAGACAGACGCCCAACGGCTCTGCCTGACGGGTTGTGAGAGCTCAAACGTCACCGCCCATTAACAGTGGCCGTTTTTGTTCAGATCGCAATTATCTGAGGCATTTACTTTTTGACACAGGTGAAGCGCGTTCCATCCTGCGTTACACCCGTCACCTTGTTGGCGCTGGTTTTCTTCACAGAACATGCAGCATCGACAACGTGCCGACTGAAACCGAGTCTGCCTCCATCATCACCAAGCCGGCATATGCATTCACTTATCCACGACCAAAAGGGTTGCTGCGGGTGGGGCTGGAACAAAAAATGAGCAACCAGGGCAGGTCGGCTATCTTTCGTTTCGTCGACCCGATCGCAACAACGGCATTGTCAACGGCAGCGCCTTGCTGCCTGTCCGATAGATGACCCACACCTCAAATGTCCAGTTTGAGCCCTGCGTTGCTGCGCTGAGTGATGGGGCGGGAAATCGCCGAAGCAACTTCCCGCCTGTCTGTGCCACCAATATGCAGCAGTGTCAGAAGCCAGGCACCACGACTTCAATAGCTGTATGGGCTAACGCAGCGATGATCGAGGCCGTCATAGCCTCTGAAGGTGTCTGTCCGCGGATTGTAGGAGCGGTAGCGGGTGAGACACCACTGTACGTGGTCGCCTCCCGCATAGCCTGGTTCAGCGTCATAATAGTCGGGTTCAGCATAGTAAGGTGCCGCGACCGCAGCAGCGCCAAGCCACCACGGAAAGGCGTACCAATAGCCCCCATAATAGTGGCGGTAACTACGATGGCGATAGCCGTAACGCGGGCCGTGACGACCCCTGTTGTATCCATAATGGCGTCTACCGCCACCATGGCGATACCCGCCATAGCCACCACGCCTGCTGCCGACCAACTCAACGGGCAGTTCACTGGCTGTCTGGGAAACCAGCGGCTGCGCTGCTGCCAGATTAAGGGTCATTGAGTGTGCGGAAGTTGATAGGCCGAAAGATGCCATTGCCGCGGCGAGCACCGCCGCACCGAACATCGTCGCCTTGAGTGTCGTCTTCATGGTTGCAGTCCTAGAATAAAAGATCACAGGGGAATGCTTGTCGACCATCGAGTAAGGCCCTACTAGCCACTGGGTGACATATGCAACCGTGCAACATGAACGGCGGCTGAACGGCCCCGCCTGGCGCGCCCTCGCGATCGATAGCGCATCGATCCTTGAAGTGCGGGCTGCTTTCCCTTCAGCAATGGCGAGCGGGCTAACATCATCAGCGCGCTGATGTCGAGGACAGGCTTTGACCCGAGCCGTCTTGATGCCGGTGACGTTCAGGGCCTTTCCCGGGTGGCCTTGATCACCCTGGCGGCGGTTTCCTGCAGCAATTGCAGATAGGTCACATACTGTTCAGGCGAGAGAATTTTTTTCATCTGTCGCTTCTCTTTCGCCTCTATTGCCTGCAGTTCGCTGGCGGCTTTTTGCAGCTTATCAAACTCGGGCTTGGCATTGGGGTTGATGCTATGCTTTCGGAAGATCACGGCCATTTCCTTGTCGGACTGGCGAATGATTGCACTAACCTTGGAGCGCTGATCTCCGGAGAATTTTATGCGCTGCAGGACTTGCGCATCATAGATGCTGGCAGCCCATCCGCTCGCCGGTAACAGGGTCAGGCACACGCAGGCGAGCAACAGCATGATCAAAGGTGTTGCGACCCGGTTGAGGTGCCTGGTGGCAGATGATGTCTTGTTGGCTGGCATGCCTTTAGATTTCTTTCGTTTCCCGTCGTGCCGTCTTGTCTGGCACCCTAACACGGGCCGGCACTGGTTCAAGCTGATGCTTACTTGACCCGCGTCCATCTCTGCGTGAGGCAGACATATTTCACAAGGCAACCCTCGACGTCCATGGTTTGGCCCCTGGGCGTCAGGTAGACATCGTAGATCTTGCCGTTTCTGGAGTTGTAGACCTGACCCTCCAGGTAGGTCTGCTCCGCATTCGGCTGCAAGCCTGCCATGATCGTCAGGCCCAGGATCGGACGGGGTTGAAGAGCAGGATCAGGATTGCTCTTGTCTGTATGGGGCTGTCCGGTTTCGTCCAGCGGCTCCTTGAGCCAGACGATTCGACCGCACAGTTTGTCCTGGCACGGCGCGATCTCGATCCAGGCCTCACCGTCCTCGTCCGCCCACACCCCGAGCGCGGCTTCGCTAAGCTGTGCGAAGGCTGGTGGTGCGCCAATACCACACAGCGATATGGAAATAAACGCGATGGCGAGCAGGGCATAACTTTTGGTCTTAGTCATCCGTATGCCTTCTGATCCGATTTGTCGCAGTCAGTGCGCCTGCGAAGTCATCATCTGACGGGCCTCATGAACCAAGATAGCAATTGCGGCAGCACTACCAATGTGCACAACAATGTAAGGGTAATTACCGACAGCAAGAAGCTCGCCGATGCTCGCCATACCCCGATTTGGTGACAGCCACAAGGTCCTGAACGATCCCCTGGCGGTGACGCCAGAAATCCGCTCGGCTTTGGAGGTCCAGGTTCTGATAACCTGGGTGTCGGTCCTGGCTTCACGTGTGCGGCTGACATCGTGAATGGCGCTGTCAATGCCGAAGCCGATGAGCAGTGCCAACATGATGACGTTGGCAAAATTGAAGGGTTGAATTGAACATCACCGTCTACGTGACCAAGATGGCGGTTGTATGCCCAGTACAGGGGCATGCGCGAATGCGAGACGTTTTGGAACCCATCATCAACCAATACAAAGAGGTCAGTATGTTTCAGACGACGGAGGAAGCCAGAGGCTGGCTTTGCGAGTAGAGCAAATCATGGTCCTCCTGCGCTTCTCTCAAGCTCCAAGCGCCGTGGTCACATGTCGTAGGGCAATGATGCAGGGCCCAATTTCCCCCGTTGATCAATGATGCTGCGGTCTTGCGACTTGGGGCGGGGAGTCGGATATCCAATCACTATCTTCTAGAATGACGATAGCTTCCTGTTCCAACGAATGGACCCGTTGCCCGAGGACGAAGTCCGGAATGCGACAATCTTTCTCCTGGCGCGTCTCTCGGTTGCGTTTGCCGTTCGGGTGTGTTGATCTGGCTCCAATGGTTAAGGAGCTGTTAACCGGCCACGGTCCACGTTGATATGCAGTACATCGTTGCGATTCCTTACCTGAAATTTTGGCACCAAGGACCTGAAAGAGTGATAGGCCGACTCATAGCAACCGGTTCGCTGGCGCTTTTGCTGGTCATGCCTGCTGCCGCAGCAGGGGCAGAGACGATAGCTGGTGCCTTGGCGAAGGCCTACATGACGAACCCGCAGCTCAAGGCCGAAGAGGCTCGCCAACGCGCCACTGATGAACGTGTGCCGCAAGCTAAGTCCGGCTGGCGTCCCCAGGTGGAAGCGCAGGCAGGCGTCACGCGGGAGTGGCAGGAGAACCGGTTCGTCGGTGATTCTGCGAGCAGCAAGAGCGATTTCACCAATCGCAGTTTCCGAATAACGCTCAACCAGCCGATATTCGATGGCTTCCGGACTGAGAATGCAGTGAAAGAAGCGGAAGCCTCAGTGGCTGCCGGTAACCAGAACCTGCTGGCAGTCGAGCAGGAGGTCCTTCTTAACGCTGCAACCGCCTTTATGGATGTTTTGCGGGATCGCGAGATCGTTGACTACCGCCAGCGATCGCTGAAATTCTTTGAAGAAGAGGTGCGAGCATCGCAGGCTCGGTTCAATGTTGGTGAGATTACCCGAACGGATGTGGCTCAGGCACGCGCGCGAGCTTCTGAAGCACAAGGCTTCCTCGCCGTTGCCATCGGCAACCTGGAGTCTTCAGTTGCAAACTACGTAAGGGTGATTGGTGAGGCTCCCGGTAAGCTGAAGTATCCTGGACTGTCACCACGTGTACCGAAGACATTGCGGGACGCAATCAACTTCGCATCGGAAACCAGCCCACAGATTTTGGCAGCGGCGTTCAACGAAGAAGCTGCCATCGCCAGCATCGGTGTCCGCAGGGCTGATTTGCTGCCGCAATTGGGCTTTTAGGCAGAATATTCAGTCGCTGCGGAGGCGAGTTCGTCCTTGCTTGACGCTGAATCCGGTAGCATCGGCGGCGTTCTATCCATACCGCTCTACGATGGGGGAAGTACTTATTCGCGCATTCGCGAAGCAAAACAAACAGCCAGCCAACGCCGGCTGGAGGTGCTGGATGCTCGCAGGCAAGTTCGCGAGGCAGTTGTGCGCTCCTGGCATCTGCTGAAGGCCGCAACCGCCACCATCAAGGCCGCCGAGGATGCGGTTGCAGCACAGCGAATTGCAGTTGAGGGTGTGAGGGAAGAGGCCCGGGTCGGCACTCGCACCACGCTCGACGTGTTGAATGCAGCAAACGAACTGGTGTTTGCTTCGATCGCCCTGGCAAACGCAAAGCGAGATCGTATTGTGGCAGGTTATCAGCTGGTGGCCTCCACAGGCCGGATGACGGCGGCTGATCTGCGCCTGTCCGTGTCGTTGTACGATCCCCAAGTCAACTATGATGATGTCCGCGACAAGGCATTCGGGGCTCGGATACTGGATCAGGACTGACGCAGTCGTGAAACAAGGTGTCGCAACAGGCCGCTGCGGTCAAAGCGACTCATGTCAACGGCAACGCCATCATGCCCGGATCGAGCTGTAGTCTGAGCATTCTATAAAAGCACCTTCCTGCAACAGACTGATGCCATCCAATGTGACCTGCCGACCGACACCAGAATAGGGCTGTAGTGGCAGTGTATGGGCCGCGTGCGGTTTGCAAGAAGAAATGACAGTCCAGACAGACTCTGCTTCAGCGAAGGCTGCCTGGGCGCCCGCAAGAAACGTGCGTCCAGGTCGCGGCATTACGGGGCAGGATGCCCAGTCCGATGCCCACCTGTACCAGTCGCCAAGGCTACAGCGACGCTCCCGTCCAACCAGACGTTACCAAACACGCCGCTCTCTGGATATCGTGCCTTCGTGGCGGCGAGCTTAGACAGTCATCCGGGAGACCCCAGGTCAGATCGCCTGCTTGGCGCAGATCATTGACCGGTCTCCGAAAGCTAGCCATTCTGAACACGCACAAGCGGCCAACTCTGTTAGTTGCCCGCAATTCAAGTCGTCTCGAATACCTCAAAGGAAGTGACTGACCATGAATGCCCCGTATATATTCGAGACGATCATCAAGGTAGATGAAACTCTTTGCATCGGATGTGGGAGTTGTGTCCGCACTTGTCCGGGTGGTCTGATCGCCAAGGGAGAACCTGTTCCCGTTCCGATCGCCGACTCTTGGGGCCTATGCATAGATTGTGGTCACTGCGTGACCGTCTGCCCAACCGGAGCCCTACATCAGCGGTTCATGAGTCCCGAGGAAGCCTTGCCGATTGATGTTCAGCTGATCCCGACTTGGGATGAGGCGCGGCAGTTTCTAATCTCGCGCCGCTCGGTGCGCGCCTATGTCAACAAACCTGTTGAGAAGGATAAGATCCACCAGGTACTGGATGTCACGCGCTTCGCGCCCAGCGGGGGAAACCGGCAGATCGTGCGCTGGGTCGTAATCAGCGATCCCGCAAAGGTTCGTAGTGTCGCCCAGATGTCCGTCGACTGGATGAAGAGCGTCCAGGATACTAACCCTGCGATGTACAAGGAGGCGAAGCTCGAGATGTTTGTAAATGCGTGGGAGGCGGGTCAGGATCAGATCTCCCGAGGGGCGCCTTGCTTCATCCAGGCATGGGCGCCTAAGGACGAGCGTACAGCGCCGCAGGCGGCGACGATCGGCTTAGCGTACGCGCAGTTGGCCGCGCACGCCCTCGGCCTCGGTAGCAGCTGGAGCGGCGGGATCAACACTGCGGCGCAGGCCCATCCTCCCCTGATCGAGCTTCTTGGGCTTCCCGAAGGCGTCAAGTCCTTCGGGACGATCCTGCTTGGGTACTCCGCCGAGACATTTACCGGCATCCCGACGAGAAAGCCCCTCAACGTCACCTGGCTCTGATCCGAGGTGCGAACCTGATGAACGAAACC
>JAZBOA010000544.1:0-3580 GCA_036350935.1 Anderseniella sp. | reverse complement strand
GTCGGGGCGCTGCTCGGCATCCGCGCCTTCTATACCCACGTCGTCGTCGCGCCTTACACCAAGGATCAAGCCCTGCGGGAACTGCACCTGCTGGCGGATCCGCAGCCGGCCACGGTCTATCGGAACATGCCGGCGGCTCTCAGTGCCCCGGCCCCGGCGACTGGGCCGGCGGACATTGAACAGATCCGCGCGCGGGGTGTGCTGCGCGCCTGCTATGTCAACGACAATTTCCCGTCGTCGTTCTTCAACGCCGACGGCCAGTTGGTCGGTTTCGACATTGAGCTGGTGCACCGTATTGCCCGAAGCCTGGAACTGCCGCTCGAGTTCCTTCCGGTGCAAGGCGAGGGCAAGGAGGAAGCGGCGCGCCTACTCAAAGCAGGGATATGCGATCTCTATGCGTCGACAATGGCCATTTCGGCGCGCCGCATGGAGGCGTTTACCATGACCGTCCCGGTATACACCTCATCGGTCGGGTTCATCGTCCCCGATCACCTGCGCCACGCCTTCCAAAGCTGGGATGCCATCCGGGAGCGCGGCGCGTTGCTCCGCATTGGCGTTCCCGGGAACCCGGAGGCGATCGCATTCGCGAAGTCCATGCTGCCGCAAGCAGCCTTGGTGCCACTGAGTGGTCTCGGCGCTCAACGGAAAGTGTTCGAGTCGGGGTTCCCGGAGGTCGACGCGATCGGCGACCTGTCGGAGGAGGGTGCCGCGTGGACCCTGCTCTACCCCCGTTTCACCCTGGTCGTGCCCAAGCCGACCGTCTTCACGCCGCAGGGCTTTGGCGTCGCGCGGGGCAACCAGTCGCTCGCGCAGACGCTCGATGCGTGGATCATCGAGGAGAAGGCGAAGGGAACGGTGGACGCCTTGTATCGTTACTGGATGCTTGGGGATGCGGCGAGGAGCGTCAAGCCGCCCCGCTGGTCGGTAATCCGAAACGTGCTGCACTGGGTCCCGTAACCAGGCGCGGGGCGAATACGGCTTTCGCGGCCAAAAATCCACATCCGCGAGGGCGCTTCGCGACCTCGATCCGGTGTGCCGTTCAGACGCATCGATTAGCCGGCACGCCACCCTTAATCGCCTGAGAATTTCTGACGTTTTCGCACGTATGACGGATCAATGTGGATGGCGGTGAAAACCCGCGGATAGTTGGCGGATAGGGCGGGCAAACGCCATCGAGGGCGAGTCCTACCGCCTCAAGGAGGCCAAAGAGAGCAGCGAACAGCGCCCCGAGGCGCGCACCGCAACCCGTCCCCCAAAACCCGCCGACCCTCGGCCCTGGCCCCCCAACGGAGCATATCCATGACCACACCGCCGATCCCCGACTATTGGTCTCCAGAGGAGGCCCTGGCCGTCTATGAATTCATCGACGACATCCTGGATCGCATCTGGGCCCACTATGGCCCGCGCATCCAGGAACTGTGTGCCCGCAACCGCATCACCCTACACGACCACTCCCAACCCGACCTCTTTGCGCCAACCGATCCCATGCCCTTCTGAACCACCCTGCACCACCCGCCCACGGCGGGCCCACGCGCCCGCATCGGGGGCCTTTCTTACGCTCGGGAGTTCGCCATTTTTCCGCGGTTTTATGCAGCCGCTAACACCCAGCCCCTCCAGCCTTGAAGGCTGTGCCATCCGGCTCGGCTCCGTATTTCCCCGCGCGAGGGTTGCCAGTAACGGTGGGCAACCAAGAGACGTTGCCCACCCTGGCTCGATTATTGGATTCGTTTGCGCCTGGTTACGGCCTCACAGGTACATCAGCCGCATGGAAGCAAGCTCGCCAACCGCCCTTGATGAAGGTCTTCCGGTCGCACCAGACGGCTTCTGGATAGTAGTCACCCATCACGCCCTGCGCGCATTGACCGGCACCCATAATTGCATCCTGCGTGGGCGGGGTCGGAAACTGTAAGTCGAACCAGCAGCCCCGTTTAATGGCCTCCTGGACCGACTGGCTAAAGTCGTCGGAAGCCAGTAAGTTGCGCATGAAGATCAGCTTCGGCACATTTGTTTCGTCACCCCATGGAAGCCATACAGCCCTCTGCGGCAGCCAATCGGGTCGCAGCACGTCATTGGAAATGACGATGGTGTAGAAGCCATGTCTATCAAGCGGCATCCTCGCATCCGTGGCGCATCCGATGACAGGGAGCGGCGAGACCAACTCCCCTAGGCATGCCCCCCAATATCGCAATTGGACTGCTTTGAAACCCTTGGCAGGCTGCGACACGGGCCGACCATTATAGGTATCGGGGTAAGCCGGCATCTTGCCCCGAATCACAATGACTCGATCCGACTCGTACTCGGGCATGAAGAACGACACCAGGTATTTCTGGTCGGGATTTGGTAGCAGCACCGGGGGCGGGTCCTTTACCGCGCCGAACCAGATATGGTCTGGTACCGGTGGAACCTCCAGGTCCTCTTCTGGGTCTAGTGGGTACTCTAACTGCACCGGGACAATTTGCGCCTGCAACGGCACGAGCTCCGATTGCCGATTGAAGATCGGACAGATCGGCAACTGGGTTGTTTTACCGTCTTGGTAGGTAATACTGACCTCCGGCAAAGGGACTCCGCCCATGGAGCCTTCGGTAGCGTTCGGCAAGTACAGACGGTATAAAAACCACCCGGTATCGGCATTCAGTTTGAGTACGTTATCGTTGGTCTTTTTGCCCCGCACGATCGTGACGGTGTAGGCTTGATCAGGCGCCGCAGGGGGATTGCACCTGCCCGGATGACGGGTGGCAGACGAACTGCACCTGCCTGGAGGAGGCATCGCAAACGGGTTGATGCTACCCGGATCGGGCACGATTTGCGCATCGAACAGATGATCGGCAATCCCGGTAGAGACGGGCGCGTTATCGTAGACAGCAAGGGAGAAGAACCGCGCCTTCGGGTAGGTGCCAGTAATCTTTAGCTCCTGCCATTCTGCGTCGATGGGCATGTACCACCAGCGGTTGGCGGTGTCCGCCCACAACCAATTACCTAGTCCGAAGGGAGTCCATTCGAACTGCCAGGCACAAGTTGGCGTAGGAAGAGGTTGCGCTTGCTCCGCTGATGCTGGCGGACTTGCCGCGAGTAGCAAAGTGGTGAAACCGAGTGCAAGGAAAGCCTTCATTGCGTACCTCCTGTTATTAAACTTTACCTCTTCGCATGATGTGCGCCCGAGGGGCCTCACAGCTTGATTTAGCCGGAACCTGGCTCTGCCGAGCCATACGGACTTTTCCCTCGTGTTCTAGACCGAATCCACACGGTGTTTTCCGCGGGTCCAGCCGGGCCGACGTTCGCGTGAGCCACGGACAGGGGCTCGAGTCCGCAGGTGATCCAGGCTACACGTGACGCCACCGACTACCGCCTGAAAATCGCACCTACAGTAAATATAGTCTGCCTTTAAAATTCTGTTACTGGGCTGGGCATTCCGAAGTATGGCATCAGTAAAGAGGCATGATTGAGTCCCCTCCGAAAAGCGTGTAGTTCCGGCAATCGTGCGTGCCCATCGAGCATCGGTCTGGGAAGATGGATGCTAGCCCATCTTTGTCAACCTTGCCCAGCCTGCCGCGTATTTTCAATGAGTTGGAGTTTTTGCGCG
>JAZBOA010000543.1:0-2245 GCA_036350935.1 Anderseniella sp. | reverse complement strand
CCCAGGCCTTCCAGGGCGATGCCGTAGATGGTCGGGAACATCAGTGACATGCAGGCCGACACGCCGATCAGGCAGTAGAGGCCGGCGTAGCCTTCGATGAAGATCGTGCCGGCGGTCAGGAAGATGGCACCGGTGGCCAGCAGGGTGAGCAGGGTTCCCGACTTGATGTAGTGCAGCAGGAAGGTGCAGATGAAGCGGCTGGAGACGAAGATGATCATCGCCAGGATGTTGCAGTTCTGGGCGGTGGCCTTGGAGAGGCCCAGCTCGAGCTCGCCGTACTGGACGATGAAGGTCCAGCACATGATCTGTGCGCCGACGTAGAAGGTCTGGGCGATCACGCCTTCGAGGTAGGCGGCGTTGCGGCCCAGGCGCCCCAGTGTGCCGCGGAAGTCGAGTCCGCCGCCGTTGTCCGCGTGCTCTCCCGCGGTGGTGGCGGGCAGCTTGAGGGCGAAGAGGATGAGAACGATGACCAGGAAACTGCCCATCAGGGCGTAGGGCAGCGAGACGATCTTGAGGTCTGATTTCTGGATCCCGACCAGGCTTTCCTTGGCGGCCGCGATGTGGGCCTGCAGGTCGGTGGTGGGGATGGCGGCCAGGGCGGTCCTGGCGGCCTTCAAGTCGGCTTGGAGTTGGGCGACAAGGCCGGGGGCGGCGGACAGGTCGGCGGAGTCGGCGAGCATCTTGTTGAGGGCTGCGGCGGGGGCCACGGCCGCCTGCAGATGGCGCTCGGTGGTTTCCCACCGGGCGGCATCGGCCTTGGCCAGCAGCGGGGCTTCGTCGTTCAGGACTTGGGTCAGTTCCAGTCCGCGGCCATCGACGAACAGCTTGTCGCGGCGGGCCTCGGCTTCGGTGGGCACGGTTTTGTCCCGGACTTGCAGCACGACGGCCACGGCGTTGGCGGCTGCCTTGAACTTGTTGCCCTTGGGCTGGGCGGCCAGGGCTTGCTGGACGGCATCGGCTTGCGGGCCGTTGGCGTTGTCGAGCAGGAAGGTTCCATTCTTGAGCGAGACGGATAGTTCGCCGGCCTTCTTGAGGAGCTTCTTGCTCTGCTGCCAGTCGGGCTTGGCGGTCACCTCGGCCAGGGTGTCGGCGGTGCTGATCTGGTTGTCGAGTTCCTGCAGGTGGACGGGGGTGCCATTGACCGACAGTTCCTGCATCTGGCGGCGGGCGCTCTCGCTGGTGCCGTCGAGGTTGGCCAGGATGAACATGCTGGCGACGAACATGCCGATGATCGAACCCATCGGGTTGAATGCCTGGGCGAGGTTCAACCGCCGGGTGGCGGTGCGCGGGTCTCCCATCGAGAGGACGTATGGGTTGGCGGTGGTCTCGAGGAAGGAGAGGCCGCTGGTCATGATCAGGTAGGAGAGCAGGAAGAGCGGATAGGACATGGCCGCCCCGCTGAGGATGAACATCAGGCAGGCCACCGAATAGAGCGCCAGGCCGATCAGGACGCCCTTCTTGTAGGAGAACTTCTTGATGAACAGGGCGGCGGGGATCGCCATCAGGGCGTAGCCGCCGTAGAAGGCCGCCTGGACCAGCGAACTTTCGAAGTTGCTGATCAGCAGGATGTTCTTGAACGCCGCGACCATCGGGTTGGTGATGTCGTTGGCGAAGCCCCACAGCGGGAACAGGATCGTGATGAGGATGAACGGCATCAGCAGGTTGCTGGGGACAACCTTGGGAGCGGGTTGGGCTGCGGGCTTGTTGTTGCTCATGGATGGTGGGGCTGCGAGGTGGCGTATAGATCAGCAGGTGGAAGGGCGGGGCGCAAGCCGGGAGGAATGCCGCTTCTTGACGGATGCATGGATATTTTTTACCCGTTGATTCATGGCAGTGCCTCGTCCGCCGGCCTTCATCTCGCGCCAGGTGGTCGACGGGCGCTACTACTTCGGCGAGTTGACGCCACCGCCGGACACCCCGGTGGCGGTGGCCTGCGCGGGTTGCGAGGATTGTGCCGCGGACTACCGGATGGTGCGCCGGTACTTCCGCTACCACGCGCTGGAGTTCATCGACAACGGCCAATGGAGGCTGCGCATGGCGGAGCGGACGGTGGTGCTCGGGCCCGGCAGCGTGTTTGCCTACGGGCCGGCCGGTGGCTACCGGCTCGAGGCGCTCGGTGGGAGCCCGTTACGGAAGTACTTCGTCGACTTCTCCGGCCGTCAGGCCGGGCAGTTGATGCGCCGCCACGGGATCCCCGGCGACCGACCGGTTAGCCTGCATCAGCCGGCGCGGATGCGGGAGGTTT
>JAZBOA010000542.1:0-2079 GCA_036350935.1 Anderseniella sp. | reverse complement strand
CGCGCAGGCTGGCAAAAAACAGGTCGGAGTCCTGGTTGACGACACCAATGGCCCGGCGCACCTCGTGCGGGTGGAACTGCCGGATATCGATATTGTCGATCAGCACAGAGCCTTCCTGCGCCTCATAAAGGGCCGCCAGCAGCCGTCCGATCGTGGTCTTGCCCGAGCCGATCTTGCCGATGATGCCGACCTTTTCGCCCGGCTGGATGGTGAAGCTCAGGCCGTTCAGGGCAGGGGTCGGCGCACCGGGATAGGAGAACTTGACCGCCTTGAACTCGAGCTTGGCGTCTATGATTGGCTGCGCCACGAACGACTTTCCGTCCGGCCGCTCGCTCTCCATCTTCATGATGCCATTCAGGTTCGACAGCGCGGCGAACGATTGCTGGGACCGCGCCACAATGCTCGCGAACTGTCCAAACGGCGCCACGGCGCGACCCGCCAGGATCACCGAGGCGATGATGGCGCCCATCGACACCTCGCCGGCATCGAACAGGTGTGCGCCGTAGACGACGATACCCACCGTCACCAGTTGCTGCACCGCCATGGTAGTGGTGGTGACCATGTTGGAGATGCGCTTGGTCTTCTCCAGCGTGCGCGCGGTGCGCCCCACCAGCCGTTCCCAAATGCTCTGCAGCCGGCCTTCGGCGCGCAGCATCTTGATCGTCTCCAGCGCGGCAATGGATTCCACCAGCAACGAGTGGCGATAGGCGGACTCGGTCGAGGTTTCCTTCGCCGCCTTGCGCAACGGGAACTGCATGATGAAGCCGACAAAGAACACAATCGCGGCGCCCACCGCCGGCACCATCCATAAAGGCCCAGCCACCATATGGATGACCAGCAGGAACAGCCCGAAGAACATGAAGTCCGACATCGTCGCCAGGGTATTGGAGGTGAAGAACTCCCGGACCTGTTCGAACTCCCTGAGATGGCTGGCAAAACTGCCCGTTGTCCCGGGCCTGTTTTGCAGCTTGATGGAGAGCAGGTGCTCGAAGATGCGCCCTGCCAGCAGCACGTCGGCGCGTCGGCCGGCGCTGTCGATCATCCAGCTTCTGAGCGTCTTGAATAGCAGGTCGAACAGCACCGCCAGCCCCATGCCGGCCGCCAGCACCCACAGCGTGGAGATCGCCTTGTTGGGCAGCACCCGGTCATAGACGTTCATGATGAACAAAGGCGAGGCCAGCGCCAGCACGTTGATCAGGCTGGCGGCCAGGACGACCTGCACATAGCTGGGCCACAGCCGCCACACCACCCCCCAGAACCAGTGCCCGCGCGCCAGTTGTATGGCCTCAGGCTCGCGGGTGCCCAGCCGGATGTCGGGCCGGATCAGGATGGCCTGCCCGGCATAGCTCTGCTTCAGCGCGGCCAGCGGCACCGTTGTCATGGTTTCAGTGTGGGGATCGAAGATCTCCAGCTTGCGCCGCCCCTTCTTACGGAAGGCCACGCAGGCATCGCCGTTTTCCAGCAGCAGGATCGCCGGGAAGACCAGCGGATTGAGGCGGTTGAGTGGTTTGCGCAGGATTTGCGCAGCATACCCGGCCCGGTTAGCCGCGCGCACCGTCAGGTCCGGGGTGAGGTTGCCGTTTTCCAACGGCAGGCCGGCTGTCAGCTCATCTTCAGAAGCAGGCCGATCATGCCAGGTGGTCACCGCGATCAGGCAGCGCAACAGAACATCGTAAGCCGGATAGGCGTCGGTCTCGTTTGCCATAGCCGCCGTCTGACCGGGCGCAGGCGGGTGAGGTGCCTCAACCGGCTGCGAGGCCTGGATCGACCGGAATTCCTGTTTCATGTTGCCGCCGCTTTCGTTGCTGCCAGAGATGGACTGGTAGCACAGAATAAGTAAACTCTGCCTCAACCACGTCGGTCAAGGCATGCGGGTCCGAAGGCTTCCCGGACGAGCAAACAGCGTAAGGCGACCGCCGGGGTTAGTACAGTCCCTTGAAATCCGGCTCGCGGTTCAGGTCCGGCGGGGAATACCGCGGCATGGTTTCTGCCGGCGGCGTCGGCGGCACCGTAAACTGCTCACGGGCGTAGTCCTTGGCGGCGGACGGTGGACGCACCTTCAAGGTGGTGAGCAGCTTG
>JAZBOA010000541.1:0-3905 GCA_036350935.1 Anderseniella sp. | reverse complement strand
GCGGCGACATCGCCGAGCCCATCAGCGCCATGCCATAGAAGATCAGACCCAGCCCCATGAGCATCGCGCCATAGTGGCGTGCGACGCCCTGCTTCAAGACGAAGGTCATGCCAAAACCGATGGCGATGAGGGGATATGCCAGTGCGGTGGTGTTGAACGCAACGATCTGCGCCGTGACCGTGGTGCCCACATTGGCACCGAATATCACCCCCACCGACTGCACCAGGGTCATCAGTCCGGCACTGACGAAGCCGACCACGAGCACCGTGGTCACCGAGGACGACTGGATCACCGCGGTCACGAGTGCCCCGGTGATGGCACCCAGAAAAGCGTTGCCCGTCAGCTTGGCCAGCAGCACGTTCATCTGCTTGCCGGCGGCAGCCTTCAAGCCGTCGGTCATCTTCTCCATGCCGTACAGGAAAAGCGCGAGCCCGCCGAGCAGCTCGATGGTCATTGCCAGAGGGTCTAGTTCAGTCATGTCCAACCTCGCTGTAGTTGTGAGCAATGCGGCGATCCGCTTGCTTGCCCGCACGAAGGGTCGTTCCACCGCCCACTGGCATCAGCAGGCGATCTGTAGCTAGCGGCATTACCGCACCGGCCTGCCCTCGACATCTTGATCCATCCGCGCAGGACGAGGACGCGGGCGGGGCGATAAGGTTGTCTCCCGCTCCGCTTGACATCCTAGCGCGGGAAAACCTTAACAGGAAACACCTCGGATTGGCGGCCCGTACTCTTAGGGGATAGCACCCCAAGTGTCATCTCTCAGGACGTTGCAGTAGTGCCAGAGTTTTTGGACGATGGTTGCGATGTTCATGCTTGATCCAATTTCCCGATGTATTCGAACCGCAGCGCCAGCAGCTTGACGCGCTCAGCAAGCGATTCGTCCGGAAACACCATGCCGGGCAAGGCATTCATAAAGCCGGGCACTGCCAGAAGCGTCCTGCATTGCGCCGCCAGATACTGCCGCAACTCAGGTGCGGCCGAGGCGACTTCGGCGACAAGCTCCGGCCGCCCATCCACCACGTTGACGATATCCTCCAGGTCATGGCTGCCCAGCACATCGCCACGACCCCTATCGAGAAACGCCTCGAATTTTGTGGCCAGGAAGGCGGGCGCGCTGATCAGGCGAATGATCATTCCAGCCGGCAAGGCAACCTCCTGCGCCGTTTTCACCACCAATGGATACCAACGACTGGAAAAACCAAGAACGCCCGAGTGCATAGGCATCAAGTCCACTTCGAGATCGTTGTAACGCCAGCGGCAAATGGGCGCGTCCTGCGCCATATCCCGCTTGAAACCGAGCTGGGAAAACTGTTTTTCCAGCGCGTGATACCCGGACAGCGCCTCCACCCGCGCCACCAGGTCGACATCGTAGGTCACCCTTGCCGGCGCAGCACCCGGATCAGTCAATAGCAAATCCACAGCGCAACCGCCCACAAATACCAACTGCTCACGCAACGGCCCGAGCGCATGCGCAACCAGTTCAAGCTTGGCCACATTTGGATGCAGACGCTTCATTGAAAGAAAGGCTCCAGCAGCTTCTGCGCCGCCGCACGCTCGCGGGCCTGACCGCTGCGGATCGCGTCGAACAGCGCAACCACCGCATACAGGCGCTCATCCTTGAGTGCAGCTTCGGGCACCGAAGGATAAAGCGGCGCCAGGCTCAGCCCGCGCACCGTTCCCTTGGGGTGCGGCCACACCGGCACTGGGTCGCCGGACGGGGCAATCACGCTGCTCAACGGCGCAGCACCATAAGCCGTTGGAACACCGCGCGTGAGCGTGCCCCACACCGGCGCAAACGCATACTTGGCACCGTGCAGCACAAACTCCCGCAGCTGAGGCTTCAGCACCACCGGGCGTCGATCTTCAAACATCGCAAGCCGCGCCGTCGCCGCCCGCTTGAGCGCGCCGTGCACCGCCGAGACGGCCAGCCCGGTCTGCTCCGCCAAGTCCGTATAGCCCGCGCTTCCGTCGCCACGGCTCAGCAATGCCAGCAACACATAGAGGTCCTGCGGCTTCAGCACCACCTGCCGGTTGCTTATCTTAGGCATATTCTCTATTCATGAAATGAGAAAACAGATACAAACAATAAGATCAAGTTGGCTATAAAGTCAATATTCTTATTTCAAGAATGAAGAAAAATGGGCCAGCTCATCGACCTCCTGGTCTAGGGGGTTGCCATTCTCGAATAGCGAACGGCCATCCCCATACGCTATAGGTGATCCCAGCGTCGACCGACTAACCAGTCATCAAGCTGCTTCACTCTCAAGAACCAGCAACTCCTTCGTCGCCCGCGTCATCGCCACGTAAAGCAGCCGTGCCTCATCTTGAACCGCTTTGGCTTCACCCCCAGAAAAACTAACGCCGGGGATCGCCACCAGCGGGAACTCCAGGCCCTTGCTGCTGTGGAAGGTGATCAGCTTGACCGTGTCCTGCTTGTCGCCAAACTCGATTTTCTTGTGGCCGGTGATCGGGATGCCCGCTGCGGCGAAGACGTCATTGACTACCTTGCCAACCGGGTCCCAATGACGATAGAGGATGGCCATGTCTTTCCACGGCGTCCCCTCGCGATGGGCGGCCTTGAACTGCTCGACGATGTATTTCGCCTCGTCTCTCAATGTCGGCAACTTGATCAGCAGCGGCTTGGGGCCACGCTGGCCACCCGATATCGGCAGCAGGCGCGGCACGCCGTCCTCTTCGGCCTCGGTAGGTGTCAACAGTTCTTTCGCGAACCGGGCGGCGAATTCCAGGATTTCCTGCGTGTTGCGATAGTTGATCTTCAGAACCGTCGTGCGCCCCTGCGCCTGCACCCCCACGCTCTTGAAGCTGAAGTTGCGCTTTTCGCCCGTGTCGTAAATGGACTGGGCATCGTCATACAACACCAACAACGCATTCGTGCGCGGGTCCACCATCTGCACCACCAGCTTGAACCATTCCGGTTTGAAGTCATGGCCTTCGTCGATCAGCACCGCTTCGTACTGTCCCGACGGAATGAGCTTGCGGTCCACCCCGCGAATGACCTTGTCCACCATGTCATCCCAGTAGCCGTCCCGACTGGCCCCACCGGCCGGTAGGCCCACGTTATAGGCCGTCAACTGCCGATAACACCACGCATGAAAGTTCTGCACGATGACCTTGTTCGCCACGCCCTTTTCCTTCATCCAGTGTTCAAGGCGTTTGGCCAGGGCCTTGTTGTAACAAAGAATCAGGATAGGTTTGGAGCACACCTTGGCCAGATACTCGGCCCGATAGCCGAGGATCAGCGTCTTGCCCGATCCGGCCACCCCGTGGATCACGCGATGCCCTTCGCCCAGGCTGCGGGCCAGTTGCTCCTGCTGCAAATCCATCACGCGCAGGATATCGGGGAGCTCGGCTGACTCTGCTTCGACCTCATCGAACAATCCACCCTGTTTAGCCGGCAGGCGGATTTCGGGAAACATGTGCCAGCGCACCCGGTCGATCTGCGGCAGGGTCAGGTTGCCGAAGCCACCTACGCTGAACATCTCCCACAGGCGTCTTTGGAAAGCCTCAACCTCGACCGATTCGACCATCTCGTCCTGGCAGATCACCCGATGCGATTCCAGCACCTCGCTCAAATCCGTGCTTTCGAATTGCTTGCGGCTGATATTGGTCAGCACCACCCCATAAGCCCAGGGGAACAGCAGCTTGCCCTGCATGCGGCCGCCACTGAAAACCAGCTGCGGGTCCTTTTCCAGCACGTTCACTACGGCATGGGCGTCCTGACGGGCCTGCTCCAGCGGATTAGCCGCGCGCTTCAAACCTTTGGGTGTCAGGAGGGAGACGTCCGATTTGGTAATCGACTGGATTGTGTCCAGCTTCCAGTCCTTCACCTCCAAAATCAGCAAGCCCCGTTTGGGATGCAGCACGACAAAATCCGGATGCCG
>JAZBOA010000540.1:0-3344 GCA_036350935.1 Anderseniella sp. | reverse complement strand
GGGTTCGAGTCCCTTCAGCGGCACCAAATTTTCGGCAATATCCTTATTTCTTCAGATGGATAGCCTACTTGTGGATTAGGCCATCCATCCTTTTATCCACCTTAGCCTTTTGGGGGCGGGTCGGGATGGCGCTTGCTCGGTCGGGGATAGCGGACTACCGGCGGCTTCACCCGACACAGCGGTCATCTGAGCGATTTTGTCAGATGGCGGCATGGAGCCCAAAGTAACTGATGCTGCGCTGTACCCCAATGTCCGCTCCTTAGGTCCCGGCCAAAAGCGACCGTTTTTGACCCATAGGTTCTGGCAGGGGGTTTATGTCCGGTGTGCGGGACAGAAGCCGCCGTCGCCGAAACACAGTGGTCGAACAAGGGTATCTTCGATAAAGTCTGCACCAAGATAACTTCAGAGGGACCAATGGCAAAACACCGCGATAGCCTTCCGCAAATCAATGGTGGCGTATTTCTCGACTATGCCGGAATGGAAACCGACATTATCTTTTCAAAGGGTATGGAGTTGCCCGGATTTGCCTCTTACCCCCTTTTGGAAACGGAGGATGGGCGCAAGATTCTCGCCGACTACATGCGGGCGTTCATTGAGGTTGGAAGGTCCCACGGTGCAGGTGTCATCATTGAAAGCCCGACATGGCTCGCCAACAGGGACCGCGCAGCGCCATTGGGTTACTCACCTAAAGACCTCGCCATTCTAAATCGACAGGCCATCGAGCTCGTGTCAAAAGTTCGCTCAGAGGCGGGCGACCTACCCACGATTATCTGCGGCATTATCGGCCCACGTGATGATGCCTATGCCCCCTCGGAACAAATGACTGCAGTCGAGGCCGAGGCCTATCACGCGGAACAAGTCAATGTTCTGGCTGACACAGAGGTCGATATTATCGGGGGTTACACTGTTGCATATCCTGCCGAAGCAATTGGTATGGTTCAGGCGATCAAGAATACTGGCATGCCCGCGATGATTTCATTCACCGTTGAAACAGACGGCAGGCTACCGACCGGCGAAACCCTGGGCGAAGCAATCGAAGAAGTGGATGCTGCGACCGACGGTTATGCGAGCTATTTCATGATCAATTGCGCACATCCAGATCACTTCGCCAATGTCCTCTCGGACGAACCTTGGGTGCAACGCCTTCGAGGCGTCATGGCAAACGCATCGCGCTGCAGTCATGCGGAACTAGACGAAGCAACGGAACTTGATGACGGTGACCCGGTGGAACTCGGACAACAACTCGCCGAGATACATGGTAAGCATCCCCAGATCAGCATCTTGGGGGGGTGCTGTGGCACAGACATGCGCCATCTAAACCAGATAGCGAAGTCGGCCAAAACCGCCTAAACTTCCCAAAGAGCAATGCACGGAACGTCTGGTTCGCGCCAGTTCCGGACCGCAGGATGTGCCAAAACTCAAACGTTTCTGTCACAGGCGAAAACGACGGTTTTGGCACTTCTGAATTATCAGAGCAGACCTTGGCGCGGCTGCAGCGAATTGGCGCTCTGTCCGCATCTGGGACATCAAGTTGTTGTGCGACGAACGACCGGTTCGGATCTGCCCTATCCAGGCGTGATCGAACGACCGCTTCCGGGAAATCGAACTGCACTGCAGCGATGAGATAGTCGCCTTACAAGGATCTGGACGACCGACCTTGCCGCGGGCGCATCGGTCCGGTTCGTCCGCGCTCCCGACCTGGGGCCCGATAAGGACCACGTCCGCTTTGCGCGACACAGCGGTCATCTCAGCGAAAAGGTCAGTTGTCTCTTTCGAGCCCGAAGCTGGCCACGAAGAGCAGAGATTGCAGCGTATGAAGACAGGGATACGCTGTTGGTGTACAGTCTTGTCTGAGGGCCGGTCCGATGTCCGACGATCACGTGATACCAGAACATAGCTTCCGATGGGTCATCGTGACGGCCGCAGCACTCCTGTTGGGCATCGCGATGGGAACGCTGGTCAATGGCCTTTCTGCCTTTCTTGTTCCTCTTGAGATGCACTTCGGTTGGGACCGAGCTGATGTCGCAGCAATCAACTCTCTTGGCCTGATCGGCATCGCCATTGGTGGTATCGCAATGGGCTTTCTTGCCGATCGCATTGCGACACGAACAATTTGTCTGGCGGGAGCCGCGACCCTTTCATTCGCGCTTCTGCTCGCGGCCCGCGCCGATGCCCTTTGGCACTTTTACACCATCTTCTTTATCGCAGGGGCCTTTGGCGGCGGTGCCCTATTCGCGCCGGTGATCGCATTGGTCGGAGGCTGGTTTCGCACTGGTGCAGGGCTGGCAATCGGCATCGCATCGGCAGGGCAAGCTTTTGGACAAGGGCTGGTGCCCTACGTCGCTGGTCACCTGATACAAATGACAGGGTGGCAGAACGCGCTGACTATTCTTGGCGTATTCGCAGCGCTAACTCTGTTGCCGCTGTCGCTGCTAATGCTGGAGCCTCCGACCGAGCCAGTGACTCAGGCAGGTGGCGTAGCCAAGATTCCGATTTTGCCGGCAAAGGTTGTGCTGCCCGCGTTGTCGATCGCCGTTCTTGGGTGTTGTACCGGAATGGCGGTTCCTTTGATGCATCTTGTTCCTCTGATTCAGGGAGTGTGCGGTGTCGGTGCTGAGGCTGGCGGCCCACTGCTCATCATGCTTGTTGCAGCGATCGGGGGGCGGATCTTCTTTGGTCGTCTTGCGGATATCATCGGCCCGATCCAGGCATGGATGGCCGCAACCGCCTGGCAAACAGCACTTGTCATTGGGTTTGTCTTTCTTGGCACGCTTCAGTCCTTCTGGCTCTTTGCCCCGCTCTACGGCTTCGGCTATGGCGGCGTCATGACTGGAGTTCTGGTAACAGTTCGCGAACTCACGCCTCCGGCGCGCAGGGCATCGGCCACGGGCATTGTCCTGGCATTCGGATGGTTTGGCCACGCGCTTGGCGGGTGGCAAGGAGGGCTCTTCTACGACCTGACAAACAGCTATTTCTGGACGTTCGCAAACGCTCTCTTTGCAGGCCTTCTCAACTTGGCAATCGTGGGGGCGATCTGGTTCGTGCTCCGGCGGCGAAGTATCGCAGAGGCCTGATAGTCCACCCTAATGGCTGCGTCTTCCGCGAAACAGACCTGAGCCTCATTCTACCCAAGGTCCGCTTGGCGCAGATAGTTGCCGAGGTGTCAGGCGCGCGACAGTCTCTGGAAACACGGATTGTTCGTCCCGGCAGGGGAATTCGCGTATGCTGTGACGCTGGGAGGGTAGCCGCATGGCGCGCGATGACGAGGTGAGGTTCTTCGAGAGCTTCGACGGCACGCGACTTGCCTACGCGATCTCAGGCAATGGTCCGCCCGTAATTCTGCT
>JAZBOA010000539.1:0-2163 GCA_036350935.1 Anderseniella sp. | reverse complement strand
TGCCTGCTGGCACAGGGCCGCTGCAAGGTGGCGCTTGTTTCGCCCGGCGTTGACCATGCCCCCGAACCTGCAGACGCCATCCGCCGCACCGTCGCGCTGATGCAGCCCGCCATCCGGCTGCTGGAAACCGTTGGCGTGTGGACGGACGAGTTGAAGTCCGTTGCAGCACCCCTCGAAACGCTCAAGCTGGTGGACGACACCGGTTCGATGTTTTCGGCCCCAACCGTGAACTTCTCGCACCGGGAGATGGGCGAGGAGCCGTTCGGCTGGAACATTCCGCTCGACCGGCTGACTGCGGCGCTCAATGGCGCCGCCGTCGCGGCCGGCGTTCAGATGATCGACGCCAGGGCAACGGCCTATCGCACCCAGGCCGGCAAGGCTCTCGTCAACCTCGGCAATGGCGAGACACTTGAAGCGCCTGTCGCTGTCGCGGCGGACGGTCGGCATTCGGTGCTGCGCGCAGGCGCCGGCATCGCCACAACCGAATG
This sequence comes from Anderseniella sp., assembly GCA_036350935.1. Classification (GTDB taxonomy): domain Bacteria; phylum Pseudomonadota; class Alphaproteobacteria; order Rhizobiales; family Aestuariivirgaceae; genus Anderseniella. The sequence continues at coordinate 1,675 of JAZBOA010000539.1, read as the reverse complement.
GCGCTACGACCAGTCGGCGCTGGCGCTGAGTTTCAGCCATTCAACGCCGCATTACGGCGTTTCAATCGAGTTTCACAAGAATACCGGCCCGTTCACCACGGTGCCGCTGCCCGGCAACCGCTCCAGCCTCGTGTGGCTGGTGAAGCCGCAGGATGTGGAGGGGATCCTCGCGCTCCCGGCCGATGACCTGGCCGCGCGCCTGCAGCTTGAAATGCACGGCGAGCTTGGACTGGTGAGCGATGTCTCCACGCCTGCCGTCATCCCGATGCAGGGCCTGACCGCCCGCAAGTTCGCCGCCAACCGGCTGTTGCTGGTGGGCGAGCCCGCCCATGTGGTGCCGCCGATCGGCGCGCAAGGGCTTAACATGAGCCTGCGCGATGCCGCCTTCGCCGCAGACGCCATCACCGATGCGATCCGCATGGACGAGGATCCCGGCAGCGACAGGCTGCTGGCGGCCTATGACGAGCGCCGCCGTGGCGACGTGGTGCCCCGTCAGGCCGTCATCGACACACTCAACCGCTCGCTGATGTCGGAGTTCTTCCCGCTTCACGCCGCCCGCGCCGCCGGCATGACCCTACTGCAGCACGTGCCTCCCTTGCGCAAGCGCGCCATGCTGGAAGGCCTCAACCCGCCGGGGCCGTTGCCGAGGGCGATGCGCGGCTGATCCCGGGTTTACTGGCCAGGAACGGGCGTGTAGCTGACTTGAGGCTGGCGGTTGATCAGCGCGCCCCACTTGCGATTGTAGGGATGAACCAGATCGGTTCGCCCGGCGCTGCTCATCAAAGTGCGCCGCTCGTTATGCCAGCGGAATATGCCGCCTGACAGATTGGCCACGCCATTTGCGCCCGCAGTGGCCAGTTTCGCGGCAACGCGTTGCGCCATGTCTGACGAGCGCACGCCCACCGAGCAATAGAACAGCACTTGCTTGCCCGCCACCTTGTCACCAAAAGCGCGCATGAACTCGTCCGGGTCCATGCCCGGGTCGGCCCGCAACGCACCCGGCAGATGGCTGACGGCGAATTCATCTTCTTCGCGCACGTCGATAAGCAGTACATCGCCGCCGGGCGTTACCGCCGCCGGCACGGCGTCCGGTAGCACGTGCCGGACCGTCGGATAATCCGCCGTCACATCCTTCTCGACCTCGTCCAGCGTGAATGCCTGCGCCGGGCCAGCTGCAATGCCCGCCCCGGCTGTCAGCGCAATCGCTAAAATGAGTGCGCGCCGTGTCGACATGACTGCCACTCCGGTCATGGTTTGAACCTGGCCAAGCTTTATCGCGCTGACGCAACACGGGCCATTAACATTCCCGTGCGTGGCGCGTGAGGCCGGAGCCCTACTGCCCCTTGCCCAGCAGGATGTCATTGTGGGCGCCCAGCGCAGGGGCGGACTTGTCCTGCGACGGGTCGCCCCGGAATTGTGGTGCGACGGCCACCGGCGTTGCCGGCAGCGTGTCCGATTCCTCGTTGACCAGCGTGTGCTCGAACACACCACGATCATGGAAACTGTCATCGCACATGGCCTCGCGCAGCGTGCGCACGATGGAGCAGCAGCAATCAGCCTGCGCCAGCAGCGGCGCCCAGTCGTCCGCCGTGCGCCCGGAGATCAGCGCGGCCACCGCCGACATGGTCGCCACGGGGTCGACGTCATCATCACGGAATGGTTCAGCCAAGCCGAT
>JAZBOA010000538.1:0-4474 GCA_036350935.1 Anderseniella sp. | reverse complement strand
GCTGGCCGAGCGTGACTTGATGGTGCCGCTTGATGATGAGGCCAGCCGCATCATCGCCCGCACCGCAAGGCGGGTTTCGGTCATCACCGCCGTCGCACCGGCAGCCTTAGACATCGTGCTGGTGGGCGCGCAGAACCTCAGGATGCTGCGCGAGCTTGCCACTCTGTACGGCGGCCGTCCCGGCACGCTCGGAACGGTTAGGCTGGCCCGCATGGTGGCTGGCCACCTGGCCGTCACCGGTGGGCTTGCCCTGTCGGACAACCTCATCAGTCACCTCATCGGCAAGGGCCTGATCGGCCGGCTGTCGGCCCGTTTCGGCGAAGGCGCGGTCAACGGCATCATGACCGCACGCATTGGCCTCGCCGCCATGGACCTGTGCCGCCCGTTGCCCTTCCTGACACAAAGCCGCCCCGGCTTGTCGGATTTCATGCGCGAGGTGGTGAAATTCGGCGATGGCGCTCCGGCGCAAGACCAGCCCGAGAAGTGACTTTCGTCACTTGCTTGCCGCTTGGCAGCAGACATGATGACAATCTGCCGCTAGTCTGCGCGGCGGGCAACAACCGGAGCGTTCATTCATGACCACAACCCTCGTCATCCTCGGCATCATCGGCGGCCTCGCGGTCTACGTGATCGGCGTCTACAACGCGCTGGTAAAGGCGCGCCAGATGGTGAAGGAAGCCTGGTCCGGCATCGACGTGCAGTTGAAGCGCCGCGCCGACCTGATCCCGAATATTGTCGAGGCCATCAAGGGCTATGTCGGCCACGAGAAGGACACCCTTCGCGAAGTGACCGAGATGCGCACCCGCGTGCAGGCCGTGCCGGAAGGCGATGTCGCCGCCCGTGCTGCCGCCGAAGGGTTGCTGTCGCAGGCGCTGGGCAAGCTGATGGCTGTGGCTGAGGCCTACCCCGACCTCAAGGCCAACCAGAACTTCCTGCAGCTGCAGGACACGCTCGACAAGATCGAGGGCGAGGTGCAGATGTCACGGCGCTATTACAACGGCGCCGCGCGCGACCTGAACGTGAAGGTGGAAAGCTTCCCGTCCAATTTCGTCGCCAACTATTTCAGGTTCACGATGGCGGAATACTTCGAGATCGAGACAGCCTCTGACCGGGAGGTGCCACAGGTCAAGTTCTGACCCGCCCGGCACGCACCACCATGAAAACCGCACTCCGGCTCATACTCGTCGCGCTGGCCAGCCTGTGGCTCACCGCAGCGGCGCTGGCCGATGAGGCGATAGAGCAATTCACGTCAGTCATCGAACTGTCGAAAGACGGCTCCATGCTGGTCACCGAAACGATCCGGGTGCGCGGCGAAGGCGTCAAGATCCGCCGCGGCATCTACCGCGACTTCCCGATGGTGTTCGAGGACGCGTCAGGCCGCGAGCAGCGGGTGGGCTTCGAAGTGGTCTCGGTCAGGCGCGATGGCAGCCCCGAAGACTACCGGCTCGAAGCCGCCGGCCGCGCCACCCGCATCTATATCGGCAATGCCGACCGCTTTCTCGGCCCCGGCAGGTTCACCTACGAGCTCACCTACCGGACCGACCGGCAGATCCGCTTTTTCGACACCCATGATGAACTGTTCTGGAACGTAACCGGCAACTTCTGGGACTTTCCGATCCTCAACTCGTCGGCGGAAGTAAGACTGCCCGACGGCGCCCGCGCCGAGGACGTGGCGGTGTTCACCGGCCCGATCGGCTCGCGCGAGCGCAATGCCTCCGCCTCGATTCGCGGCGGCGGCTCGCTGGTGGTGGCGGCGACCTCGGCCCCGTTGCGCCAGCGCGAGGGCTGGAGCGTCGCCATCCGCATGCCGGAAGGCTCTGTCACCCCACCTACCAGCCAGCAGGAACTCGGCTGGTTCTGGCGCGACAACCGGCCCGCGCTGATCTCCTTCGCCAGTTTCATCTTTCTGGCGATCTATTATGTCTGGGCCTGGAACCGGGTTGGCCGCGATCCCCAGGGGGGCGTCATCGTACCGCGCTGGGATGCGCCGGACAGCATCTCGCCAGCGTTGGTCCACTATATCGACAATACCGGCCTGCGCGGCAACGACGCCTTTTCCGCCGCGTTGCTGTCCTTGGCCGTGAAGGGCTATGTGACGCTGGAAGAGCTCACAGGCAAGGACATGAAGATCACGGCTACCGGCAGCCGTCCGCCTTCAGGCTCGCTGCCCGTCGGCGAGCAGCTCATTTTCGATGCCGTCTCCAATCGCTCCGGCGGCTTCCGCATCGACAAGGCCAACGGGACCACCGTGGTCAGCCTGGCCAGCCGGTTCCGCCAGAAGCTGGCCACCGAACACCGCAACAAGTATTTCGTGAGCAACATTCCCTGGATCGCCGCCGGCGTGGCCATGTCACTGGGCGCCATCGTGCTGAGCATCTCGACGTCGCCCATCGACGCGGTCATTGCAGGACCTTTCATCGCCATTGCCGTATTCGGCGTGGCGGTCACTGCCATCCTGTTCAATATCGCCTACAAGATGTTCCAGCACCGCGGCAGCGGCGGCTTCAGTTTCGCCAATATCATCCGCTGGTTCGTCTTCGGCATCGTGGCGTTCAACTTCCTGCCAGGCCTCGGCGCGCTGCTGGCGTCCGGCGGCACCAGTCCGCTGCTCATCACCGCCATCGGCAGCATCGTCCTGCTCAACGCCCTGTTCTTCTACCTGATGGGCGCCCCGACACCGCTGGGCCGCAGGCTGATGGACGGCATCGAAGGCTTGCGCACGTATGTCAAGCTGGCCGAGAAGGACCGGCTCAACCTGCAAGGCGCGCCCGCCATGTCGCCGCAGCACTTCGAAACGGTGCTGCCCTATGCGGTCGCGCTGGGCCTGGAAAAGCCGTGGACCAGGGCCTTCGAGGCCTGGCTCGCAACCGCTGCCGGCGCTGCGGCTGCCGCCAGCTACAGCCCGGGCTGGTATCATGGCAGCAACTTCTCCGGCCGCAGCATCGGCTCGGAGCTCGGCAGCGTCGCCGACAGCATCTCAAGCTCCATGACCAACGCAGCGCCCGCGCCCAAATCTTCATCGTCGGGTTTCGGCGGCGGTGGTGGCGGCGGCTCCGGCGGCGGTGGCGGCGGTGGTGGCGGCGGCGGCTGGTAGGCCTCGCATTTGCCCGCGTGTGGCACTACATTTGCCGTCATGAATGCTCACGTACAGCAGCTCAACCCGGATGCGCAGCGCGCCCACAACTGGCGCAACACCCTGCACACCTGGCTGATGATCGCCGGGTCGGCGGTGCTGATGGCCATCATCGCCTGGCTGATCTTCGGCACATCCGGCATAGTGTGGGCCGCACTGCTGAGTGCCTTCGGACTGTGGCAGGCAAGCCGCATCTCGCCGCAAATGGTGCTGAAGCTCTACAAGGCGAGGCCGCTGGGCGAGACCCACGTGCCGCAACTGCACCAGTTGCTGCGCGAACTCACCGCCCGCGCCGATCTGCCGGCGGTGCCGCAGCTTTACTACGTGCCATCGAAAATGATGAACGCATTCGCCGTGGGCAAGCCGGATGACTCGGCCATTGCCGTCACCGACGGGCTGATCCGCAACCTGACCGTCCGCCAGCTTGCCGGCGTGCTGGCACACGAGGTCAGCCATATCCGCAGCGGCGATCTCAAGGTGATGGCGCTGGCCGACACGCTGTCGCGGCTCACCGGTTCGATGTCCACTTTCGGGCTGCTGCTGGGCCTGCCTGCAACGTTCATTGCAGGAGGCGGGCTTTATGCCTGGGCCGCTCTTGGCTTCATCGTCGCCGCACCCACCATCGGCGGGCTGCTGCAACTCGCCCTGTCGCGCACCCGCGAATATGACGCCGATCTTGATGCCGCTACCCTGACCGGAGATCCGGAAGGCCTGGCCTCGGCGCTGCAGACGCTGGAGCAGAAGCAGGGCAGCATGTGGGAAAAGATCATGCTGCCCGGCTCGCGCATGCCAGACCCGTCGCTGCTGCGCTCGCACCCGAAGACCGAAGACCGCGTTGCGCGGCTTCTGTCGCTGCGCCCCGGCGCGCGCGCGCCACTCGCGAGCGCCGATACCCCGCACCGTCCGGGAAACTCCATCGTGCCGCCGGTGCGCAACCCGCGTATCCACGTCAGCCGCATGGGGCTGTGGTATTGACCGCATGACACGTATCGGGGGCAGGCACTGGGGTTGGGTTGCCGCGACGACCGTGGTCATGGCGGCCATGCTGGCCTGGCTCGGCCGCAGCCCTATTTGCACCTGCGGCTACGTCAAGCTGTGGCATGGCGAGGTGATGTCGTCGGAAAACTCCCAGCACCTGCTCGACTGGTATTCCCCGTCCCACGTGCTGCACGGCCTCGCCTTCTACCTGGCCCTGCGTTACCTGCTGCCGCATCTCTCCATTGGCTGGCGGCTTGTCATCGCCGGCATCATCGAGGCCGGCTGGGAGGTGGTCGAGAATACCTCGTGGATCATCGACCGCTACCGGGGCGAGACTGCGGCACTCGACTATTTCGGCGACAG
>JAZBOA010000537.1:0-4470 GCA_036350935.1 Anderseniella sp. | reverse complement strand
GTGGTAGCGCACGTAAGCCCCCTTGTCTGTGCCAGAGGGATTGGCAATCATCAGGCCGAGGTTGATGTTCCCGAGCAGCTCGCTGACCTCCTGGCGGGTGACGCAGCCCTCCGGTTCACGAACTTCGTTTCCCTTAGCGTCGACCGCGATCGTGCAACCAGGGAAATAGGGCGAGTTTAGCGGATCCGCGATGTTGTTCAGCACTTGGCGCAGCATCTCGAGCTTCTTGGTTTTCTCGCCAGACAATCCTGTAATGTCGCTGTTGTTGTTGGCGGAGTTGTCCAGCACCAGGAGCACGTTGGGGCGCGTCCCCGTGATGTCCGGGTTCGCGAGGAAGATGTCGATGTCCTCGGCGGAAACTTGGCACGTGCCGCCTAGTGCCAGGACAAGCAATAGCTTGCTGAGTCGGTGGTTGGATATCATGATGTTATCTCCGGTTTTGACTCGGTTCGTGATCGTCAGGGACAGGGATTGGGAGCCGCGGGCAGGGTGATCTTGATGCCCTGATGGGTCACCACCGCGGCGCCCATAAGCCCATCGTTAACCGTGGCTGCGATGTCCCAGTAGGTATCTTGGAACGCGCCTCCGCCGCCTCCACCACCCCCGACACCCTCGATCAGGATGTTCGGGTTCTGGTCGTTGCTGGTTCCGGTATTCACGTCAACCGCGTAGAGACAGACTGGTGCCGCGACCTGCACCGTGTAATTGCCGACGACGACCGGCTGACTGACGGGGTTGAGGAAGATCGCGTCGCTACTGATGACCTGCTCGATCGCTGCATTGGCCGCCGCGATCGCCTCGTCGCGGTACTGCATGTTGCCCACCGCCTTGAGGTTGGTGCTGCTGAGCATAAAGGCGCTGGTCACCACCAGGGTGATCAGTACCAGCAGGATGAGGCCGATGACAAGGGAGATGCCGCGCTGTCTCTGCCGGGGGATGGTGCGGTTCATGGGTTCTCCCTGCGTCCGGACGGGTTGATCAGACGAACCGTCGTCGAAAAGACGTGGCGCTTGAATCGGTCGTTGGCGGCTGGAATCTGGGTCGCGCCCAGACGGTAGGACTTGACGTCCGTGTAACCGGCCGTCGTCTCGAGGTTGCGCGCCAGGACATGGATCTTGGCCGCGACGATATTGGCGTGCAGGTCCAGGCTGTTGCCCGCCTCGTAGAGTGCCTTGCTGGTGACGTACTGGTCCGCGCTGCCATCACCCGGATTAGTCGGACTCACCGGTTGTCCATTCCTGCCGACGTTGTCGATGCCGTATTCGACACGGAACGCCTCGATCCCCTCGATTAGGGGCTCCGGTTGTGAGTAGGCCCCGTTCACCAGGCGAATCCGCATCAGGGTAGGCAGGCCATTGCTCGTGGCCACGTAATAGATGTTCGAGATGAGCTTGCGCCGTTCGGCAGTTCCGCCGCAGTTCTTGCCCCTGAGCGTGAACTTCGCCACATCCGATTCGATCACGTATTCGGCTTCCGGCGGGACAGCGGTGCGGCAGGCAGAGATCTGGATGTGGGGGCCGGTGTCCGTACCACCGTCGCAACCAGCGGTGCCAAAGGCGCAAGTATTGGCGTGGCGTACGACGAGGACATCACTGGCGGGCAGCACACCCGAAACATTGCAGGCAGCGAGTGTGGCCCCGTCAGCATAGCCCTGTACCGGGATCGCGAGAAGGTTCCGCTTGTGTTCGTCGCTCCAGCCTGCCACCGAGCAGGGGTTCGGAATCGCGGTCGGCGCCGGCATGGACGGCGCTGGTGGCTGAGTGTATCCCAGCCTGCCCCAGAATCCTGCGTGGACGAGGTCGTTGTGCAGGACCTGGATGGCGAAGCGACCGTTCTCGATCTGACGGTTGGCCTTCGCCATCTCGTTGTTGGTGCGGGTAACGTTGAGATAAAGGGCGAGCAACGCAGCGACGATGAGCATGCCAATGACGATCGAAATCATCAGTTCGATCAGGGACATGCCGCGCTGCGGCCGGAAGGTGGCGAATCTGGTTTGAAGATTCATGGCGTTCAGTCCAGATCGGCAATTCGAACGATGGTGGAGACTACCCGCCGACAGCGATCAGCGGTGCATCCGGTATTTGCCGCGTTGTAGCTGTCACGCCCGCAATCCAGAGCCGGTGCAGGCGTAACAGGCGTCAGCCCCTGCCAGGCAACCGTGATTCGATAGGTGTCCCCGCCAAGATCCTCAACGCAGCCGCGCCCTCCCAGCATCGCCCCGACGTTTCCTGCCCCCGAAGTCTCAGCTGCGCCCTGCAAAGCCTGGCACCACTCGCCCGCGTCGATGTCGTGCTGGTCGTCGACAGCGTTCGGACAGTCCAGCCCCGCCCCCAGCGGGGCCTCGGCCGGCGCCAAACCGGGATAGAAGAGCGCATTGGCTCGATTCGTGGTGATGCGGCTCGCCATGTCATTCAGAAGGATCAGCGCCTGTGCCCGCTGGTAGGCCTCCATCTCGGACGCCTGCAGCCTCGACTGCAGGCCAGCCAAGCCCAACAAGCCGATTGCAAGGATGACGATGGTGATGAGCACCTCGATCATCGAAGTGCCCTGCTGAAGTCGGTAACGTTGGCTAGCCATGCTCACCACTTCGACGCTTCGCCAGCCCGGGTCTTGACCCCGGCGCTGTTGAGAACCAGGGCTCCGTCGCTCGTCTGCGAGCCCGAAGGGGTGAACGTGATGGTGAACGTTGGCGGCGTGGCGGCGTTGTTGACGGCGATGGCATAACCGTACCTGTTGGCAAGCTCCGATGGCAGTGCGTAGCCGCTGCCTTCCAGCGCGGCCTTGTCGGCATAGGCCCGGTTCGCCAGCAGGAACTGCTGCTGCCGGTTTGCGATATCCATCATCTCAGTCTGCGCAGCTGCGCGATGGCCTCGGCGCACCTGCTCCTGATAAGCGGGCAGCGCGACCGATGCCAAGATAGCCACGATGACGACGGTGATCATCAATTCGATCAGGGTGAAGCCTCGTTGTCTGAATGACTGCATGTCTGTTCCCTTTTTCATGCATTGCATCGTAATCACTGCCCCAGCAAGTCGCCACGATCGACCGACGACTGGTGGTTTTGGCCGAACCAGCGGATTTCTTCGCCGGACTCGCCGCCTCCAAAAGCCACTCGCCCGGCTCGCGTCATCAGTGAATTACGGCCAAGTCGAAAAATTCTTAAGGCCGGAATCGCGCCGCTGCGTCATGGCCAGCGCGCGCAATCCCCCCTAAAATTGCGCCATGCCAGCACGCCCTTCTGCCCTTCATCCCGAGGATTCCCCCCGCTTGAGCGCCACAACCGTGATCGTCGGTGCCGGTGTCGCCGGTCTGAGTGCCGCGCTGACCTTGCTGCTGCGCGGCCATGCAGTCGCCGTCCTGGAGCGCGGCAAAGTCGGCCGCGAATCGTCCTGGGCGGGCGGCGGAATTCTGTCGCCGCTGCTGCCGTGGGACTACAGCGAAGCGGTCAACGCGCTGGCACTGCGCTCGATGGCCGCCTATGCGGACTGGGTGGCGCATGCCGAGTCCCTATCCGGACTGTCTGCGCAATATTGGCGCTGCGGCATGCTGGCGCTCGATGTGGCACAGGTCAATGAGGCGTTGGCTTGGTGTGTGGCGCATGGGATGGAGGCGGAACTGGGTTCTTCGGCTCGGCCTTCTACCCTCGCCCCTACCCTTGATGGGGCTACTAAGCACTCGACTAAGCCCGCAAGCGAGCAACTCGCTGCTTACCCCCCTCAATGGGGAGGGAGCGATTCTGTATGGCTGCCCGGCGTAGCCCAGGCGCGCAATCCCCGTCTGGTTGCTGCGTTGCGTGCAGCGGTGCTGAAGCTAGGCGGAAAGATCTACCCGCAATGCGGTGCCAACGCAGTCAGGGCCCGTTCAGGACACGTTACCGCGGTTGAAACCGCTTGCGGCGAGTTTGCCGCTGACCGGCTGGTGCTGGCCACCGGCGCCTGGGCGGGGCTGGGCCTGCGCGGCTTGGCCGGGGTGCCGCAAATGCGGCCAGTGCGCGGACAGATGCTGCTGTTCAAGCTCGAACCCGGCACGCTCGAAACCATCCTTTATCGTCGTGGCCTATACCTGATTCCACGCCGCGACGGCCACATCTTGGTAGGCAGCACGCTGGAGGATGTCGGCTTCGACAAGTCGACCAGCGCAGAAACGCGGCGATCCCTGCAGGATGACGCCGCATCCTTGCTGCCGCAACTGGGCGAGATGCAGCCGCTGCAGCACTGGGCGGGCCTGCGCCCGGGTTCACCGGACAACATCCCAGTCATCGATCGCCACCCCGACTTCGACAACGTCTACGTCAACACTGGGCATTTCCGCTACGGCGTGACGATGGCGCCGGCATCGAGCGAATTGCTGGCCGACCTGATCGAGAGTCGCACACCCGCGCTCGACCCGGCGCCTTATCGCTGGCAGGCAGCGGCTGAACGCAGTTGGACCATGGCGCAATGAACCCCGGGGGCAAGCTGGTCATCTGGC
>JAZBOA010000536.1:0-3946 GCA_036350935.1 Anderseniella sp. | reverse complement strand
GGCCGGCAGTTCGCCATAAGGCGCGCGGATGAGGCGCGTATCCGCGATCCTGAGCTGCTTGACCACGTCGCTGATCCAGCCCTCGCCGAAGCTTTCCCACGCCACCATGTCGACGCCACGCGCACCCAGCAGGCTCCACATTGCCATTTCAACGGCCCCGGTGTCCGACGCCGGCACGATGCCAATCAGGTAGTCAGCGGGCACCTGCAGCACGGAGCGCGTCAGGTCAATGGCGCGCTTCAGGCGTGCCTTGCCCTCGCTCGCGCGGTGCGAACGGCCGAGGAATGCAGAGTTGAGGAGGTCCGGGGTCCAGCCGGGAAACTTGGCGCAGGGGCCGGACGAGAAGCGCGGATTGGCCGGCCGCGCAGCCGGTTTCATCGTGGTCATATCTGGTCATCCTTCCAGATGATTTGCCTCTCGTTGGGGAGAGGTGTCCCACTGACCGGGATACTGGAAGGCGCACGGGTCTGCAACTAGACTTTGTGCGATGCAACAATTTGTGATGGCCGGACGCGGCAGGCCAGAAGAGAAACGGCCTGCCCCGGGAGATGAGGCAGGCCGCTTCCACGCTGTGCCGTCCGGGGAGAGCCCGGAAACCGGTCGTAATCAGAAGTTCCAGCGAATGCCGGCGGTGACCGAGTGATCGGCGTAGTTGGGACCGGCCACGTCGATCTGACGGTAGCGATAGCCCACGTCGAATGCGATGTTCTGGTTGATGTTGTAGGCAACACCGCCCATCGCCGCCCAGGCAAAGCCCGAGTCATCCGCAAAAGGTGAACCGGCCGAATTGTCAACCCAGCCATAACCGGCGCCGACACCGGCATAGGGCGTGAAGCCCATCGCCAGCGGCACGTCAACATAGCCGTTCCACAGCACCGTGGTGCCGCTCACGTCGTACAAGCCGCCGTCATGGTCAAACGCATGGTCGGCGCGGATGTCCGAGCGGAAATACTGGTTGAACTGGTAACCGACGCCACCACCAACGATGGCGGTGCCGCCATCATCGAGGCCGGACATGTCGAGCCACGAGAAACCGGCGTCACCACGCACGTACCAGCCAGACATGTAGTTGTCGCTCTGCTGGTAGGGCATCGGTTCCACTGGCGCCGGACCAAGGTCCGCGGCGTGCGAGGCAGCCGACATTCCCCCGATGATGCCGATGGCCGTAGCGGCCAGAATGCTGAGCTTGAAAATCTTTTCCACCTTTAACTCCTTTCGGCCCTGATGCGGACTGGCACCGGGCGATCCCTGCTTTGTGGTCCGGTCCGTACGGCAAATGCCGCGATGGAACCGGGTTCCCCCCACTCGCTTCAAGGGTCAGTGCTAAAGGTGTAATTTGGTGCTTTGCAGACGCGAATTGGGCAGCAAAACGGCGGCCCCCTTAAGGTGGCCAAACTGGTGCCATTTTCGCTCCGATGCGACACGAAGCGGTGACCAACGCTTAACCATCGGCAACAAAAGGCGGCCCACGCACCCATCTCCGTTGCCGGAGCCCCGTGCGTGGACCGCCTGTTCCCCCTCAGGAATGCGGGGTGCTTGCCGTTTCGCGGGACCCTGTCTGGCGGTCTCGCGAGATGCGATTGGCGTCAGTAGCTGAAGTGATAACGCAGGCCAGCCTTTACCTCGTGCGCCGAAATGTCGTGAACGGTGATAGGGCCGAGATCCGGCGCTGCCGAGAGGTCGGTCGTGGAGAACGCGTCGCCCATGTTGATGTAGCGATAAGCCAGGTCGAACTTGAGCTGTTTGGTGATGTCGTAAGCCATGCCGAACGTCACGTGATAGGCGAAGTCCCAGTTGCTGCCGTCAGCCGCGCCGACCGGGTAGGTGAGGTTGGTGATCTCGTGATATGCCGCACCAACGCCACCGCCCACATAAGGCGTGAAGCCGCCATAGTTGGTGATGTCCCAGTAGCCCGACACGAAGATCGTATGGCTGGTCAGATCGGCGCTCAGGCTGTCGACATAGGGGTCGGACAGCGATGACTTGAGCCGCACGCCGCCGGTCACCTCGACGCGCATCGCATCGGAAACCTGGCAGCCCGCGCCCCCCTCGATGAACCCGGTATTGGCAATCACCTCATTCACCGCCACCGAGTACCCGGTGTTGACGCCGTCGCTGAAGCCGTAGGCTGCATCGTAACCGGTGACCTGCGACTGCGAGACGTTCGCCTGATCGTACAGGGTAACGCCGCCATCGAGGCGCAGGTACGTGCACCCGCCTATGCCGCTGAAGCCTTCGCCCGGCAGTTGCCCGTCGTAATCTGCCGCCAGTGCGGGGCTTGCAAGTCCCATTCCCAGCGCTGCCAGACACACCTTGATCAGCGTGCGACCCATCATCTGAACTCTCCATCCACTCGAAACATCCCGCCGGCTCTTGCCGGACTGGGGGCGTTGTACTGACCGTCTGGCACTGCTTGAGTGAACCGCTGCCGAGTGCCGTCCGGAGGTAACTGTCAGGAGAGATCATTAACCAAACCGCTTAAGAACCTCTTAAGCACGTTTGCATTTTTTCTGGTGCCGGCGCCGGGCATGAAAAAACCCGGCAAACCGCAAGGTCTGCCGGGCCGTGAAACCCGCCGGGGCTGGCTCGATTGTCAGGCGGCGCGCTCGACTTCGGCCACGATGTCGTCCACTACCTTGCTCACCAGATCGGCATTGTCGCCTTCCGCCATCACCCGGATCAGGGGCTCGGTGCCGGACTTGCGGATCACCAGCCGGCCGGTATTGCCAAGCTTCTGCTGGGCCGCGTCGATCGCCTTCTTCACCGCGTCCGTCTCGAGCGGCGAAACGCCGGCAAAGCGTACGTTCTTCAGCACCTGCGGCACCGGATCGAACATCCGGCATATCTCGCTGACCGAGCCGCCATCCTGCACCAGCACGGCCAGCACCTGCAGCGCCGCAATGAGCCCGTCGCCAGTGGTGTTGAAGTCCGACAGCACCACATGGCCGGACTGCTCGCCGCCCACATTGTAGCCGTTGCTGCGCATCGCCTCGACCACGTAGCGGTCACCTACCCTGGTCCGCTCCAGCCGCAGCTTCTGCGACGCCATCAGCCGCTCCAGCCCGAGATTGGACATGATGGTGGCCACCAGGCCATCGCCGCGCAGGATGCCGCGCTTGTGCCACGAGGTGGCAATCAGCGCCATCACCTGGTCGCCGTCCACCACGTTGCCTTTCTCGTCCACAAGGATGCAGCGGTCGGCATCTCCGTCCAGCGAAATGCCGATGTCTGCGCGCATCTTGCGCACCTGAGCGGCCACTTTCTGCGGATGCGTGGAACCGCACTCGGCATTGATGTTGAAGCCGTTCGGCTCAACGCCGACGGGGATCACCTCTGCCCCCAGTTCCCACAGCGCGGTGGGCGCCACCTGGTAGGAGGCGCCGTTGGCGCAGTCGATCACGATGCGCAGGCCGTCCAGCGTCAGGTCCTTGGGGAACGACGACTTGACGAACTCGATATAGCGGGCCTGGGCGTCCTCGATACGTTTGGCGCGGCCGATCTGGTCGGGAGCGGCCAGCTTGATGTGCTCGGGCGCGTGCACCAGCTTCTCGATCTCGGCTTCCTGGTCATCCGACAGCTTGTAGCCGTCGGGACCGAAAATCTTGATGCCGTTGTCATGGTACGGGTTGTGCGAGGCAGAGATCATCACGCCGAGGTCGGCGCGCATCGAGCGCGTCAGCATGGCCACAGCCGGTGTCGGCACCGGACCGAACAGGAACACGTCCATGCCGGCGGCGAGGAAGCCCGCCGTCAGCGCCTGCTCCACCATGTAGCCGGACAACCTGGTATCCTTGCCGATCACCACCCGGTGCCGGTGATTGCCGCGCCGGTACAGCGTGCCCGTGGCCATGCCGATCCTGAGCACCGTGTCGGCATTCATGGGAAACGTGTTCGCCGTGCCGCGCACCCCGTCGGTGCCGAAAAACTGGTCTGGCATCTGTGCCCT
>JAZBOA010000535.1:0-4495 GCA_036350935.1 Anderseniella sp. | reverse complement strand
GGAAGTCGTAACAGTCGGTCTGCTTGATCAGCGCCGAGCACACCCGAAATCCCTCGGTGCCGAGCTGGCTGTAATTGATGGCGCGCTGCGTCAGCGACTGGTAAGTCTGCTGTTTCGGGCGGGGCAGTACTTCAAGCTCCCCATCGGCAACCCACTTGGGAAAGATGATCCAGCGCGGCTTCGCCGGTTCGTGCTGGCGCCGCACGCTTTCTTTTGGCGGACGCATATACGCGATCGTGCCGTCGGCAGAATTGCGGGAGACGCCGCTGAAGTAGGCGTCCGCATGGAAGGCGCGGATCAGCGGAATCGATTCGTTCTTCAAACGAATCGGCCGGGGCAGCGGGTGAATCAACCCGGTTTTGCGGTCGATCAGGGCCAGTTCGTCGGAGAGCAGACGCCAGCCCGACAACACCAGGGCAGCGACCAGCGTGCTTTTGCCGGAGTCGGGTGGGGTGGGCAGGATCACCGCCTGGTCGTACTTTTCCACCACCGCGGCATGAATCATCAGGTACTGATGGGCATGTTCCGACACGCACCAGTCGAGTCCCCGTTCGAGCATGGGGTAGGCCTGGTCGGTGGGCACGGGATCGAAGGGCGCGATACCGTCGAAGGAGAAATTGGCCTTGGGCCTCAGCCCCTGCCTGAGCCTGGTCTGCGGATCGACGGATACATGAAAGTCGGCGAAGGTTTCGCGCGGGTTGCGTACCTCGTACTGGCCGTAGAGTTCACCCAGGCCCTCGGCGATGGAATCGAGTCGCGATCGCACCCGCAGGGAAAATGGTCCGGTACGCAGCCAGATGCCGGGTCCGGCGAGTTGCCGGCGCAGTTCACCGGGGGGGAGTTGAAGGAGCTTCATGGCGTGCGCGATAGCCAGTGTTGGCGCCGACCAAACAGGGCGTTTAACGGCTGTATGCAGAGCGGGCGAATCGGCGCAACTATCTGTCGATTTGCCAGCAATCCGTCAAGACGAGTCAGGTTCAAATGATGTCTGCTGACATCACGAACAGAATGGGGAGTCCGATTTCGGCGGTGGGTTTTTGCAGGGCTGGGGCGGGGGAGATCCCCTTCCACACGGGGGATCTTTGTAGGCCAGTTATGAGAATTTTCCTGTATCGCCATCTGATCGGTCAAGCGCACGAGAAGTAATCGGGTGGGAACCCACCGTTGTCTTGGCAGAGACGGGCAAGCTTGCTACACGGTAATCGATTGCTGCACCAACCTCGCTGTTCCGGACTTCTAGGTGTGCAGGCTCTGGAAATAGGCCAATACCTGGCTGGCATCCCAGTTCACTGTCGGAGAAACGGGATAGGTTCCGCCGGTCACGACCACCGCATTGAACATCGCTACGACCTGAGGACCTGTGAGGGGAAAATCCGGGGCAAAAGTGATCGCATTCAGATACGCGGCGATGGCTTCCTTGCCCAACTCAAAACCACTATCTGAAAACCCGCTCCTGACTCTCAACTCAAAGTCCGGATTGATACCTGAATAGCCGAAACTGGTGTCGTAATTGGGCACATATCCCAATAAGACCTCCAGCACTGTTGGTACCCTGCTGTCGTTAGTGTCATCGCCATCGACATCACGTGATCTGTACGCATTTGCAAAGCGGGTACCCAGGGAATTCGGCGTAGCGGTGAAATTGCGCGCACCAGCCAGATTGTTGCGGCTGGGGTTGTAAAAATCGCTATTCTGACCCCAGGGCCAAGTGGCCAACCAGGTTTCCGGGCTTGATCCTAGTTCTGCGCATATGCCTTGTAGGTGCGTTGAAACATTACCTGACAACTGGCCAGAAATGGTGCAGTTGTGGGGTGCGGCCCCGAGAACGGGGCGGCTCAGCAAGGTACCGAGCACGACGGGCGCGGCCAGCCCTCCCTTGGTCAATCGACGACGCTGTTCATTGACCGGCGGGCGGGCGTCCGGGACTCTGGTTTCGTTGGGTTTGTTCATGTCGCAGCTTCCTTGCATGATTGCACCATCAGTATGCAATTTATGTGCCGATTGATAATACCGATATAAAACAACGGCTTGAAAACGGTGGACGGGATGGCTGTAAAAAATTCCGACATTTGTCCGTCAGCCTTGTTGTTGATTCCGTCGTCTGGCCTGATGCAACAGGTGCGGGAGCAGAAGATGCCAGGGCATGCGCAGGTAATGTCCCCGGACATACAAGGCAAGCGCAGCCAGGTTGGCATATCGTCCATGACAGCTTCGATGTGCCGAGCCTAATCCTGCGTCGAACAGATATCGCATGATTGTGCGTTGCCAACTAGGCGGGCGTTGTGGACATTCGGCGATGACGTTCTCCGGAATCGGCGTATGCAGCCAGCGGTGGCAGCAGTCCAGCGCGTAATAGAGTGGACGCCCCAGATTCAGTGTTTCCGCGCGATCAAGGAGAGTCGACCAGAATGTCCGTTCGCTAGCGAACGTGCGCAACAGGGCGTCGAGGTCGACCAGGTCGCGCAGTCCGTGGCCCCATTCCCCTTCGTGAAACAGGTGGCAAGCGGAATGCAGCACGAGGTCAGCGTCACTCGGGATGCTCAGCCTCGGGAGATCGGGCAGGGGCTGGGCGGCGTCCAGAATCGGTGCGGCAACAGTGCGGATTCGCGCGGTCTCGGGCAGCAGGTTGTGATGTACGTCCAATACGGTTCCACGACGGATGTGGGTCATCGGCGGCAGCTCGTGCATCCATCGGCGGTAGTAGCGCTGGTCGTAGTCGTCCTGCTTCTGCGTGTGCCAGCCAGCCAGCAACAGTGCGCCTTCGACCTGACCGAGTCGGTCGCGTGGAACCAGAATGTCGATGTCGCCAAACAGGCGGCCTGCCGCTGACGGCAGGCCGGCGATGGCATAGGCCGCGCCCTTGAGCAGCAACACCGGACCGTCGATACCGGCCAAAGCCTGTGCTACGCGACGTGCTTCCCAACGGACAGCCTGTCGCTGCTTGGCGGCCACGGTCCGGGCAGCGGCCAGGTGGGGGCGTACTTCAGCCGGCAATCGGGAATCCAGACCCAGTGTTTCCGCCTGCACGGCAAGCCGGGACAGCAGTCCGGCGGCGCCGGACTGGCGCAGCAGCAAGTCCCAGTCTCCCAGGCCGAGCCTGGCCATGCGAAGCGGATCACGCAGGACTTCGAGCAAGGGTTGGCAGCGTTCGCCCGGACTCACGCCGCCAATTCCGCAAATACCTGCAATGCGTCGTCCAGCCTCGAGTATTCGAAGTTGTGGCACTCGCAAGCATCCGTTAGTGCCGCGTTGAGCTCGAAACCCAACCCACCCAGCAGGCTGTAATTGAAGGCATGACTTGCCGTATGCAAAAAGGCGTCGGCGCGGGAATGCGGACTCAGGCGAGCTTGGCTTCCCTCGCGCCATTTTGGGAACACGATCCAGGCCGGACGCGCTTTTTCACCGACGCGGGCGACGCTTTCGGTGCTGGGTTTCAGGTGCGCTACCGTGCCTTTGTGCGTGTCGTAAGCGGGCGCGCCAATCACTGCGTCGGGATAGGCCCGGCGTATGACATCGATGGAGGCGTTCTTCAGGCTGACCGGGCGCGCCAGGCCGACAAGCAATCCGTCGTCGCGGTCGATCAGGGTGATTTCATCGGAGAGCAGGCGCCAGCCGGAGAGCATCAGCGCGGCCGTGAGCGTGCTTTTCCCGGCTCCGGGATCTCCCGGCAGGACAAGGGCGCGTCCATTCTTCTCCAATACGGCGGCATGGAGCATCAGGTAATGGTGGGCATGCCCTGCGACGCACCAGTTCAGCCCCCATTCCAGCAGGGCAAAGGCATGGTTGGCAGGCAGCGGCTTGAACGGAGAGTGGCCGTCATACCAGAAATTGATCTGCGGCCGCAGCCAGCGCCGCAGTCCCTGCGGCGGGCCGACGCGCACATGAAAGTCACGGAAATCATCTTCGACGAGCGGGAAATCGGCATAAAGCCGCAGCAGGCCTTCGGCGACCTGCGGCATGGCGCTTTGAATGCGCGTGACGAAGGGGCCCGTGCGCAATGCCAGAACGTTGTCGGATAGCCGCTGGCGAAGTTGCAGAAGCGGCAGATCGCCAACCCTCATGTGACCGGCTCCGCGAATTCCAGTCTTGCGAGTTCTCCAAGTATGTCGACCAGGGCTCTCGCCGCTTCGTCTGGCTCGACCGCAGCTGCCTCGGAAAGCAGGGTGACCAGGTTCGACTCCATGTCCGGGGCGGCCATCAGTTGGAGCAAGATCAGTGCGGAAGCCTCGGAGAAGCGGTGCGTATCGCCTGCCGCACCGTGGTAGAAGACATGTTCTCCATCCCACTCACGGTGACGCAGGTCGGCTTCCGGGGGGATACGCCAGAGTCGGGATGGATCGGGTGTCATCGTTAGAAAACGTCCAGGAAGGCGACTCAAGTCTATCAGTCCACCTTGTTCGGCCAACATCCGCCGCTTACACGGCCCAGATCGGCGAGATCGCGCAGTGAGCAGGTTTGTCCAAAGCCATGCTGACGCAGCAACTCGCCCACTTCG
>JAZBOA010000534.1:0-2836 GCA_036350935.1 Anderseniella sp. | reverse complement strand
CGAGGGGGTAGTGTCGCAAAGATTCCGCCGCGGCGAAGATAGCTTTTCTAGCGGCCACACCTACCCAGCGAGTGCTGCGAACTGCGCAAAGCCAGACTGCTCTGACTGGTCAAACTGTTTTGATTTCCACTCAGAATTGACCCGGATAGCGTACTGATTTCCATTGAGATTTGACCCATGTGAGGCTTTCCCGACGCAGCGAGCGACGGGGAGTAAAGGAGTGATCCACATGGGACTTTTGAACATCATTCGGAAACTGCGTTTTCGGCAGGGATTGCCGATCCGGGAGATTGCCCGACGGACAGGGCTGTCGCGCAATACGATCAAGAAGTATCTCAACGCCGGGACGGTCGAGCCATCGTTTGCCACGCCGGAGCGACCAAGCAAGCTTGATCCTTTTGCCGAGAAGCTGGCAGGCTGGCTGAAGACCGAGGCGGGGAAGTCGCGCAAGCAGCGGCGATCCCTGAAGCGAATGCATGCTGATCTGGTCGCGCTGGGCTTCACCGGATCGTACAATCGCGTGGCGGCCTTTGCCAGGGACTGGCGTGCAGATCGCCAGCGCGAGCAGCAGACCACGGGTCGAGGCACGTACGTCCCGCTTGTGTTCCGTCCGGGGGAGGCGTTCCAGTTCGACTGGAGCGAGGACTATGCCGTTCTGGGCGGTGAGCGCACGAAGCTTCAGGTTGCCCATATCAAGCTGTCACACAGCCGGGCCTTTCTGGTTCGCGCCTATCTGT
The DNA here is from genome assembly GCA_036350935.1 of Anderseniella sp. GTDB lineage: Bacteria > Pseudomonadota > Alphaproteobacteria > Rhizobiales > Aestuariivirgaceae > Anderseniella. Next base: position 2,099 of record JAZBOA010000534.1, on the reverse strand, counting down.
TGCAGACCCATGAGATGCTGTTCGATGCGCATTGGCATGGCTTCCGCGTCTTCGGCGGCGTGCCGGAGCGCGGCATCTACGACAACATGAAGACGGCCGTGGATCGGGTAGGTCGTGGCAAGGAGCGGCAGGTCAACATGCGCTTCCTCGCCATGGCGAACCACTACGTCTTCGAGCCCGAGTTCTGCAATCCCGCCGCGGGGTGGGAGAAAGGCCAGGTTGAGAAGAACGTTCAGGATGCTCGACCGCGCCTATGGCAGCCGACGCCGGACTTCCCCGATCTTGCAGCGCTGAACGCCTGGCTGGAACAGCGCTGCCTGGAGCTGTGGCGCGTGATCCCTCACGGCAACCTCTCTGGCATGATCGCTGATGTCTGGGCTGCGGAACGGTCTGCACTGATGGCCCTGCCGGCGGCTTTTGACGGCTTTGTCGAACAGAGCAAGCGCGTCTCACCGACCTGTCTGATCAGCTTCGAGCGCAATCGCTACAGCGTGCCGGCTTCATTTGCCAACAGGCCCGTAAGCCTGCGGATCTATCCGACCCGGCTGGTCGTGGCGGCGGAGGGGAATATCCTGTGTGAACATACCCGTGTGATCCAGCGCAGCCACCAGCTGCCGCCGCGCACGATCTACGACTGGCGGCATTATCTGGCCGTCATCCAGCGCAAGCCCGGTGCGCTCCGAAATGGCGCGCCCTTTGCGGACTTGCCACCCGGGTTCAGACAACTGCAGGAGCAGATGCTGCGCCGCCCCGGCGGAGATCGGGAGATGGTCGAGATCCTGGCACTTGTCCTGCATCACGATGAACAGGCCGTGTTGAACGCCGTAGAGCAGGCTCTGGCCGAGGGGGTCGCAACCAAGACGCACGTGTTGAACATCCTGCACCGGCTGATTGACGGCAAGACGACTGGCGGGCCGGACATTGACACGCCCCAGGCACTGAGCCTGCGCCGCGAACCCAAGGCCAATGTCGAACGCTATGACGGCCTGCGGGCCCGCAACACCGGAGGCCGCCATGCGTCATGATCCTGCCAGCGGCGCCATCGTCATCATGCTTCGCAGCCTGAAGATGCACGGCATGGCACAAGCCATCACCGATCTGATCGAGCAGGGCGCGCCCGCCTTCGACGCTGCCGTGCCGATCCTGTCTCAGTTACTGAAGGCTGAACTGGCTGAACGCGAGGTGCGCTCCATTGCCTATCACATGAAGGCCGCGCGCTTCCCCGCCTACAAGGACTTGTCCGGCTTCGACTTCGCCGCCAGCGAGATCAACGAAGCCACGGTCCGCCAGCTGCATCGCTGTGAGTTCATGGATGGGGCACAGAACGTCGTGCTGATTGGTGGGCCGGGCACGGGCAAGACCCATGTCGCGACCGCCCTTGGTATCCAGGCCATCGAGCATCACCGGCGCAAGGTCCGCTTCCTCTCGACCATCGAGCTCGTCAACACGCTCGAACAGGAGAAGGTCATGGGCAAGGCTGGCCAGCTTGCCGAAAGCCTGACCCGTCTCGATCTCCTGATCCTCGACGAGCTGGGTTACCTGCCGTTCAGCGCCTCAGGCGGGGCGTTGCTCTTCCACCTGCTGAGCAAACTCTACGAGCGCACCAGCGTCATCATAACCACCAACCTCAGCTTCAGCGAATGGGCCAGCGTCTTCGGCGATGCCAAGATGACCACCGCGCTCCTCGATCGCCTCACCCATCGCTGCCACATCCTGGAGACTGGAAACGACAGCTTCCGCTTCAAGGCCAGCGCCGCCGCAGCTGCACGAACAAAGAAGGAGACAAGCCATGCCTTGACCACTGAATGACCCAATATCCATAATCAGAGACGGGTCAGTTCTCGATGGAAAACCCGGGTCAGTTCTGAATGGAAATCAACAGTCAGCCGTCTGAACACACCAATATCCTCACTCTTCGCGTGCGCGGGGTTACAGCCGCCTCAATACTTGACGAACGTCACGCCAGATACGCGATACCCGTTGCCCGAGCGTGCCACTGCGGAGCAACGTGTTGCACCCCCCAGCCAGTTGTCAAACTTGATACAAAGCCTGTCACCGCTGACGTGCCACCTGCCATGATCGCGCTCGCCTGCCCACTT
>JAZBOA010000533.1:0-2036 GCA_036350935.1 Anderseniella sp. | reverse complement strand
GTTATTCTCGGCTTCCTCGCCGGCCTGTGGCTGGCGCCGTATGTCGACAACAACCTGCCGGGCACGCTGTTGGCGATCTTCCTGCTGCCGTTCAGCTTCGTCATCACCTCCTATCTCTGGAGCCTGCTGCCGCATGACCTCAGGGCGCGTGTCGGAACCGGCTGGGAAGCCGCACTGCTTCTTCCGGTGATCGTTGTCGTCATCGGTTTCGCGATCCAGATCGGCCATCCCATCGAGGCGGCCTTCTTCGGCGGCAACATGCCGCACTGGTTGTCGAACGAGCTCGGCATCACCTACGAACAGCGCAACTCGCTGGTGGTGGGCATCGCCATGGGCTTCGCGGTGATCCCGACGATCTTCTCGATCGCCGAAGATGCCGTGTTCAGCGTGCCCAAGCACCTGACCTCGGGCTCCTTGGCACTCGGTGCGACGCCCTGGCAGACACTTTTCAACGTCGTGCTGCTGACCGCCAGCCCCGGCATCTTCTCGGCCATCATGGTCGGCATGGGACGCGCGGTGGGCGAGACCATGATCGTGCTGATGGCCACCGGCAATACCGCGGTGATGGATCTTTCCATCTTCACCGGTTTCCGCACCCTGTCCGCCAACATCGGCGTGGAAATGCCCGAAGCGGCAGTCGGCACCACCCACTACCGACTGCTGTTCTTCTCGGCGCTGGTGCTGTTCCTGTTCACCTTCGTGGTCAACACCCTGGCCGAGCTGGTGCGTCAACGCCTGCGCGAAAAATACAGCTCACTTTAACCTTGAAGCCGCAGTTGACTGCTCAATGCCCTTGCGAGAATCCCATGAACACTGAAATTGCAATATTGGCTCGTCATCGCCGTTTGGGTGAGTTCGCTACGCACCCGCTGGCACGCCTGCTCGCGCGCCTGCCTTTGTCGCGCCTCCTTGCAGGCCTCGGCCTGTGGCGTCGTTGCTTCGCGGCAAACACACGATCAAACGCACCATCGGGTGCGTCCAACTGCGGTTTCAAGGTTTAGGAAAGAGCCCCGATGCGCAACTGGTACAAGAGCGGAGAACCCTGGGTCTGGACGACTGCCGGCGCAGTCGCCCTGTCGTTGATCATGGTGTATGCGGTGGTGTGGCTTACCGCCGCGCGCGGCCTGACCCATTTCTGGCCCAAGCCGGTCGCCGAGGTCACCTATCAGGATCGCAGCGGCAGCAGCATGCGCCTGATCGGCGAGATCCGCGAGAAGGAGGAAGTCTCGGTCGTGCGCCTGCGCGAACAGGGCTACGACATCGATAGCGAGGACCTGTATACCAGCCGTTATCTGATCAAGCTCGGCAACAAGGACCTCACCGGCGTCGATTTCAAGTGGTATCCAGCGCCGATGCTGGGCGAGTTCAGCTACCCGAAGGATCTGCTCGCCATCGAGCGGCGGGAGTGGGGCAACTTCTATGGCCACCTCAAGGAAGTCAAGGAGAACGGCCAGGTGGTGGCCACTGGCGATGCGGCCTGGGCCGAAGCGGAAAATCGCCTGGCCCGATCCAACGACCTGTTCAGGCAGGCGATGCGGATCGAGAAAGTCGAAATCGGCAAGATCAACTATGCGCTGGAGAAACTCCGTCTGCGCGAGCGCCGGCTGGAAATCGACGGCGAGCTGACCGAAGCTGCCAAGGCCCAATTTGCCAAGGACCGTCAGGTTCAGGAAGCCGAGTATGCGGGTCTGCAGGGGCGGCTCGACAAGATTCGCAGCGAAATCGAACGCGACAGCATCACGGTCGAGACCAGCGACGGCCAGAGGGTCGATATCCCCTTCGCCAAGATCGCCGACATGTATATGCCCAACGCGATGAGCGTGTGGCAGAAGATGGCTTTCTATGTCCACAAGTTCTGGGAGTTCGTCAGCGACGACCCGCGTGAGGCCAATACCGAGGGCGGCATTTTCCCGGCGATTTTCGGCACCGTGATGATGGTGCTGCTGATGTCGGTGATGGTGACGCCGCTGGGCATCATGGCGGCGGTCTACATGCGCGAGTACGCCAAGCAGGGGCCGATGATCCGGGCGATCCGC
>JAZBOA010000532.1:0-3751 GCA_036350935.1 Anderseniella sp. | reverse complement strand
TGTAAGCGTACAGGGAATGCACACTTGTTGATGGTCTGGCGGTTCTGATCTTCTTTTCACGGCGAGGTCTGTGATGAAGGAGGTCCTGATGCCGCGGCTGAACGAGGCAAGGCGCAATGAACTCGAGGCTTTCTGGCGGGCCCACCTTGAGGGCTGGGCTGCGAGTGACCTGAACCAGCGGGAATATTGCGAGCTGCATAACCTGCCACTGAAGCGGTTTGGCAACTGGCGGGCGAAGTTGGGAGGCGAGGTTCCGGCACCTGCCCGCAGGCTGCTGTATCGTCGAGGTGGAAGCCCTGACCATCTGGCCAGCCATATGGCTGACAGGGAAGCGGGGAGCAACTCGACGGGTATGTTCCCACGGCGTCGGCCATGCCTGATGGCCGGCGAAACTTCCGGACCTCGGACAAGATGCGGATTGTTGCCGAAGCGCTGGAAGATGGCGCGTCTGTATCGGGTGTGGCCCGCAAGTACGGGATCGACACCCGGTTGCTGTTCCGCTGGAAGCGGGCATATGCGCCGCCTTCTGCCGCGCTGGTGTTCCTGCCCGTGACGGTGAGCGAAGGCCCGACGCACTCTGCCCGGCCAGCTGCGGACGCATCGGTTGCGGACCTGCCGTCTTCGGTGCCGGTTGTCGTCGAAGGACAGGCACCGGAGAGCATCATTCCCATGGATCGACACCCCACCATGCACTAACATTTATTCTGGACCATTCAGTTGGGGCAGGCCAAGCAGGTCTGGCCCAATCAGGCGACACGCCCGTCAAACAGCGGGCCACATGGGGAATGGTGGTTGAGACGAGGAGAAATGAAACGATCATGACGCAGCCCTCTCGCGCCGCCGATCCGCTGTCGACAGGCTTCAAGACCCTGATCGCGCTGCCGATCGTCATCTGGCTTTTGTCTGCCGGTAGCGGTTTTCTGATCCCGCTTGCTATTGCAGCGTTGATCTTCATCCTGTCGCTTGCGCTTGTTGATCGCATTTACCACGTCCGGCTGTTGGGCTGGTCCCCGCCCCGCTGGTTGGCGCAGATCCTGAGTGTGGCCACCGTCATCTTCGCCATCCTTCTCATCGGCACGATCGTTTCGTCGTCGGCCAATGATGTGCAACAGGCGCTGCCAAAATACGAAGAGCGGCTCAATCAGCTGGGCAAACAACTGGAATCCACGCTTGGACCGCAAATCATTGAGTCCGTCGGCCGCGCGCTCCAGAAGGTCGATCTAGCAAGGTGGCTGGCCGCGGCAGCCGGCCAGTTGGGAGGCGCGCTGTCGATGGTGGTTCTGGTGGCGCTCTACCTGGTTTTCCTGATGACGGAGCGGTCCAAGTGGATCGCGAAAATGCCTCGCCTTGCGGCCACTGACGCCGGTGCAGAGAGGATAACGAAGATCCTGAACCGGATCTCGATCGGCGTGAAGCAGTATATGTGGGTCAACGCCGTCACCAGCGCGATGAGCGGTTTGGTCGCTTTCGCGATCTTCTCGTGGATCGATCTGGATTTCGCACCGCTTCTGGCGCTCGTCGTATTCGTCGTGGGATTCATCCCGAATATCGGCGCCTTCATCGGGATCGGCCTGCCCTGTCTTGTTGCGCTGATCCAGTTCGACAGTGTCGGGCCCTTCCTGATCGTTCTGTTCGGCTACGGTGCGGCGGACCAGATCATCAGCAATATTATCCAGCCACAGATGCAGGGGCACTCACTGAACCTCAGCACGTTCATGGTGATGGTATCGCTGACTTTCTTCGCGACCGTCTGGGGCGGGGTCGGCGCGTTTCTGGCCATTCCAATGATGGTCGTGGTGCTGACTATCTGCGCAGAATTTCCGGCGACACGCTGGATCGCATTGCTGCTATCGAGCGATGGGAGCCTCGATGGCGACGGCACTGAGGCAGATCCGTATGGATAACGTAAGGTCACATTACAAGCCAGGGCGGAAAGTAGACTAGCAACTGTGTCTACGTAGCGAGTTGATGTTGCCATGGTGTGCCAGTTTTGATGATCGCGTTTGCGATGGTAGTGAGCCTGCGAGCGAGCAACGGCAATAATGACAAGCTTGTGAGGTTTCCCTCGCTGTTTGAGACGTTGTGCAGCAGGCTTCAGAACCGGATTGTGACATGCTGCGGCGAGTGCTGCCTGGTACAGGACATGTCGTAAGGCGCGTCGACCGCCGGCAATTGTCCGTCGACCTCGCATCGTCCCGCTGGGCATTGTCAGAGGAAAACCGGTTGAGGTGCAGACCACCCTACCCTCGCCTGATGCGCAAACCGAACCCGTTCCGTTATTTCAAGACGTCGCCGGAGATCATCCGCCTCGCAGTGATGATGTACATCCGCTTTCCACTGTCGCTGAGAAACGTCGAGGACCTGCTGCACCAACGCGGCATCGACATCAGCCATGAGACGGTGCGCTTTTGGTGGAACAGGTTCGGGCCAATGTTCGCCGCTGAAATCCGCCAGCGACGGGTCCAACGGATGCGGTCGTTCACTCATTGGAAATGGCACCTCGACGAGGTGTTTGTGAAAATCAACGGTGAGACACGGTGTCTTTGGCGTGCCGTAGACCACGAGGGCGAAGTGCTCGAAGCTTTCGTATCCAGGCGCCGGGATCGCAAGTCGGCACTGAAATTCCTCAGGAAATTGCTGAAGCGTCACGGTCCGGCAAAAGCGATCGTCATGGACAAACTACGCTCATATGGCGCTGCAATGCGCGACCTGGGGAATGCGGACCTGCAGCAAACTGGTCAACACATGAACAACAGGGCTGAGAATTCGCACCTGCCGTTTCGATGACGAGAATGGGCCATGCAGCGGTTCCGCAGCATGCGCAGTTTGCAAAAGTTCACCACTGTTCATTCCTCCGTCTGCAACCATTTCAATCAGGAGCGCGCGCTCTGCAGCAGAGACAGTTTCAAGGCCAACCGCGCCGCTGCTCTCGCTGTTTGGCGTGGTCTCTGCGCTGCCTGATCACGGTCGCTCACCAGTTGACCTGAGACCTTTTAGGTTTGCCTGACAACACCTCCTACGATACAAACCTCCAGCACCTGAAGCAATCATCCCATTGCAGCAAAGGCCGCCCATGAACTAACATTCAAACTGGACCAATTAAACGGGGCTGGTCAGCGAGGCTGAGTCGAAAAACTTTCGATGGTTTTGTCCAGGCATATGAACGTTATGATTCAGCCAATATCGCTGCCCATCCCAAATTCGCACCGACTTGTTGTGGCAGGCATTTGGTGAAGATATCAGGAGGCCATAGGGAAGAGAGATGTTTGTAAGGCTGCGCGTCTTGACCTTTGTGGCAACGCTTATCTCATTTGCGCTGCCTTTGACTACTCCAACACTCGCCCAGTCGGGCGACAACGGTCAGGCCGAGCAACCGGCCCAGATAGACGCGCAGGCGATGGATCTCATCCTTCGCTCCGCTCGCTTCCTGGCTGATCAGAACGCCATGTCGTTCAACTGGTTTGTTAGCTATGACGAGGTGATCGACGAGCGTGAAAAGATCACACTGATGCGGAGCGGCTCCAACCTGCTGGTACGGGACAAGGGGTTGTTCTCCAGTGCCGAGGGCGAAAACGGACTGCGCGAATGGTACTATGACGGGGCCCAGGTGACCTACGCCGCGCCGCTGGAAAACTATTACGCTACCAGTGAATTCAAAGCCGGCTTCGATGCGCTTGTGGATGCCGCACGAGAAGACGTCGGCAGCGAGATACCGCTCTATTCCATCATGCAGCGCGGCCTGCCTGAACGG
>JAZBOA010000531.1:0-4931 GCA_036350935.1 Anderseniella sp. | reverse complement strand
GTTCACTGCCGCATAGGCAGCTCAGAAATGGTGGCAGAACCCGGCGTATGTGATGGACCCGTTCACTGCCGCATAGGCAGCTCAGAAATGTCGTAGGCAAACTTGATCTTGTCGCGGAAGGTTCACTGCCGCATAGGCAGCTCAGAAACTACCGGCCAATGACGCGACGACACGGCAGTAGTTCACTGCCGCATAGGCAGCTCAGAAAAGCACCCAGTCTGACTTCCACATCGCGCAGCAGTTCACTGCCGCATAGGCAGCTCAGAAAGGATAACGCGCGCGCAAAGCTAACGCAGACCGGTTCACTGCCGCATAGGCAGCTCAGAAAGCCGCAAGCATCGCCGCGCAGGCTGCCCTCGCGTTCACTGCCGCATAGGCAGCTCAGAAATTGCTCGCGCGCTTCCAGACATGCAAGGAGACGTTCACTGCCGCATAGGCAGCTCAGAAACATGGCAGCGCACCGGTCACGTCGGTGGCTAGGTTCACTGCCGGATAGGCAGCTCAGAAAAGCGCGGTGCCCTCTGCCTGGGGCGGCGACGCGTTCACTGCCGCATAGTCAGCTCAGAAAATGCCGCGAATCTGGCCGAGCATGGCGTCGATGTTCACAGCCGCATAGGCAGCTCAGAAATCGTCGTGCACGGCGCGCGGGACGTCGCGCTGGCTGTTTTATAGCCCCTAAATTCGTTCATCGCAGCGAACCCTCCAATCACATTGGTCGGCTGAGATGTTCGCAGCAATGCAAGGAATTTTCAAGGCGCTGACTGCTCTACCCGTAAAATTACATAAGGTAAGCTGTTTTACTTATCAGTGAACCGTTACTAACGGTCCCCGATTCCGCTCTTCAACGGCTTTGGGACTTTGGCGGCACATCCGTGTGCCGCAGCCAGGCCATCGAATGCAAATTCTTTCAGCGGCTTGCTCTCGAATTTACTTGCTCGAGACCTCGGTAACGGTCACCTTAGCGTGTCCCTTGTTGTTGGCATAGATCTCCTTCAACACACTCGGACTGAAGAGCACCGCATCATTGAGATAGAGATAGAGGTCGCCCGTTCGATGGGCGGTGATTTCGGTGGTCAGTCCGGTCTGCTCTTTTCGGGGATCGGGGTCCTTGAGTGCCAATGGGTATCTGTCCAGCAGCCGATTGTCGACTCGTGCAATCGGCTGGTACCAGTCAGCGAATAGGTGACGCCGCAACGGTGTCAGCAGCTTGAGATACCAAGCGGGTGGGCTCTGGCACCATTCTTGGCACCAGCCTTTGACATCGGTGTCGATCCCTTTGTCCTTCCAATCGAAAACATCAAGTGTGATCTGGTAGGTATGGCCCTCTTTCAGCACCAATCCGGTGTTGAAGCAGGCATCGGTCGGATCAAAGTCGAAAGGTGTGCCGAACGTTTGTGCCTTGGTATCATCAGCACTGCAGATTCGACCAGAAGCGTCAGCAACGATAAGGAAAAAGCGCGCCCCCACTACAAACAGAATGACGATCAGTAACAACACGGCCAACGCCTCCAGCGTCAGCCGAATGCACTTCTCGATGGTGGCGTATGTGGGCCCTTCGAGACGATTGCTCAGCCACTTTGTGAACCGGCTCCTCAACCTCGCGAGCCAGCCGGAACCAGCGGTGGGATTGCGGCTTTCCCCCGTCAGAAATCTCCAATTGAGACGCATCTCGGCCTTTAGCAAGCGGGCGACGTAAGTGCTCGCCGTGAGGAGCAGCCCGATGACCACGACACCAATCAAGAAGGCAAAGGGGAAGGGCTGGTATGCGGCTACCCAGCTCTCCGCAAAGCTTAGTCCCGGAATCTTGCCGATCAGCATCGGGATCTGCTGAACGACGACGCTGAAGGTTCCCAGGAACGGCATCAAAGCATTAGCCAGCGAATCTTCCTGAGTGGGCTCGGCCCAGTAGGGATAGGTGACAACGAAAATGATTGCGGCAAGGGTTGAGAAATACAGCAGTTTGCGTCCCCATACCCGGTTCCAGATATAGGATTGGCGCTGCCTTCGCTCCTTGGCCTGTTCCACGCTTTCTGGCAGCGCCGACGGTGCCGCCGCGGCATTGCTGTTGTCGATGACATTGCCTTGGCTGTCGACGTAGGCGTATCGTTCGGGCAGGTTGATGGGGGCATAGGCGCTTGCACCCGTTGTCAGCCGATCGAACACCGTGTGGTGGATCTTTGGTCTTTCAATCCTGACCTCGTTACGGTTCACCTCGTTGAGCTTCCTGTTTTCCATGAATTTCTTGGTAGGTGCAAACTCCGTAAGCTTGTACAGCCTGTCCAGTCGGAATATTTCTTTTAGCCAATTTGCCAGCCCAGGCTTCTGCTCGTGACACAACCGCTCTATGTGTCTCGGCGCATATCGGTACAGGTTGCCGATGCCACTTCTGTTGTCATAGAGCGGAGCATTGATCTTGGCCTGAGCCGTGATGCGTTCGCGCTCCTCTGGAATAAACCGGAGCCCCTCCCTCAGCACGGCTTCTTTCCCGGTCTTTTGATCGAACTCGACCAGCGCTTCACACTGCCCAATCATCCAGTCGAGGGCGATAAAGGCCATGCCATCGTCAGGATAGCCCCCGCCCACGTTGGCGTGCACGCCCGGGAACCATACCTGGCTGAGGCGCTCGTCCTCCAGCCGTGATTTGGTTTGCATTCCGGCCTCGTTCCAGAGCATGGGCTCGAACGATTCTCGCTGTTCATCCAACGCCAAGGCGTGGCAAGCCCGCGCGACCCGCGGCGAAAGATCGCGATCCTTAGCGGATAGCGGCCAGACCACCATGTCCCACGCCCGGGTCAGTTCGTCGACCGGAGACCCGTATGCGTCCACCGTGTCCCAGACGCCCAGGAATCTGATGAAGGAATCCTCTGTAGCGTTCTTTGTGTAACCAAAGTTTTTCTTTGGATCATAAGGAACGCGTCCGGTTAGGAAACGCGCGGGGAAATCCCAAGCCCCCATCAGAAAATCACGCGCAGGACGCAGGAAAAATGACAACAACGAGGGCGTGAAGTGCTTGTGCCGGAACCGGCGATATGCGGCGTGGATGAGGCGATCGAGGTCTTGATCGTCTCGTGCCTCACGTCGATCGATGATGCCTTCACTGGCGATCAAGGCCATCGCAACCCGTATGGTGAAGGCGCCGCGACTGAACCCGAAGCCGTAGATCTCGTCTCCGGGCTCGTAGCTACGGCAGAGGAAACCATAGATCTGTCGAACGTTGCGGGCCAGCCCCCAACCAAAGGCGAGTCCGAGGAGCGCCATTGGGGTGAACGGAGATGTCCCGACCCCGTTGTCGTAATAGGCCATTTGTCTGCTCGGGTTTGAAAGATCGAGCGCCTGATAGGCCCGCCAGACGTTGGTCTTGTGAGTAGAGGAGGCACTGTTACCGGTGCCGTCTGAAAAGAGAGCGATCTTCTTCATGTCTCGTAGGTCCTCCACAGCCGACACTTTGCTCCATGGGCTTAGGATAGGGAACGGAATTAGGTAGAAATGCAGCGTGCGCAACTTTAGGCGCGGAATTGGCCGTTTCGGCGTTTCCGCAGTACGTGCTCCTTTTAGTCCACACCATCGCTCACGTTTCCGCAAGCCCCCGTCTCATCCCTGACGGTGAGATTTCCCGAGTCCGGTTGGCGGCCAGTGAGCGCGGGCTTGTTGATCGCCGCGCCTTCCCGAACGAATGGAAGCTCAAATGCGAAGCTGATAAGCGCGCGGGTGGGGCTGTTGCGGCTTCACCGAGCGGGGCTGATCGAACTGCCGGTGCCGCGCTGAGGTGACGGCAATGGGCGCGGATTGAACCTCTCATAGCGCATTCAAATTAAATATATTTATGGCCGCGTCGGCGCCCGCGCGCGCGAGATTCGCAAGCGATCATGATAAGCCAGGCTTATCATCGACGCCCGAACCACACACGTCCGTTCAGAGCATTGGGCGGGTTGATGCCGCATCCTCCGGATGGTCGAGCACGGGGTCAGCCAAACCTCTCACATTGGATGTACGCGTGTGGGCGCGCCATCGGATCAGCTTCATTGGGCATCCGGACCCTTGGTCCATCCCGTCCGCTGCCTCGGAGACTAGAAAAGGATCTCCAGTGGGATCGGCGGTTCATTTGGAGGTCAGCGCAGGCAGGGAGGACGCGTGCATTTACCCGCCTCTTGTTGTTGCTCTGCTCGGTCGGCTTGCTCCGCGGGTTGGATGATGGCTCTCAGCCACCGCACGGCGGTGGTGCTGAAAACTCGCCGGGCGCGCCCTTGACGATATGGCCGTCGGTGCAGTCGTGAAACACCAACAGCTCGGTCGGCCACCGGGCATTGTCGCCGGCGATGTGCGGCTCCAGCAGCCGCCACAGGATCGCCTTGTCGATGCGCATAAAATAATTGCGGATATCCAGCTGCAGGTACCAGGCGCGGCGCTGACACCGTGACCTGACGGATGAACCGCTGCAGTCGGTCCACCGCGGCATGCACACCCTTGCGCTTGCGGCAGGTTCGGGCTACGGATGGCCCGGTCGATCCTTGGCCAGGACGTCCAATGGATCGGCATCAACTGGCCGTCGTGGATAAAGGCCCGCTCCCAATATCGCTCCGGGTAGTCCACCAGCACGTGATGGACCACCCGGTCGGCGAAGTCCGCGGCGAAGATCTCCCTGAGCTTCGGCCGCTGGGTAACAAAGCAGACAGAGGGGCGGGCCGGTTGCCGCGGGGCTCAAGCGCCTCGCGCAGCGCCAGCAGGTTCAGCTCCTGGTGCGCCTCGAAGCGGAGGGCGTTGATGGTGTTGCGCTTGTTGCTCCGGCAGCTCAGAGAGTGCCGGTACAGGTTCTCGTAGGAGAACAGCGCCATCTCATGAACGGTGCCTGTCGGCGGCAAAGGGAATCATTCTCCGGGGCGAACTGCCCAACCGTAGTTCTGGTTGTCCTTATTGTCGTTGTTCTGGTTGCC
>JAZBOA010000530.1:0-5642 GCA_036350935.1 Anderseniella sp. | reverse complement strand
TGCGCTCATACCTTTGGTTTGGCCATTTCATTGATGGCGGCCATACCATACCGCAAGTGGCAGAATGTTCCCGGACAATTGCCCCATAGGCCGGTCAATACCACAGTAGGTCTTTTGCTCAATGGTCTTGCTGCGTTTGCCGAGTGGAACGGGGCAGCTGCTAGTTCGCCAGGTGCCAGCTGATTTGCCAATACCCTTACCAACCCTCGAAAAAGCCACCGTCTGCGAAATCCCATATCAGGTAGAGGTAAACCTGCCAGTCATAGCGGTCGTTATCATTTAGCGGCCACTCGACGCCCGCATTAAGGGCGATGTTGCCGCGTTTGTTCAGACCGATGCGCGCCTGGGGCACGATGGAAAACTGCACCGCGTCGGCACGGTCGGGTTCGTCGCCGCGATCAAAGGGTACTTCAGCCACCAGTTCCAGCCCTGGAAATACAGCCCTGCCGTAATCAGTATGAACGTAGTGCACTACGCCGGCGAACTCGGCGCTACCCTCATCCGAGTCTTCCATATCGAACTTCAGGCGTGCGCTGCTCTGCAGAGTCCATTTCTCAGACAATATTTTTCCCATGGCCAGGTACGGAAGAAATTCCCAATTGGCATCGCTATTGAGCGGAATAGCCACCTGCGCGGCCGACGTCAGGATAAAACCCGCCTGTTGGTCATGCAGCAATACATATTTGACTCCCGGTTCGAGGTGACCGAAGTCCTCTTCATTACCTTTAACCTCGTGGGTCAACTCGAGGATACCCTGAGCGCGCTCACCGATGCGGAACTCATATTCAAGCGTGTTCTTCCAGGCATCATCTCCATCCTGGCCGGTATAGCGTTGTTTCCACACCCACTCGTCCTCGGGAAAGGCCTTCTTGGTGCGAACCGGCAGGAACAGGTTGAGAGAACCGTCCGGGTAGTCGTGTGCGCCGCCCATCGTCTTGATGTAGCTCAGCACGCTGTCGATGTCCTGTTCGGACAGCGCTCCGCCAAAGGCCGGCATTGCCTCGGAGAAGCCCATCGCCGGACCGCCATGGGTGATCACCATTTTCCAGGTGGAGGCCGGCTCGCGGCTGTTGAACAGCGCGTCGGAAAAGACGGCCGGCATCACACCCAAACTCTTGACCAGTGGTGAATCAGGATCCGGCTTTCCGTTGGGGCCGTGGCAGGCGACGCAGTTGACGTCATAGATCTGTGCCCCGCGCTCAGTATTGCCGGCGTTTGCCAGGGGAGTGACGGCGAACAACAGACAAACCAGCGTGACCAGAGCGTGTGCGGTTTGGCTGACATAGCTGTTTTTGATCATACTGACGATTCCGATGCTGTTAGTGATAGCGATGATATCCCGACTACCGGATTGGCAGGGGCGCGAAAACTATAAACCGCCATTTTCACGCAGGAACTATCCAGAACTTGCCCCGCGAATCTACTGGAAGGCTGCCATTAATCCTGCCCCATGTATAAAACCCGGGGAAGAGCCGTGGGAGAAAATTTCTTCCAGTATCTCGATGTGTTGATTTGCATCAAATGATGACCCGGCTCCTGTATTGGAGACTAGACCACTGCAGAGGCGTGAGACTCGTTGGTAGCCTGACTAATTTATATGCTCAAACGGCAGGGGGCTAACAACAATGCCTGGACCTGATAACCTCAATTCCTCCTTGTCGGCATCCACGCGGTCTTGGCATGCCCAGACACAGGAGAGGGTATTCAGTGAACTCGAGGCCGACGACACCGGCCTAGATACGGCCGAAGCCGCACGGCGCCTGGAACGGCACGGTGTGAATCGATTGCCGGAAGCGGCCCCCCGCGGGCCCCTCATGCGACTGCTGGCGCAATTCCATAACCTTCTCATATATGTGCTGCTCGGTGCAGCGCTGATTGCCGGGGCGATGCAGCATTGGGTGGACACGATCGTCATCCTCGGCGTTGTGCTGGTTAATGCTGTGATCGGGTTCGTGCAGGAGGGTAAGGCAGAAGACGCGCTGCGGGCCATCCGTAATATGCTGTCGTCGCAGGCGATGGTGTTGCGCGACGGCAGGCACGTGAGCGTGCCGGCAGAGGAATTGGTACCCGGCGACGTTGTGCTGTTGCAATCCGGTGACAAGGTGCCGGCGGATCTGCGCCTGTTGCGCGCCAAGGGCCTGCAGATCCAGGAGGCGGTGCTCACCGGGGAATCCGCGGCGGTAGAAAAGGTTACTGATCCGGTCACCGAAGATGCGGCATTGGGTGACCGTGTGTGTATGGCCTATTCCGGGACTCTCGTTACCCATGGCCAGGCCAGTGGCATCGTCGTCGCTACCGGTGCGGCCACCGAGATCGGGCGCATCAGCGATCTGGTCGCTCAGGTTCAGACCCTGCTTACGCCGCTGCTACGGCAGATGGCCGTGTTCTCGCGCCGCCTTACCGCAACGGTGCTGGTGCTGGCACTGGGGATGTTCGCATTCGGCGTACTCGTGCGCGACTTCAGCGCCGCCGAGATGTTCATGACGGTGGTGGGGTTGGCGGTGGCGGCCATTCCCGAGGGTCTGCCCGCAATCCTGACCGTCACGCTGGCCATTGGCGTGACGCGCCTGGCCGGACGCAATGCGATCATCCGCCGCCTGCCCGTGGTCGAAACGCTTGGCTCGGTGAGCGTGATTTGTTCTGACAAGACCGGCACCCTGACCCGTAACGAAATGACCGTGCAGAGCATCGTCACGGTGGATGGCCTCTACACCGTGGAGGGTACCGGCTACATACCGCGTGGCGGTTTCCTGTTTGAGGATCATCCAGTCGAGGCTGATCGGGCGCCGCTGCTGATGCAGGCGATCCGCGCCGGGCTGCTGTGCAATGACGCCACGATGGAGCAGAAGGCAGATGACTGGCGCGTGCATGGCGACCCGATGGAGGGTGCCCTGGTC
This sequence comes from Anderseniella sp., assembly GCA_036350935.1. Lineage (GTDB taxonomy): Bacteria > Pseudomonadota > Alphaproteobacteria > Rhizobiales > Aestuariivirgaceae > Anderseniella. The sequence goes on along the minus strand of JAZBOA010000530.1, from coordinate 2,745 downwards.
GTGCTGGCGGTCAAGGCCGCGCTGGAACCGGAGGAAGAACGGCGACAGCATCCGCGCACTGACCTGATTCCCTTCGAATCCGAGCACAGGTTTATGGCAACGCTGCACCATGGCCACGAAGGCGGGGCCACTGTATATCTCAAGGGCGCGCCGGAACAGGTGCTGGCGCGTTGTGCCAGGGTGTATGGCGCGGCGGGCGAGGAACTGCCGATGGATGCCGAGCGCTGGCGGCAACAGGTGGATGATCTGGCGAACCAGGGGCAGCGCGTGCTGGCGGTGGCGTGCAAGCCGGCACAGGACCACCAGCAGGAGCTGGATTTCAACGATGTGGACGAGGGCCTGTTGCTGCTCGCCCTGTTCGGCCTCATCGATCCGCCACGCGGGGAGGCGATAGAGGCGGTGGCCGAGTGCCGGGCCGCGGGTATCCGGGTGAAGATGATTACGGGTGACCATGCAGGTACAGCACGCGCCATCGCTGCACGGCTCAATCTCGAAAACAGCTCTGAGTCCATCACCGGTCACGACCTCGACCAGATGGACGACGCAGCGCTGGCCAGATGCGTGTGGGGAGTGGACGTTTACGCACGCGTCAGTCCAGAACACAAGCTGCGGCTGGTCACGCTGCTTCAGGCGCAGGGTGCCATCGTCGCCATGACCGGTGATGGCGTCAACGACGCCCCTGCCCTGAAGCGCGCCGATGTCGGCATCGCCATGGGCCACAAAGGCACCGAGGCGGCCAAGGAGGCTTCCGAGATGGTCATTGCCGACGACAACTTCGCCTCCATCGTCCATGCCGTCGAGCAGGGCCGCACCGTCTACGACAACCTCAAAAAGGCCATCGTGTTTCTGCTGCCAATCAACGGCGGCGAGGCTTTGAGCATCATGATCGCCGTGCTTTTCGGATTTACCCTGCCGATCACCCCGGTGCAGATCCTGTGGGTCAATATGGTCAGTTCGGTGGCTTTGGCCATGGCGCTGGCGTTCGAAGCCACCGAACCGGAGACCATGCGCCGCCCGCCACGACCGGCAAGGGAAGCGATGCTGTCGGGCTTTCTGCTCTGGCGCATTGCGCTGGTGTCGGCTCTGATGGCCGCCGGGGTGTTCGGCATTTTCGGCTGGGCCAGCACGCACGGTTCCTCGCTGGAGGAGTCTCGCACCTACGCGGTCAATACCCTGGTGGCGATGGAAGTGTTCTACCTGTTCAGCGTGCGCTATTTACGCGCGCCATCGTTCAAGCTTGATCAATTGTTCAACTCTCGCGCGGTTCTGATCGCCGTGTCGGTGGTTGTCACACTGCAGTTGCTGTTCACCTATTTGCCGTTCATGAAGCGCTTCTTCGATTCCCGGCCGGTGAATTTCGTACACGGCATGGAAATAATCGCGCTGGGCATTGCGCTGTTCATGGTGCTTGAGCTGGAAAAACTCGCACTGCGCAAGTGGCGCAGTCAACACGATGGCAGCCGCGGCAGTCCGGGGTGGAGCGAGGCTGGATCATGACTGCGTTCCCGGACGTATTCACCGAGATGGCGGTGCTGCTGCTGTTTGCTGCGGCGGTAGGGGCTGTGGGTGTGCGCCTGCGCCAGCCTTTGATCGTTGCGTTTATCGCTGTCGGTATACTGGTTGGACCGTCGGTGCTCGGGTGGGTCAGCGCTAACGACCAGATAGATCTGCTGGCGAAGTTCGGTATTACATTGTTGCTGTTCGTCGTCGGCTTGAAGCTGGATCTGCACATTATCCGCACCATGGGGCCGGTGGCATTGGCAACGGGGCTTGGGCAGGTATTGTTTACCAGTGTTATCGGCTATCTGATTGCGCTGGCGTTCGGCATGAGGCCCATTAGCGCCCTGTACGTGGCGGTAGCGTTGACATTTTCCAGCACTATCATCATCGTAAAATTGCTCTCGGATAAGCGGGAGGTCGACACTTTGCACGGCCGCATCGCCCTGGGCTTCCTGATTGTTCAGGATCTCGTTGTTGTGCTCGCCATGATAGGCCTGAATGCAGCGGGAACGTCCGGTGGTGAATCCCTCACCTACGCGGCGCTTGCCGTGCTGTTGAAGGGTGGCGTATTTATTATCCTTATCGGGCTGGCGACGCGGTATTTGCTCCCTCGTCTGCTCCATCAGCTCGCCCGATCGCCGGAGCTACTGGTATTGTTCGGTATCGCCTGGGCGGTGGCCCTGGCGACGGCAGGCGCAGCTTTGGGCTTCAGCAAGGAGGTGGGCGCTTTCGTGGCGGGAGTGTCCCTGGCCTCGACACCCTACCGGGATGCACTGGGCGCGCGCCTGGTAAGCTTGCGGGACTTTCTGTTACTGTTTTTCTTTATCGACCTGGGTGCCCGGCTTGATCTAGGACTGTTGGGAGCCCAGTTGGTGGAGGCGCTGGTCTTCTCGCTGTTTGTCCTGATCGGAAATCCGCTGATCGTCATGGTGATTATGGGTGCGTTGGGCTATCGCGCGCGTACCGGTTTTCTGGCGGGTCTGACGGTGGCGCAAATCAGTGAGTTTTCTCTGATACTTGCTGCACTGGGTGTAACACTTGGCCATATTGACCGCGAGACCATGGGCTTGATCACACTGGTAGGCCTGGTCACTATCAGTGTATCAACCTACTTGATTATTTATTCCCACCAGCTTTATGAACGACTTGCCCCGTGGTTGAAACTATTCGAGCGTCGAAACCCGCACCGTGAGAGCTACCAGGATGCCATGATCGACAGCGGCATCACCGATATCGTTCTTTTTG
>JAZBOA010000529.1:0-10145 GCA_036350935.1 Anderseniella sp. | reverse complement strand
GGTTTCACGGCCCACCCCGCCGGAAACAAGCCCGTGGCTGGCCTCCCGGTACATCCCGAAGTCGTCGACGATCTCCAGCGTGATCGCCCCGGTATCGGGATCTTCCGTCTGCTCGCGTTTGTGGAATTCAGGCCTTACTTCCTCAAGCTTTACCGGCGCGGCGCTGACCGGTTCGGGGAAGGATGGCTCTTTCTCTCCTGGCATGGGCGTACGCGCAGGCACCGTCAGCCACGAGCGTGCGGCGTACACTGTCAGCGTTACCGGCTCCGGCGCCGGCCACATCATCGGCCAGTAGGCGGTCGAGATCGACAGCCTCAGCCGGTGGCCCGCAGGCAGATGCCAGGCAATGTCATCAAGCTTGATGCGGGCAAAGTATCGCTCGCCCGGCTCCAGCGCTTCCGGGTGTTCATGACCTGTGATGTGGGTGAGGTTCTGCAGCGCATAGGTAATGCGGGTCACTTCGCCGCCGGGGCGAACGTCGTTGAGCCGCACCGCAATGTGCGCAACCGGCTTGTCGCTGCTGAACTCCAGCTCCAGTTCCGGCGCTCCCACGACATCAAGGTCCATGCCAAGCGGCGCAGTGTCGAAGGTCAGCGAGCCGGCGTCATCGCGTGACTGGTCACCGGCGAATTCCGGTCCCAGCCAGATGACGCAGAACTCGCCGCCATCCCGTCCGGTAGTCTGGGGCGAGCAGATGTCGAGTGCGGTTTCCTCGCCCGGTTCCGGCGACAGGCCGCCGGGCGTCAGATAGAGACGGTTTGGCTCGATCAGCTGTCCTGGCCAGGCGCCCTCGCCGATCCAGCGGCCCGGCAGCTTGTCCGGCAGGCCCTGTGGCGGATAGCTGTCCATGATGTAGGCCCGCACCACCGGGTCGCGCAGCACGCCGGTCGCCTCCCCCTTCAGCCAGAAATCCCACCACCTCAGCGCCTCCTGCAGGAAGCCGATGCGCGGTTCCGGTACGGCAAAGTGCGGATACTTGTGGGTCCATGGCCCGATGATCGCCCTGACCGGCGAGGTCAGGCCGTTGACCATCCGGGGGATGGCGTTGGAATAGGCGTCGTTCCAGCCGCCGACCGCCAGCACCGCGGCCTTGATGCGGGAATAGTGTTCGCAGACGGATCCGTGCTTCCAGTACCCGTCGCGGCGCTGGTGCTTCAGCCAGCGCGCCGCCAGGAAGGGTTCGGCTTCCAGCCGCTCCATCCACGCGTCGTACCACTTGTCGCCATACAGCAGCGGATCGGGCGCGCGCGATGAATAGGCCAGCATGGTTGCCCCCCAGCCCAGGTTCTCGTTGAGCAGGCAGCCGCCCTTGTAATGGATGTCGTCGGCATAGCGGTCGTCGGTCGAGCACAGGGTGATGATGGCCTTCAGCGGCTCGGGTTCCAGCGCGGCTATCTGCAGGCCGTTGAAGCCGCCCCACGAGATGCCCATCATGCCCACCTTGCCGGTGCACCAGTCCTGCGCCGCGATCCAGTTGATGACCTCCACCCCGTCGGCGAGTTCCTGTTCGCTGTACTCGTCTTCCAGCACGCCGTCAGCCTCGCCGCAGCCGCGCATGTCGACGCGCAAGCAGGCATAGCCGTGGCCGGCGAAATAGGGGTGGGTCAGGTGATCGCGCACAATGGTGCCGTCGCGCTTTCGATAGGGCAGGTACTCAAGGATTGCCGGCACGGGATCAGTCCCGGCGTCTTCCGGCAGCCAGATGCGCGCCGCCAGCCTGCAGCCGTCGGACAGGGTGATCCACTCGTTCTCGATCTCCCGGACGGCGCGGGGAAACTGGTCGATGACGGCGCTCATGTGGTGAACTCCCTGACGGCGGCGGCGATTGCGGCGAACATGGCGCCTGCTGCGGGCGAGACGTGGCGCGCCCTCAGCGATGCGTGGATCAGTTCCGGCTCGTGGCGTACCCTTGCCTGCACGCCCGCCGCCTCCAGCCGGGCCGCATAGTCAAAGCAGTCATCGCGCAGCGGGTCCCATTCACACGCCACCATGAAGGCGCGCGGCAGCCCGGCATAGTCCGTCTCCAGCAGCGGCGTGCGGAATTTCGAATGGCGCGCTGTCTCGTTGTCCGGCCCCGTGTACCAGCCGTCATAGGCCGCCATGTCCTGGGTAGTCAGCCCCGGTGCGTTGGCGCGGCTGACATACGACCCCCGGCTCATGTCGCCGCCCAGCGCCGGGTAGACCAGCACCTGGCCCGATGGCAGCGGCAGGCCTTCATCGCGGCGTTTCAGGCAAACCGCGGCGGTCAGGTTGCCGCCTGCAGAGTCTCCGCCGAGCGCGGTGCGGGCCGGGTCGATCCCGAAGGTGTCCGGGCTTGAAAGGATATGGTGCACTGCGGCCGCGCTGTCCTCGAAGGCGGCCGGAAACCGGTGCTCGGGCGCCAGCCGGTAGTCTACCGCGATCACCGTGGCGCCGGACAGTTCCGCCAGCCCGCAGCAGATGTCGTCATGGCTGTCCAGCGATCCCAGCACATAGCCGCCACCGTGCAGGTAGATCAGCCCCGCCCCGTCGCGGCCTTCGGCCGGCGCATAGCGCCTCAGTGCAATGGGACCGGCATGACCGGGCGCGGTCATGTCTTCAACCTGCATGCCGGCCGGACGTCCGCCGTGAAAGTGCTGGCACAGCCTGTCGTAGCACGCCCGCATGTCCGCCATGCCCAGCCCGGCGGCGTCATCGGGAAAGAACCCTTCCGACTGCGCCATGAACTCGATGATGCCGGGCTCGTCCGGTGCGGGGCGCGGGTCGTCCAACACAGTTGTCACATTGCCATGGCATGTGTTTGCCATCATGATTCCCTTTATGATCTGGAACAGGCAGCAACAGGACGGCCAGACCGCGCAGACGCCGGGCGATGATGCGAAAGCATCCGCGCCGCCGCAACCTGAATTTGGCGGTTTCGCCCGCAGTTTCGCCGACGCCATTCCCGACCCGTTCATGGTGGTGGACAATGCCGGCCGGGTGCTGGCCGCCAACGAGAACGCCCGGCAGCTGTTCAACGCCGCCATCGCCGGCGATCACCTGTCACAGCACGTGCGTGCGCCGTCCATCCTGGAGGCCGTAGAGGACGTCATCGGCAGCGGCATCGCCCGGCGCGTCGATTATGAACGCCGCACCGGCGGCGGCCGCCGCTTCGAGGCGTTCATTGCGCCGCTGGTGCTGCCGTCCGGCGGCCCGGCCCTGGCGGCGGCGCAGGCTGCCAGCATCCTGTTCCGGGACCTCACGGCGCAGCAGCACCTGGAGCGCATGCGTACCGATTTCGTGGCCAATGCCAGCCACGAGCTGCGCACCCCGCTTGCCTCGCTGACCGGCTACATAGAAACCCTGCAGGGTCCGGCCCGCAATGACCCGGCCGCGCAGGAGCGGTTCCTTGGCCGCATGCTGGAGCAGGCCCACCGGATGCGCCGGCTGATCGATGACCTGTTGTCACTGTCGCGGGTCGAGATGAACGTCCACCGCCCGCCTGCCGGCACGGTCGACCTCGCCGAGATTGCCCGCTACACCCTCGACATGCTGGCCGGTCAGGCCCGCGCCGCCGGTTGCGCCCTGCGGCTTCAGGCCGACGGGCAGGCGCTGGTCACGGGCGACCGCGACGAGCTGATCCAGGTGATGCAGAACCTCGTCGAGAACGCCATCAAGTATGGCGCGCCGGACAAGGGCATTGACATCGCCATCAGGCGCGACGCGGTGCGCGGCCGCATCTCGCTGTCTGTGACCGACCACGGAGAAGGCATCGCCGCCGAGCACCTGCCGCGCCTGACCGAACGCTTCTACCGCGTCAACGAGCAGGAAAGCCGGTCGCGCGGCGGCACGGGCCTTGGCCTGGCGATCGTCAAGCACATTGTCCTGCGCCACCGCGGCGACCTTGACATCCGCTCAGCCAGAGGCACCGGCAGCACCTTCACAGTTCGTCTGCCAGCCGCTGCCAGCGCGCGGAACGCCGCAGAATAATCCGTTATTATTCAATGACTTGAATTGTCATTTAATTGTCATGTAGTTGTCACACAGTCTTGTCGTGGCGGCTATACCTGATGGGCCGTTCGCAGCGGCCAGGGCTCATCAAGCCGGACAGGCGCACTGAGGTGGTCGCAAATATCTACCAACGGGGCAAGTACCCCATCAGGGAAGGTCATCAAGATGATCAAACGCAGTTTCCTCATGGCCACCGTGGCCATTGCATCGCTGGCAGTCGCCGGCACCGCAGCCCAGGCCCGCGACCAGATCAAGGTCGTCGGTTCTTCAAGCGTATTCCCCTACAGCCAGGCTGTAGCGGAAGAGTTTGCCAACAAGACCGGCAAGCCCGCTCCGGTGGTTGAGTCGCTCGGCACTGGCGGCGGCTTCAAGGCTTTCTGTGGCGGCATTGGTCCGGACCACGCCGACATCACCGGTGCATCGCGCGCCATCAAGGATTCCGAAAAGGAACTGTGCGCCAAGAACGGTGTAACGGATATCACGGAAGCGCTTATCGGCTACGATGGCTTGACCATCGCCGTGTCGCGCAAGAACGAAGCTGACTGGAGCCTGACCGAAGAGCAGATCTTCAAGGCGCTGGCCGCTGAGCTGCCGGATGGCAAGGGCGGTTTCATGGCCAACCCCTACAAGAAGTGGTCTGAAATCGATGCTTCCCTGCCGGACGCCGCCATCACCGTGTTTGGGCCTCCGCCCACCTCCGGCACCCGCGACGCCTTCGTTGAACTCGCCATGCATGACGGCTGCAACAAGCTGGAAGGCATGAAGGACCTCAAGAAGTCCAACGAAGACAAGTGGAACGAGGTGTGCTCGCGCATGCGCCAGGACGGACCTTTCATCGAAGCCGGTGAAAACGACAACCTGATCGTTCAGCGCCTCGATGCCGACCCGAACGCCATCGGCATCTTCGGTTACTCGTTCCTGTATGAGAACAACGACAAGCTGAAGGGTGTGAAGATCGATGGTGTTGAGCCCACTTTCGACACCATCGCCGATAGCTCCTACCCGATTGCACGTCCGTTGTACTTCTACGTCAAGAACGCACATCGCAACGTCATCCCCGGCATGCAGGAGTTCCTTGAGGAGTATGTCTCCGAAGCGGCTCTCAGCTCTGGCGGCTATCTCAGCGAGCGTGGCCTGACCCCGCTTTCTGCTGACAAGGCAGCCGAGGTGCGCGAAAGCGTGACCAAAGCCAAGAGCATGTAATTGTCACACGCATCGGCACCCGCCCGGGGGACGGGCGGGTGCCTCTTGTTGCCCAAGGGGGATGAGGTTTGTCATGGTCGGTTATCTCTTCATCCTTCTGGTGGTCCTGTCCGTTTCAGGTTTCGTAGCGGGCCGCATGAAGGCGGCGGCCGCACGCTCCGCAGGCGGTGCATCCGGCTTTCATTCCCGCCCGGTCTACCATGGCGCCAATGTGGCCGTTTACACTGGTGTGCCAGCCCTTGTTCTGGTGCTTGTGTGGCTTTTGTTTCAAGGCAGCGTGATCAATCATGTCCTGCTTGCCGGCATGCCCGGCGCTGCCTCATTGCCCCTTTCTGAAAGGGATCTGCTGCTGAGCGAAATACAGCAGGTCGCTTCGGGCAACATCTTTCGCGAGCCTACCCCCGAAGTAGCCGCAGCCGCCCAGCGCCTGAACTCGATGAGGTTCTCCTCCCATCTGGCGATGTTCGCGCTCGCTGCGGCCCTTGCCATTGCCGGCATGACGTTCGCCTGGAGCCGGATCTCGGCGCGTTACACGGCGCGGCACAGCGTCGAGCGGGCGATGAACCTGTTCATGATCTTCTGCTCGATTGTCGCAATCCTCACGACGCTCGGCATCATTGCGTCACTTGTTTATGAAGCTGCCCAGTTCTTCCGCCGCGTTCCTATGTCGGAGTTCTTCTTCGGCATGAGATGGGAACCCCAGATCCCCATGCGCGAGGATCAGGTAGCAGGCTCCGGCGCTTTCGGGGCGGTACCGGTGTTTCTTGGCACCATGGTGATCGCCACACTCGCGATGCTGGTTGCGGTTCCCATCGGCCTGCTTGCGGCCGTCTACCTGACCGAGTATGCGAGTGAACGCTTCCGCAGCATCGTCAAGCCGCTGCTCGAGATACTGGCTGGCATTCCAACTGTCGTTTACGGGTTCTTCGCCGTGCTCATCATGGCCCCGGCCATTCGCGAGTTTGGCATTTCACTTGGCTTTGACGTGTCGCCCAACAGCGCCCTCGCCGCTGGCACCGTCATGGGCGTCATGCTGATACCGTTCATTTCCTCGCTTTCCGACGATGCGCTTGCGGCTGTGCCCCAGTCGATGCGCGACGGTTCCTTTGCGCTTGGCGCGACCAAGGGCGAAACCATCCGCAAGGTGCTGCTGCCGGCAGCACTGCCTGGCATCGTTGGCGGCATCCTGCTGGCGCTTTCACGCGCAGTCGGTGAAACAATGATCGTGGTCATGGCTGCCGGCCTGATTGCAACGATGAACGTCAATCCGCTCGACTCGGTCACAACCGTGACGGTGCAGATCGTGACGCTGCTCATCGGCGACACGGAGTTCGACAATCCGAAGACACTGGCAGCGTTTGCCCTTGGGCTGATGCTCTTCATCATCACGCTGGGCCTGAACGTCATCGCGCTGCGGATCGTGCGCAAGTACCGGGAGATGTATTGATGTCGTCGATTGCAGACACGCGGATCGCCGCCCCGGTCGACTGGCAGTCGCCTGCCATGAAGAAGCGCCGCGCCAGACGGTACGCGATGGATCGCGTTCTGAAGGGGCTTGGTCTCTCCGCAATCGTGGCGGCCCTCGGCTTTCTCTTCATCCTGTTCGCCTCGCTGACGGCAACCGGCTACAAGGCCTTCGTGCAGACGATGGTTACTGTTGAGATCGCTCTGCCGGCAGGCGAGATCGACCGGGCCGATCCGTCCAAGGCCAACTGGCGCAAGATCGTGCGGGATGCGCTTGCCGGCCAGCTTGACGGCATCTCGAAATCCGACGAACGCGACTACTTTGCCATGTTCACTTCATCCGCTCAGTATCTGGTGCGGGATGAGGTCATGGCGAATCCATCCATGATTGGCACCACCGCAAGCTTCTCCATCCCCATGTCGGACCCGCTTGACCAGCTTGCAAAGGGTGAGATCGGACGCGACCTGCCCGAGGAACGGCGCCGTGTGAACGACCGGCAGATCGCCTGGTTTGATGCGTTGTCCCAGAAGGGACTGATATCCCAGCCGTTCAACAAGGCGCTCCTGTTCAATGCCGACAGCCGTTTCCCGGAACTTGCGGGGTTGGCCGGAGCTATCTCGGGATCGTTCTGGGTGCTGCTGGTGTGCTTCCTGATCAGCTTCCCGATGGGGATAGCGGCGGCAGTGTATCTTGAGGAATTTGCGCCGAAGAACCGGGTGACGGACCTGATCGAAGTCAACATCAACAACCTTGCCGCAGTACCTTCCGTCGTGTTCGGCCTGCTTGGTCTTGCCGTTTTCCTCGGCTGGTTCGGCCTTCCCCGCTCGGCCCCGCTGGTGGGGGGCATGGTGCTGGCGCTGATGACGCTTCCGACATTGATCATCGTTACCCGTGCGGCCTTGAAGCAGGTACCCCAGGGCATCCGGGAGGCTGCTCTCGGCGTGGGGGCGTCGAAGCACGAAACCATTCTGCATCATGTTCTGCCGCTGTCGATGCCCTCTGTACTGACCGGCACGATCATCGGCCTTGCCCAGGCGCTTGGTGAGACCGCTCCATTGCTGCTGATCGGCATGAATGCATTCATTACCAGCCCCCCCGACGGCGTTATGGAAGCGTCCACGGCGCTGCCCACCCAGATCTTCATCTGGGCAGACAGCCCAGAGCGTGGCTTTGTTGCCCGCACGTCTGCCGCCATCCTCGTATTGCTGGCGTTTCTTGTCACCATGAACGCGATTGCAGTTCTGCTTCGCCAACGTCTCCAGCGGCGCTGGTAAAGCCGAACTTTACATCCAGGAGTTTAAGTCTATGGACGCCACAGCATTGGTTATGCCCGAACGGTTTGAGACCGTCGTGACGCCAGCCCAGCCGGCGATCATGAAGCAGCAAAAGCCCAAGATCGTCACCAGGGATGTTACCGTCCACTATGGAGAGAAGCAGGCAATCTATCCGCTCAACATCGAGATTCCAGACCGGGCCGTGTCGGCGTTCATCGGCCCGTCGGGCTGCGGCAAGTCGACCTTCCTGCGCTGCATCAATCGCATGAACGACACCATCGACACCTGCCGTGTCGGAGGAGCCATCGAGATCAACGGCCAGAGCATCTATTCCCCCGACATCGACGTGGTGGAGTTGCGCGCCCGCGTCGGCATGGTGTTCCAGAAGCCAAATCCATTCCCAAAGTCGATTTTTGAGAATATCGCCTATGGCCCGCGCATTCACGGTCTGGCCACCAGCAAGACCGACCTTGAAGAGATCGTTGTCAACTCGTTGAAACGGGCGGGACTGTTCGAGGAAGTCAAGGACCGTCTGCAGTCACCCGGCACCGGTCTGTCCGGCGGCCAGCAGCAGCGCCTGTGCATCGCCCGCGCCATCGCCGTCAACCCCGAGATCATTCTCATGGACGAGCCTTGTTCGGCGCTCGATCCGATCGCCACGGCCCGCATCGAGGAACTGATCGACGAACTGCGCGAGAACTATTGCATCGTCATCGTGACCCACTCGATGCAGCAGGCCGCCCGTGTCTCGCAGCTCACTGCCTTTTTCCACCTTGGCACCCTGGTCGAGGTTGGCGATACCGAGGCAATGTTCACCAACCCGCAGGAACGCCGCACCCAAGACTACATCATGGGCCGTTTCGGCTGATCGCCGTCCATGTCCCGCTTGAAAGGCTGACATCTCATGAACACGCATATCGTTTCCGCCTTCGACGAGGAACTGGCTGAACTGCGCAAGCTGATTGCGCAGATGGGCGGTCTTGCGGAGGACCAGTTCGCCAAGTCCATCGACGCCATTTCCCAGTCCGACAAGCGGCTTGCCGAGAAGGTGATTGCCGCCGACGACAAGATCGACAGGCTCGAAAAGGATCTCGAGGAGCGCGCCATCAAGCTGATCGCCAGGCGCCAGCCCATGGCGGCGGACCTGCGTGCCATCATTGTGGCCATCCGCATCTCGTCCGACCTTGAGCGCATCGGCGACCTGGCCAAGAACATCGCCAAGCGTACGCTGGCTGTCGACGAGCCGCTGCCGCGCTCTGTCAATGCCGGCATGAGCCGCATGGCCGAGCTTGCCATGGAGCAGCTGTCGGACGTGCTTGACGCCTATGCCCGCCTCGATGTCGACAAGGCCCAGGACGTATGGGTGAAGGACAGCCGGATCGACCAGCTCTACAATTCGGTGTTCCGCGAGCTGCTGACCTACATGATGGAGGATGCCCGCACCATCGGCATGTGCACCCACCTGCTGTTCGGCGCCAAGAACATCGAACGCATCGGCGACCACACCACCAACATCGCCGAGAACATTCACTACCTCGTCACCGGCGGACCGCCGCTGGGTGAACGGCCGAAGGAGGATTCAACCTCCGTGACTACTGTCGAGACGCCGGCCCGCTAGGCGCCGGCGCCGTCCCTGCTGGAGATTGACCATGCCTGCAACCGTTCTCATCGTTGAAGACGAAGAGCCGATCCAGGAGCTTCTCGCCTACAATTTCAAGGCCGAGGGGTTCAACGTGCGCACGCTGGACGGCACCGAGGATGTGGTGCGCGAGATCTCCAACGACACGCCGGACCTGATCCTGCTCGACTGGATGCTGCCGAGCATGTCCGGCATCGAGATCTGCCGCTCGCTGCGCGCCCGCCCCGATACCCGCGACGTGCCGATCATCATGCTCACCGCCCGCGGCGAGGAGACCGAGCGGGTGAGGGGGCTTGCCACCGGAGCCGACGACTACGTGGTCAAGCCGTTTTCGGTCCCCGAACTGATCGCCAGGGTGAAGTCGCTGTTGCGCCGCTCAAGCCCGGATGCCGTCTCCGATGTGCTGAAGGCAGGCGAACTGTCGCTGGACCGGCGCACCCGTCGGGTGCAGCGCTCGGGCCGCGACATCGACCTGTCCCCCACCGAGTTCAAGCTGCTCGAGCACATGATGCAGACGCCGGGCCGTGTCTATACCCGCGCCCAGTTGCTGGATGCCGTATGGGGCCGCGATGTCTATGTCGACGAGCGCACCGTG
>JAZBOA010000528.1:0-2032 GCA_036350935.1 Anderseniella sp. | reverse complement strand
TGACCAGGCAACCGACGATACGCGTGTGCGTACCGCTATCGCCTGGCTCGAAGAGGCGGTTCTGCTCACCCGGGATGAAAACAGAGTTCAAATTTTTCCATCATCGCTTCGTGTTGCCACGGTGGCAGAAGCGCAGGAAAAGCTGGCGAAACACCCCATGGTTGAAGACTACCGACGCCAACTTTTGGCCGTCGTGGATGCGCTGATCAGCGCTGATGCCGATGAAGGTATCTCAACCGATGAATTGATGGGGGTCTCGGGAATGAGCGCCGAAAAGGTCCGCTCCGCCTTATATGACCTGGAAAAACTCGGCATTGCCAGCAACGACACTGCATTGACTGCCTTTGTGCATGTGGGGGTGGATCGCACATCGCAGAAGCGCTTTGCGGAAGCGGCTGATTTGGAAGTAGCCCTGATTAATGAATTGCGGCTTTCTGCCCCCGATCTCAGCAAGGGTGAAACCTCTGTTCTGCATCTTCGCCATGCGGTGCAGCATCTGAAGGACGCTGGGCATAAACACGTTCTTCCCGAAACCATCTTGCGAATTCTGAAGGGCCTGGCTATCGATGGCCGAAGCGAGGAGGGCGGCCTGGGAAGCCTGCGCCTGCGAAGCCTGGACGCGGAAACCGTCCAAGTTGCTTTGCAGAGGGAATGGTCAGCTCTGGAAAAAACTGCCCGGTTGCGGCGTACCGCTGCCGAGCACTTGCTTTCACATTTGCTGAGCTGTCTTCCGCAGGGCGCTCGCGGATCAGACCTTTTGGCCGAAACCACACTTGGGAAGCTTAATCAGGCTATCGAAGCCGACCTGCTGCTAAAGGCAGAGGTGAAGGACCCGGCCAAATTACTGGATCGATCATTGCTGTGGTTGCATGAACAGGACGTAATCCGACTCAACAAGGGGCTTGCCGTCTTCCGCCCAGCCATGACGATCCATCTTGGGCAAGAGAAGCGTGGATTTGTGAAGGCAGATTTTGAGCCTCTGAAACTGCACTACATGGAACAGGTGATCCAGATTCATGTGATGGCAGAGTATGTCCAGCGTGGCCTCAAGGCGATGGCGGAAGCATTGAGCCTGGCCATGGATTACTTCAGTATGGATCAGGACTCGTTCTTGAAACGCTGGCTACCTGGGCGCGAAAAAGAGCTGACCCACGAAACGACGCCTGCATCATGGCGGGCGATTGTCGAATCCCTTAACAATCCAGACCAGCAGCGTATCGTCGCAGACGATCGGGAGCAGACCAATGTACTGGTTCTGGCCGGTCCAGGTTCAGGCAAGACACGTGTACTAGTGCATCGCATCGCCTATCTGGTGCGCGCACGGCGTGAGAACCCGCGTGGCATTCTGGCACTTGCCTATAACCGGCATGCTGCCGTAGAGATTCGCCGCCGCCTGTCAGATTTGATCGGTGATGATGCCCGGGGTGTGACGGTGCTGACCTGTCATGCCTTTGCCATGCGCCTTGTGGGTGCCAGCTTCGCAGGCCGGGTGGATAAGGTGGATGGCGACACATTCAAGGAAATCATGCGGGAAGCGATAGCCCTTCTCAGGGGGACTGGACTGCCGCCCGAGGAAGCCGATGAGCAACGCGATCGCTTGCTGGCTGGTTTCCGCTGGATTCTCGTGGATGAATATCAGGACATCGGTCCGGAGCAATATGAACTGATTTCCGCTTTGTCTGGGCGAACCCTGCCTGACGAAGACGGCAAGCTCACTTTGTTCGCCGTGGGCGACGACGACCAGAATATCTATGCTTTTGATGGGGCATCGGTTGAGTTCATTCGGCGCTTTGAGGCCGACTACAACGCTAAGCCGGCTTTTCTGACTGAAAACTATCGTTCTACCGGCCACATCATTGCAGCGGCCAATCTAGTTATCGATTCAGCCGCTAACCGGATGAAGGCCGGTCATCCGATTTCAGTTGACCGTGCTCGCCTCAAGGAACCATTGGGTGGGACGTGGCAAGAGATCGATCCCGTTTCAAATGGCCGAGTCCAGATATTGCCGGTGGGTACCAATGCGATGACTCAG
>JAZBOA010000527.1:0-2014 GCA_036350935.1 Anderseniella sp. | reverse complement strand
GTCAGCGCCGGGTCGATGCCGATGACGCGGCCAGTGGTGCGGTTGACCGGACTCCACACGCTTGCGTAGTCCGGCAGCTGCGCGCCACGGAACACCGGCAGCCACACCGCATCGAGCTTGTAGTCACCGAACGTCTGCTCCCAGCGCGCCGCCAGCTGGGCCCGCCGGCGGTCGGCGAGGTCATCGAGAATGAAGCGGGTCAGGTCGACGCGGCTGACGCGGTCGGCCAGCGGAATCTCGTCGGCACGCCCCCAGATGATGGTCTGCGCACCGAACGTCAGGCGAGTGTCGCCGCTGCGGTAGCGCACATAGGTTTCAGTGTAGTCGGCGAGCAGTTCGTCGTGATCGGCGAGCCCGCCGTTCTGCCACATGCCATCAAGACGCGCACCAGCGCGGAATTCCCAGTCGCGGCTCGGCTGCCAAAGCACATAGGCGCTGGCGCGCAGGGTCGAATAGTTGTCCGCTTCGGGCGCGTCGGGCAGCCAGCCTGTCTCCAGCAGCAGGTCGTCGACGCCGTATTTGAGCGTCGGCTGGAAGCCGCGCGCAGTCTTCCTTGCACTGCGCGCAGTAGGTGGGGGCAGATCGTCTGCGCTGTTGATCGCCGACTCGGCAGGTACTGACTCGCTTGGTGCAATACGTGGCTTGCGCGTCGTGGCACGCGGCGGCGGCAGATCATCCGGGGCGTCGATGGCGATGTCCTGGGTCGTGGTGCGCGGCGGCGGCAGATCGTCCGCAGCATGCAGGGGCAGAGCAAGCAGAGGCAGGGTCAACAGCAGGATCTTCATGGGCGATAGTCCGATTCCAGGTTTTCGTCGGCGAGTGTCTGAGTGGTAAACAGGCGGGCCGGAAGCTTTTGATCATACAGGGCGACATCGATCACCATCCGCGTCTCGTGGCCGCTCTGCAGGTCGATCATGCGGCTGTCGGTATCTGTCCAGTAACCCTGGACCTTTTTCCTGCTGCGCAATAGCCAGCGTTTGCTTGGCGTGCCGTCGTCCTTCTCGAAATAGTCGACACGCTGGACCAGCAGGGTCTGCGGATCGATCCAGCTGATGCGCTTGCGGTAGACGGAGTTGGCGGAGTCCACCGGGATGCTCTCCAGCACATCGCAGAGGATGCCGTTCTCCGCCTGCCGGCCGAGCAGGCGGTGGCGGTCCTTGTCCGGGCTGCGGGTCTGCAGGTCTTCGAAATACAGATCGGAACCGACGAAGCGCCCGCCCTTGCGGTTGCTGGAGATGCGCCGCACCCGATCCAGCGCCGGCAGGTACAGCCACTGATCAGCCTCGCCATCGGCCTTGTCGACGCTCAACAGGCCGGTACCGGCGATGTCCTCGGGATCGAGAAAACGGATCAGGTTGGCGGTCTCGCCCCGCCCCATGTCCATGCGATAGGTGACCAGTTCGCGGATTCGCGGCGAGCGGCCCTTCTCGGTCAGCACCATGCGGCTCAGGGTCGTGAGGTCCCGCCCGTCAGGCCGGTCGTACACCTTCTGCGCCAACGCCAGGCCATCATTTGCCAGGGCCGAAAACCCGAGCAGAAGGCCGCAAAAGGCTAAAACAATTCGCTGCACAATGGATAAAAACATCAGGTCTGGATTTTGCGTGGTCAACACCGGAACTCTACTGCAAACAGGAAACTAAACGCATAAGCGGCCAATCGTCATGAAAAGTTGACGATTCCTCGTCAAAATCGATGACGGCGCGGACAGGCGGATTCCCCCCGGCAAGTCCATTACAATCTGACAGACAATATCAGGAGACAGAATTCACCATGCGCTCATTTTCACACTCCTCCGCAGCCCGTCCAAACCGGCTCCTGTTCGTCCTGATCCTGGGCCTGAGCCTGACAGCGTGCAGCGGTGAATCGAGCGAAACCCTGCTGCAACAAGCCCAGCAAAGCCTCGACGCAGGCGATCGCAAGGCCGCCATCATCCAGCTCAAGAGCGCCATCCAGGAAGATGACCAGAATGCCGAAGCGCGCTTCCGGCTCGGCAAGCTTCAGCTCGAAATGGGCG
>JAZBOA010000526.1:0-3515 GCA_036350935.1 Anderseniella sp. | reverse complement strand
GTCTTGCGATCGATCAGGGCCAGTTCGTCGGAGAGCAGACGCCAGCCAGACAATACCAGGGCGGCGACCAGCGTGCTTTTGCCGGAGTCGGGTAGGGCGGGCAGGATCACCGCCTGGTCGTTCTTTTCCACCACCGCGGCGTGAATCATCAGGTACTGATGGGCATGTTCCGAAACGCACCAGTCGAGTCCCCGTTCGAGCATGGGGTAGGCCTGGTCGATGGGCTCGGGCTCGAAGGGCTCGGCGCCGTCGAAGGAGAAATTGACCTTGGGACGCAGCCCCTTCCTGAGTTTGGTGTGTGGATCGACGGATACATGAAAGTCAGCGAAGGTCTCGCGCGGGTTGCGTACCTCGAACTGGCCGTAGAGTTCGCCCAGCCCCTCGGCGACGGCATCGAGTCGCGATCGCACCCGCAGGGAAAACGGCCCGGTGCGCAGCCAGATTCCGGAGCCGGCAAGTTGCCGGCGCAGTTCACCGGGGGGGAGTTGGAGGAGCTTCATGCGGTGCGCGGAAGAACACTGCGAGCAAAATGGAGGAATTCTCCAGACACCGTTTCATGAGACCGGTGGGCCTGGCCACCCTGGACGGTTGGCAGCCGGGATGCAAGTGGCGCTGAGTTTGGGAAAGCTGTGATGCCTAGGTTGCCTTACGGCACGGATCAGCGGCTCTAGGTCGCGCTCCTCAGCTGGGGTGACGGAGAATAATCCCTGCG
The DNA here is from genome assembly GCA_036350935.1 of Anderseniella sp. GTDB lineage: Bacteria > Pseudomonadota > Alphaproteobacteria > Rhizobiales > Aestuariivirgaceae > Anderseniella. The sequence continues at coordinate 2,803 of JAZBOA010000526.1, read as the reverse complement.
CGCGACCTCGGCTGTTTGCCGGCCGGTTGCTGTAGCAAGAACTTATTCTGTCCATTGATTCGGCCATGCAACTGCAATTTTTAGAGGAGGAGTGCCACTGTCTCAAGTGGCACGACGAAATTGGCAAGCAAACATTACGCCATGCTTCGTTGGTTGATGATTTTAAACGGTTTTCTGAGCGGACGGGGTCGCCATGTAAAGAATTCCGACAGATCAAGGTCATTCCGGCCATGGGATCTCGTTCTGCGGAAAAGCTAAATGCCCCTCGTTCGGAGGGGCGGCTGAAAATAGTTAAAGAAGTTCTTATTTCAGCAGTGTTCTGAAATAGTCCTTGAGATGTTCCGCGTTCCAATTGTTGGTACTGGTCACATTATCCGTGCCATTTACGAACACGCCGTTAAACATCTTGACAACCGTCTTTGGCCCGATGGGGAAATTCGCGACACCAAGAGAATTCATGCAGACTGCCACAGCTAACTGCCCCAATTCCAAGTCCACGTTGTCGGATGTGGATTGCAACACCATATCAATTTCAGGATTGCCATTGTCTTTGGTTGGAGCGCCTTTAAGCAAATCCAATACCGTTGCGGGCGTTACATTATTTTGTTTATCAATACGCTCATAAGCGTCGGCAAAGAGGATTAAACCTGAACCATTTGGGCTTTCCCTGAATAGAAGTGGTTTTCCATTAGAGGTCAAAAATTCTAGTGGCCAGTTATCGAGGTCATTTGCATAGTGATCGACGGACTCACCTACATTGCAGGGATCTGCATTAGGGTTGGGCGAGGCAAAACCCGAAATATGGCCGGAGGGGGTGCAGTGGTGCAGAGATTGGCCAAGTACCGGGCGACTGGCGAGCACGCCCAGTACGGCGGGGGCGGCCAAGCCGACCTTAGTCAGGCGACGCCGACTTTGGTCGACGCTTTGGGTAATGGGCGGTGTTTCGTCTTGACTGTTCATCGTACACCTAACATGAATGCAAAGATCATATGAGATTTAAGCAATATTTATGCTCAAAATCGATCTGGCTTAAATTCAGACACTTACGAATGATTAAGGATTGCTGCTGGCCCTGAGTGTAAAGAAAATCGACGCTTTAGTCTTGTCAGCATCATGTCTCCCCTTTTTCGCTCCGCATACCGGTCCAGGCTTTGTGCAGCAGATGCGGCATCAAAAGATGGATAGGCATGCGCAGGGCATGACTGCGGATATAGAGCATGAATTCCGCCAGGCCGGAATACACCAATCGACAGGAGGGGTGGGCGGTGAGCAAGCCGCCGAGGAACAGGGCGTCCCGCCAAGGCCACGCCAATGGATTGAGATCACTTGCGGATCGGGACAGGACGTCGTTCGGCACCGGGGTATCGAGTAGGCGCCGGGCATAACGCAAAGCTAACGCCAGCGGCCCCATCAGGTTGACGGCCTCGGCGCGGCCGAGGAGGTCGCCCCACCAGTTCGGGCGAGACATGCCGTGCCGCAATAGCTGGTCCAGATCCACCAGATCCCGCAGGCCATGTCCCCATTCTCCCTCGTGAAAAAGGTGGGTCGCGGAATGCAGCACCATGTCCTCCAGGCAAGGTACCCGCAGCGCCCGGTATCCCGCCAATGGTTCGGATGAGTCGATTACTAGTTCCGGCGTGGTTTTCAGGCGCGCCGTTTCGGGCAACAGGTTGTGGTGGACGTCTAGATGGGTCTGACGCCGGATGTGGGTCAGGGGCGGAAGTTCGTGCATCCATTGCCGGTAATAGCGCTCGTCGTAGGCCGACTGTTGCGTGCTGTGCCAACAGTGCAGGAGGAGAGCCGCCTCCACTTGGCCGAGTGAAGCCTTGGGTACAAGGATGTCGACGTCGGCGAAAAGCCGGCCCCTGCCAGGGGGCAGGTCGGCCAAAGCATAGGCGGCGCCCTTAAGCAAAACCACAGGGATGTTCAGTTTCGCCAGGGCCTGGTCCAGCTTGCGTGCTTCCCACGCAACGGCGCGGCGTTGTCGCTCTGCCAAGGTTCTGGCGGCAACAAGATGGCGCTGGATTGGCGCCTCCAGTTTTTCAATCAGTCCCTGGTCGCCTGCCAGTAGAGCCAGCCGTGAAAGCAGGCCGGCACGGCCCGCCTGGTGGATCAGTTTGTCCCAGCCAGCTTGGTCTAGGTTCGCCATGTCCGTTGGTCTGGCCAGAACCGACAGCAGCGGATGACAGCGTGGCTTCATGGGGCAAGGTTCCGAAAGAGGGTAGTGGCATCCTCGAGTCGACCATACTCGAAGTCCCAGCAGCTGCAACGATCCATGAGTGCCGCGGCACGCTGGAAGCCAATCTGTCCAAGTAGGCTGTAATTGAATGCGTGACTTGCCAGATGCAGGAAGGCTGCCGATTTGGAGTGCGCTGTGAGGCGGGCTTCTTCTCCAGACTTCCAGTGCGGAAAGACAATCCAGGTGGGTTGCGCGGGTTCCTTGACCCGGAGGACACTGTTGGTAGTTGGCTTGAGGTGGGCGACGCTGCCCTTGTGGGTGTCACGCGCAGTGGTGCCCAGAATGGCTTGGGCGTCGTGGCCGCGAACGATGTCGATGGAAGCGTTCTTCAGACTGACCGGACGGGCGAGGCCATACAAAAGCCCGTCGTTTCGGTCGATCAGGGCGATCTCGTCTGACAGCAGACGCCAGCCGTCCAGCATGAGGGCAGCAGTGAGTGTGCTTTTGCCGGCGCCGGGGTCGCCCGGCATGATCAGGGCATGGCCATCCCGCTCGAGTACTGCAGCGTGGAGCATGAGGTAGTAGTGCATGTGACTGGCGATGCACCAGTTCATGCCCCATTCG
>JAZBOA010000525.1:0-3305 GCA_036350935.1 Anderseniella sp. | reverse complement strand
TCCCTTCGTCTGTTTCTGGCCAGCCAGGGCGGCGGACGCAAAGGTGATTTGTCCCGCTTCATCGAAGAGGCTGTTCGCGCCCATATCCTGGAGCTGACGGCAGAGCAGGCCAAAGCCGCCAACGAGAGCCTGTCCGAAGAGGATCTGACCGCGATCGTTGAAGAAGCGGTGCAATGGGCGCGTAATCGCTGATGCGCGTCGTGCTCGACACCAACGTTTTGCTCTCTGCACTGATCTCACCCCATGGCGCTCCGGACACCATCTATCGTGCCTGGCGTGCCGCCCGGTTTGAGGTCGTGACTTCGCGCGTCCAGCTCGACGAACTGCGCCGCGCCAGCCGCTATCCAAAATTTCAGGCGGTGCTGCAACCGAACCGGGTGGGCACGATGATCAACAACCTGCAGCGCGCAATTGTTCTCGACCGGCTATCCTCCAATGTCGAGGCTGACGACCCGGACGATGCTTTTCTTGTTGCGATGGCGATTGCCGGGGATGCGGATTATCTGGTCACCGGGGATCGTCGCGCTGGACTCCTGCAAAAAGGCAATCTGGGTCGAACGCGAATTCTTACCCCTGCCTGTTTCTGTCTGGAAGCGCTGTGACTTATCATCCACCCGGATAATTCTGGCGACGCATCATGGAAGATCTGGATACGCAGGAAGGCGCCGACATGGTCATGGTCAAGCCCGGCATGCCCTACCTCGACGTCATCCGCCGCATCAAGGACGCCTACGGCGCCCCCACCTACGCCTATCAGGTCAGCGGCGAATTCGCTATGTTGAAAGCCGCGGCGCAAAACGGCTGGCTGGATGAAAAGGCCTGCGTGCTGGAGGCCCTGCTGGGGTTCAAGCGTGCGGGGGCGGATGGGGTGCTGACTTATTTTGCGCGCGATGCGGCGCGCTGGTTGAAGGAATGATGCAAACCAGGCTTTCACGCCGAACCTTTCAAGTTGCTCCAGGATATTGCCGACATAAAGGTATTACCTATAGGCAAGCTTCCGCGTGCAACCATGATGAAAATGCATACATTCGGACCCCGGAACTGGGCCATGCCTGATTTACCCAAGCTTCCATTCGGCATCAAGAAACGCCAGCGTGAGCCCGACGAATGGGACAAGACCATCGTCGCGTTCCAGTCGCCGTACCGGCTGAAGGATCTGTGTATCGACCAGAGCCTGGATCGAGCAGAAGACACCACACACGTCAGCCGCCAGGAGTTCAAGGTACGTCTTGCCAATACCGAAGACCGCCGCAAGTCGGCTAGTCTGCTGATACAGAAGATGTACAGTTGGCGAGGTTACGACTCGCCGGATTTAACCCATGATCCCTACAAGATCACTCTTGTCGCCTACATGGGGGATAGTGTGGCAGGTACGCTCACCCTTGGGCTGGATTCGCCACAGGGTATGGTGGTTGACCAGCTTTACAAGGCCGAGGCTGACAAGTTGCGTGAGCAAGGTCGGAGAATCTGCGATGTCACCAAGCTTGCGGTCGACCAGGAAATCAAATCGAAAAACGTTCTGGGCGCACTGTTCCATCTCTCGGTAATCTACGGCCGCAACATCCACAATGCGACGGATTTCCTGATCGAGGTCAATCCCCGGCACGCACTGTTTTATCAGCGCATGATCGGCTTTGTTCCCTGGGGCGAGGAGAAACTCTGCCCTCGCGTCAATGCGCCGGCTGTATTGCTGAAACTCGATTTGGCCTATGCCGATGAACAGGTTCAAAAGTATGGTGGTCTTGGCGCCTCGGCGCAGGGAGTGAAAAGTATCTATCCTTACTGGTTTTCAAAAGAGGACGAGTTGGGAATTACTCAGCGCCTGTTGAAGGGCGAGTAAGCAAAACCTATCAATAAGCAAGATGTCCCTTTTTTCATATGAGCAGGCTTTCTCCCGAAATATTGGCTGGTTGACACATCGAGAGCAGGAGTTGCTGCGTAAAAAGCGCGTGGCAATTGCCGGTTTGGGTGGAGTGGGGGGCGTTCATCTGCTGACCCTTTGCCGACTTGGCATAGGGAAATTCCATCTCGCCGATTTCGACAGTTTCGATCTCGCCAACTTCAATCGCCAGGCTGGCGCCACGGTTAGCACCCTGGGACAAAGCAAACTGGACGTCATGATCCAGCAGGCCAGGGACATCAATCCCGAACTCGACGTCACGGGCTTTGCCGATGGTGTCACCCAAAGCAATGTCGAAGAATTTCTTCAAGGCGTCGATCTCTATATCGACGGTCTGGATTTCTTTGCTTTCGAGGCGCGCAAGCTGGTCTTTGCTACCTGCGCCAAAAAAGGCATTCCAGCCATCACCGCAGCTCCGCTTGGAATGGGCGCAGCACTGCTGAACTTTCTGCCAGGCAATATGGGTTTTGAGGAGTATTTCCGGTTGGAAGATGGCCCTGCAGAAGAAATGCCTATACGTTTTCTGCTCGGGTTGGCACCTGCCCGAATACAGATGGGGTACTTGGTCGAGCCGTCCGCAGTGGACTTGGCCAATCATAAAGGGCCGTCCACCATCATGGCCTGCCAGCTTTGCGCCGGTGTCGCCGCCACCGAGGCGCTCAAAATCCTTCTCGGCCGCGGCCCGGTCCGTGCGGCGCCCAGGGGTTATCACTTCGACGCCTATCGCAACAGGCTGGCCCATACTTGGCGGCCCGGCGGCAACCGCAATCCTTGGCAACGGCTGCTCATTGCCCTGGCCAAACGCAAGCTCGGAATCAGATAGATGCGGCCGACCCACCAACCCCTTGCGGATATTCTCGAACTCGCCCGATGGGCGCCCTCCGGTGACAACACCCAGCCCTGGCGCTTCGAGGTCATCGACGACCATCGTTTTATCGTACACGGCTTCGATACCCGTGAGCATTGCGTCTATGACCTCGATGGTCACCCCAGCCAGATCGCCCACGGCGCCCTGCTCGAAACGCTTGCCATCGCCGCCAGCGCGCATAAGCTGCGGGCAGAAATCAGTCGTCGCCCCGATTCTCCGGACACGCATCCCGACTATCTGGTGGAACTGATCCCGGATAGCAGCGTGACAGCCGATCCTCTGCTGTCGTATATCAAGCAACGGTCGGTGCAGCGCCGTCCCATGCGCACCACGCCGCTCACCGAAGCGCAGAAACAGGCGCTGCAACAGGCTGTCGGAAATCTGTATACCGTGCGCTGGTTCGAAGGCGGCTCGCAGCGCCGGCGATTGGCCAAACTGATGTTCGACAACGCCAAGCTCCGCCTCACCATGCCGGAAGCCTATGCCGTTCACCGCGAAATCATCGAATGGCAGGCACAATTCAGCGAGGACAAGGTT
>JAZBOA010000524.1:0-3439 GCA_036350935.1 Anderseniella sp. | reverse complement strand
GGACCTGCTATCGCTGCCGCATGGCTTGGCCGTTGGCGAGATGCTGAGAGACGACGCTGAGACGCGGGAGCGGGCGGGGGCTTGCAATCGATGGCGGCGAGGTCTTGCGCGATGTCAATCCGGGCCAGCCGATCCGCCACGAGCCGCGGGAAAGCCTGTTCGAGCCGCTTGACGTTGAGGCGTGGGCGCAGGCCTTCTACGCTGTCCCACAGGATTTCGGCGGAGGCATTCCGAACTCGCAGCCGGTCTACGACCCCCGGGTCATCCCTTGCTGCCAGTGACGAGGAGCGTCGGCATAGCAGCAACAGGATCGGCAGCTTTCTGACTCGTCGAGGACCCTGCAGGACAGAAAGAGCACGGAATGCAACAAGGATCGGGGAACGCAGGTTCACGGCCGAAAGCCGTCCCTCCAACCCCGGCAGCGCGTTTCTGGAATCTGCAAGCCACAACGCTTTGCGGAACTCGGGCTCGTCTCGAAGCATTCCCGACTGTCAAGCCGGCGTTGCCGCCAATTTGACAGAGATCGGCAATTTGGAGCTCGCGCCCATTCCGCGTAGAGTCCCGACCGTGGGCTACGTTACTTCATTATTCGCCCGAAAGATGGTCGCCGCAGCGGGCACTCAAGTCGATGCGGAAGCTTTGCTTGCATCGGTCGGCCTCGATGCGGCAGGGCATTGGGATCCGAAGGCGATGCTTCCCGCCGACAGCTACTACGACATGCTGGAACGCATCGCCTCGCAGACGGACGTGACGGATCTGCCTTGAGTCCGCATTACTGGCGAAGCCAGTGTCGGGCCTCATCTACGGTTTCAAACATCTCGATCGGCTTGCCTTGATTCCTGATCGGTTCAAGCACGTCGTTAATCCGTGCATGTCCTTGCAAAGGGCAGACGACGGCCATCTTTTTCACATACCTGCTAATCTCTTGAGCAACAAATTCACTAAACCCATGGACCTTATCGTCTGAACTCGGTTCACTGTAATCGAGAGCCAACAGCCAGCGTTCTGTTCTAGCAGCTGCCACCTCACGGAGAACGTTAGGAAAAGTGCTCTGGTAATCTTCCATCACTGGTGGAGAGCTAAAATGGAGGCTGACTATCCCATCTTTGGTATCGATTTCATACTCGATTGCCATTGGCGCTCTCCCTTATCTCTGAATTGCGGCTCAACCTCTGCATCGCTCCGCTTGGGCCCATCATTGCCATCGCCATAGGCTCATCATCGAAATCAAGTTACGCAAGTGCAAGCATGAATTGAGCCAGACGAAGTTCAATGTCAAATCTCCGGACAGGGTCTTGGCTGTTCTCTAACTCGGGGTTGGATGTCAAGCTCTCTATACTGTACCTGTCGGGTTCACTGTTCTCTCCGCAGTAGGGTCCGGGCCCTCTGCATAATGACGGTGGAGGACGTTGGCGGATCAATGTGTGAATCGCGTTTGCCGTGACAAGCGCTCGCAAAGCCAAGAACGATCTCGCCACATCCATCAACCACGCAGATTGAAGTCTCCTTCAATGATACGTCCATTCCGACATACAGTTTCATAGCCGCTCTCCTGATCTTTCATTGTACTCCGCCCAGCCCATGCTGGTTGTTACCAGTTTAAGGAGGGCACCGCCCGACCCCGAGTTACGCCATGTGTGAAAACGCCTCCGGCGCGCGCGTCGGAACCGGAGCTGCCGGTTTGGGCGGACTGGAGCTTGCTTTTCGCGGGCATTGGCTGAGAGTGACGTGCTGACATCCCAATCAAGGCACAGGAAGTGGCTGATGCGGCTTCAAGTCCGGGATTGGAGCGTTGAGGCGCCTGTCACACCCTGATGGCCGCCATCAGCGGCTTGATGCCGATGATGTTGATGACCCGCGTCAGATTGTAGGCCAGCACGCTCAAGGCCATCTCGGTGCGGACATTCCTGAGCCGCTTCATCAGGAAGTGGGTTGCACCCATCCACATCTTGATGGTCCCGAACGGGTGCTCGACCGTCTCGCGGCGCTGGCGCATGGCTTGCGGGTTCTCATCGAGGCGCCGCTGCACCGCTTCCAGGACCTCTTCGTGCTCCCACCGGGTGACCGCCCACCAGAACACTTGAAAACTCCTCACTTTTGTCCATGACAGACATGTCGAATGTTTAGCATGATATGTGACTCTTTATGGGTATTCGACCGAACCGTCGTCAGTGCGCTGATTGATTGTCCGCAACAGAGGATCATCCAATGATAGGTTTTGCTAGCTTGCGCCGGATTGCTGGGATGATCATTCTGCTCGCGGGAGTGGTCATAAGTTTCCCCGGCTCAAGTTTGGCGAAGTCGCCCAGCATCGATTTCGACCTTCTCTACCGCGCGGCCCAGATTGCCAATCTGGCCTATGACGGCAAATCCAGGATTCTCGGAGAGCTCAAGGGCAAGTCTGCCTGGATCGCCACGCCCGGAACGACCGATGTCCAGTACGTCATAGGCTATAATGATCAGCGAAAAGTACAGGCGATCGCAGTCCGGGGAACCGCCAACGATACCAATTGGGCGCTGGACAAGGACACCCATGCACTCAAGGACCAGAAGACTGGCATTCTTATGCATCGTGGTTTCAGGACTGCTGCCGAAGCGATTTATCGGGATATCAAGCCTCGTCTCAAGCCCGGATATACCACTTATCTCACGGGGCACTCGCTCGGCGGCGCTGTTGCCGCGATCCTGGGGATCTACTTGCAGGATGATGGTGTCAAGCTTGGCCGCATCTTCACTTTTGGCCAGCCAAAATTCACCAATGTCGCCGGAGCCAAGGCTTACGCAAACCTGCCCTTGCTGAGGGTGATTTATCAGAATGATACCGTGGCTCTCTTGCCTGACAGTGATGCTCAGGGCGAGCAAGAGTTCGCCCACATTGGACCCGTCATCAACCTCCTGAGTGGACCATACTATGTGTATGGAACGGCCCAGCAAACGCTGCAGTTTTCGCAGGGGTCATTCGGGAGGTTTCTGACGCAAGTCAGTCTGCCTGACCACAAGATGAAATGGTATCTGCAAGGTCTGCGCGACAAACTAAACGGGGCCAAGGAAGTGAGCTTCAAAGACCGAAACAAGTATATTGTCCGGCACAAGTATGGGACGGGCGTCGAGACGGCGCCGACCAGGAAAAAGTTCAACTTCAATCCTCATCCCTAAGGGCTGCCTTCAACCTGTAATTGATTGCGCAGATGCGTTGTTTCAATGTGCCGGCTATAGGCCCAGACCAGAGCAAGACAGCCGTTCTCACTGGTTCGGGTCAAATTCCCTGGGTTCGATAGTAATCTGGTCCAGCCGACCCTTCTCCTGCACCGGGAAACGAATAGGCTTACCCGGAAAGACCTCTTGAACCACGGAATCCTTTACCACCATGACACCGTTCACTAACACGTAGGGAATGCCGGTAGAGGGAATGGCACCCATGCCTGGCTCGTAAGTGCTG
>JAZBOA010000523.1:0-4618 GCA_036350935.1 Anderseniella sp. | reverse complement strand
TATGACTTCGACGTGCCGCTGCTTGACGGCGACCATGTGACCGACGATGCCGGTACCGGCTTCGTACACACGGCGCCCGGCCATGGCCGCGAGGACTTTGATATCTGGATGGACTGCGCCCGCGATCTGGAAGCGCGCGGCATCGACACCGCCATCCCCTTCACCGTCGGCGCTGATGGCCGCTTCACGACGGACGCCCCCGGTTTCGAAGGCAAGCAGGTCATCACCGACAAGGGCGAGAAGGGCGACGCCAACGACGCGGTCATCAAGGCGCTGATCGACGCCGGCATGCTGTTCGCACGCGGCCGCCTGAAGCATACCTATCCGCATTCCTGGCGCTCCAAGAAGCCGGTGATCTTCCGCAATACGCCGCAATGGTTCGTCTACATGGACAAGCCCATTCCCTCCGTGGCAGCGCAAGCGAGCGCAGCGAGTGCCGGCGCGCGAAAGGACGGCGGCGCGGACGCGCCGGCGGAAACTTTAAGACAGATTGCACTCAAGGCGATCGACGAGACCCGTTTCGTGCCCAAGGCCGGGCAGAACCGTCTGCGCGGCATGATCGAGGATCGCCCCGACTGGGTTCTCTCCCGTCAGCGTGCCTGGGGCGTGCCAATTGCCGTTTTCGTCAACGACAAGGGCGAGGTGCTGAAGGACGAGACCGTCAACAAGCGCATCTTCGACGCCTTCATGGCGGAAGGCGCCGACGCCTGGTTCGCCGACGGCGCCACGGAACGTTTCCTCGGGGCCGATCACGACCCCAACGAGTGGACGCAGGTGCGCGACATTCTCGATGTCTGGTTCGATTCAGGCTCCACCCATGCCTTCTGCCTCGAACAGCGCGAAGACCTGAAATGGCCCGCCGACCTCTATCTCGAAGGCTCCGACCAGCATCGCGGCTGGTTCCATTCCTCGCTGCTGGAAAGCTGCGGCACCCGTGGCCGCGCGCCCTATGACGCGGTGCTCACTCACGGCTTCACCATGGACGAGCAGGGCCGCAAGATGTCCAAGTCGCTCGGCAACACCACCGTGCCTCAAGATGTCATCAAGCAGTATGGCGCCGATATCCTGCGCCTGTGGGTGGCCAGTTGCGATTATGCCGAGGACCAGCGCATTGGCCCGGAAATCCTGAAATCCAACGTCGACGCCTACCGCAAGCTGCGCAACACCATCCGCTGGATGCTCGGCTCGCTGGCCCACTTCAAGCCGGAAGACGCGGTCGAGTACAAGGACATGCCCGAGCTTGAACGCCTGATGCTCAGCCACCTCGCCCGTCTCGATGGGGTGGTGCGCAAGGCCTACGACGAGTTCGATTTCCGCCGCATCTATTCGGCGCTCGGCAACTTCATGAACATCGAGTTGTCGTCGTTCTATTTCGACGTCCGCAAGGATGCGCTCTACTGCGATGCGCCCTCCAGCATCCGCCGCCGCGCCGCGCTCACCGTCATCGACCGCATCTTCGACTGCGTGGTGACGTGGCTTGCGCCGATCCTGTCGTTCACCACCGACGAAGCCTGGATGGAGCGCCATGGGCCGGAGGCCTGCGTGCACACACAGCAGTTCCCTGAAGTTGGCGAACACTGGCGCAACGAGGCGCTGGAGCGCACCTGGACGCAGGTCATGAAGGTGCGTTCGGTGGTGACCGGCGCGCTCGAGATCGAGCGGCGCGAAAAGCGCATCGGTTCCTCGCTCGAGTCGGCGCCGGAAATCCATATCGTTGACGAGGAACTGCTGCACGCCGTCCACGGCATCGACATGGCCGAAATCTGCATCACCTCGGCGGCAAAGGTCATTCACGGCGCAGGTCCCGACGATGCCTGGCGCATGGACGAGGTGCGCGGCGTCGCCGTGGTGCCGGCGAAGGCCGGGGGCGCCAAGTGCGCGCGGTCGTGGAAGGTGTCCACAGAGGTTGGCAGCGATCCCGAGTACCCGGACGTGACCCCGCGCGACGCCGAGGCGCTGCGCGAGTGGGCCAGGCTTGGCGTGACCGTCTGATGGCGGTGCGCTGGAGGCTTTGGGGGCCGGTCTCGATGGTGGGCATGGCGCTGGCGGTGCTCACATACGCCGTTGACCAGTTGCACAAGTGGTACATGCTGAACCCGTTCAACATCGCCGGGCGTCAGCCGGTGAACGTCATGCCCGGCTTCGACCTGGTGATGGTGTGGAACTACGGCATCTCCTATGGCTGGTTCGCCTCGCACTCGCAATTCGTTCGCTGGACGCTCATCGGCCTGTCGCTGACGGTCTCCGTGGCCCTGGTGTTCTGGCTGGCGCAGCAGGTGAAACCGCTGCTGGCTGCGGCGATCGGGCTGGTGCTGGGGGGCGCGCTGGCCAACGCCACCGACCGGCTGGTGCACGGTGCGGTGGCGGATTTCTTCCACCTCTATGCGGGCAATTTCAGCTGGTACGTTTTCAACATCGCCGATGTCGCCATCGTTGCCGGGGTGGCGGTGCTGATGTATGACTCCTTCTTTGGCAGTGACAGCCAGCCGGTTGCGTGACAAGTCGCGCAGGCTGCGGGCCTTGCTTTTGCCCCAAACGGGTGTCAGGCGTGGTCCGGTAATCCGTGTCAGGCCTGTGCCGTCGGCCTGACCAGTGATGAATGGAGATGTGACGATGGTCAAACGCCTGTCCAGGTCCGCCGCGGTCTTGCTCGTTCTGCCGCTGCTTGCCGCGTGCGCCGAGACCAGCTTCATGGATGCGTTCGACGCCGGCAAGAACACCCCGGACGAGCGGCTCGTGTCGACCAACCAGCCGCTGTCCATGCCGCCGGACATGGCGCTGCGCCAGCCTGGTGCTGCATCGGCGCCCGGCTCCGCCAGCAACGGCCTGCAGGTGCAGCAGGGCCAGCGCGCCACCGGCACCTACCAGGCGCCGCCGCCGCCACAGCCGGCCTACCAGCAGCCGCAGCAGCCTGACTGGCAAAACGCCCAGCCCCAGCCTGCGCCGCAGCCGCAACAGCAGGCGCTTGCGCCGCAGCCCGAAGTGGCGCCGAAGGACAAGATCTACTACGACAACGGCGTCAACCCGTACAACGCAGACGGCACCCGCAAGACTGTAGACCAGCTGAATGCCGAGTTGCGCAACAAGACCCTCGAAAACAAGCGCGCCGCCAATCCGAGCTACGGCACCATCTTCAACATGGGTGAGCTCTGGTCAGGCAACTGACCAGGCTTCGCGAGCCACAGGCGGCCGGCTGTTTTCGTTCCGAAAGCCATCTTACCAAGAGTTCAGTGGTGATTGCGGCCACGTTGGTGCATTGTTCAGCAAGTGCCGCAACCGGATTCGCCAGTGTGCGTTCTGACTGCACCGGATCAATCGAAAACCGCAAGGGGAGGCCGCCAGCTTTGAAAGCAACAGCTGCCCGCATGTCCGCCACCGCCAGCCTGATGCGAGTGTTCCTCGCCTGTGTTCTCGTCACTGCCGTCCTGATGGCGCTGGCCTTGCCGGCGCGGGCGCTCGACGTCAAGGTGAGCGAGTTCACCCTCGACAATGGCATGAAGGTGATCGTCATTCCCGACCGGCGGGCGCCGGTGGTCACCCACATGGTCTGGTGCCGGGTCGGCTCGGCTGATGAGGAACTTGGCAAGTCGGGCATTGCCCACTATCTCGAGCACCTGCTGTTCAAGGGCACCACGCGGGTAAAGCCCGGCGAATTCTCGCGCATTATCCGCGTCAATGGCGGCGAGGACAACGCCTTCACCAGTTACGATTTCACCGCCTATTTCGAACGCATCTCTACCGACCGGCTCGAACTGGTGATGGACCTTGGCGCCGACCGCATGGCCAACACCATCTTCAACGACCAGGACGTCAAGACCGAACTGGAAGTGGTCAAGGAAGAACGCCGCTCGCGCACCGACAACAATCCTTCCGCGCTGCTGGGCGAACAGCTCAACGCCGCCCTGTATACGGCCCATCCCTATGGCCGGCCGATCATCGGCTGGATGTCCGAGGTCGAGGGTCTGACCGCGGCGGATGCGAAGGCGTTCTACGCGAAGTATTACACGCCCGCCAACGCCGCGCTTGTAGTGGCTGGCGACGTTGAGCCCGAAAAGGTGCTTGAACTGGCCCGCAAGTATTACGGCGTATTGAAGAACACGGCGGAGGTGCCGCAGCGCAAGCGCACCCTGGAACCTTCGTTCATCGCCGCCAAGCGGGTGGACATGGCCGATCCGCGCACGGCTGCTCCGCTGATCTACCGCAAGTACGTGGTGCCCGGCGTGAACCAGGCCGAGGCGGGCGTCAGCGAGGCGCTGGACATTGCCGGCGTGGCGCTTGGCTCGGGTTCCACCTCCTATCTCTACCGCGAACTGGTGACCCGCCAGGGCCTCGCCTCGCAGGTTTCCACCTGGTACCAGGGCGACACGCTGGACCATGGCGAGCTGTCGATCTCCATATCTCCCGCCCCCGGCGCTGACGTGGCCAAGGTTGAAGAGGCGCTTGACGCAGCGCTCGCCAGGCTGGCCGCGGACGGGTTTGACCCGGCGCTGGTGGAGCGTTCGCGAAACCAACTGGTGGCCAGCACGATCTATGGGCTGGACAGCCAGTTCCGTCTTGCCTACCTGTTTGGTTCGGCGTTCGCGATCGGCCGCAGCGTAGAAGACACGCTGGGCTGGAC
>JAZBOA010000522.1:0-2366 GCA_036350935.1 Anderseniella sp. | reverse complement strand
CGGCTTCATCGGCTGCATCATCATGGAATCTCTGGCCGTTCGGGGTGTCGATCTGACCGTGGTCGAGATGGGCGACCGCATGGTGCCGCGCATGATGACACCCAAGGCCGGCAACATGATCCGGGAGTGGGTGGAAGCCAAGGGCGTGCGCGTCATCACCAATGCCGGGATCGACCGTATCGACGCGGTCAATGGCGTTGGCGAGGCCATGGCAGCCGAGAGACCCTCCGGCCTCGGCGCATCGATGCGCGCATTGCGCGATCGCTTCAGGTCCGGCGCACCGGCAGCCGCTGTATCGAACGCTCAGGCCATGGCGGAAGGCGCCGCGCCGCTGCGGATTCATCTCACCACCGGCGATGTGCTGAAGGCGGATTTAGTCATCGTCTCGGCCGGCGTTGTGCCCAACGTCAGTTTTCTCGAGGCGACACCGGTGCATGTCGCGAAGGGCGTTCTGGTCAACGACCGGCTGGAGACGACGGTGCCGGGCATCTTTGCCGCCGGCGACGTGGCCGAGGCACCGGATCTATTCACCGGCGCCCACTTGGTCTCGGCAATTCAGCCCAATGCCGTCGACCAAGCCCGGGTCGCGGCCCTGAATATGGTTGGCAAGGACGTGCGCCTACCCGGCGTGCTCGCGATCAACGTGCTTGATACGCTGGGCCTGGTGTCGTCGTCGTTCGGCCAGTGGTGGGGGACGGACGCCAACGATGGCGTGGAACTGGTGGACGAGGAGAATCATCGCTACCTGAGCCTGCAGTTTCAGGATGACGTACTGATCGGCGCCACGTCCATCGGACTCACTCAGCATGTCGGTGTCCTGCGCGGACTGATCCAGAACAAGACGCCCCTAGGCAAATGGAAGCAGGTCCTGAAAAAGACGCCGCTACGATTTGCGGAGGCCTATGTTGCCCGCAGTCAACAGCCCACCGCCGTCGTCGTCCATTGAGACCTCTCTGTTGAATCCGCCACCAGCCAAGGCTTCCATGCAGATCACCTTCAAACTCTACGCCAGCCTGGGCGACTATTTGCCGAAGCAGGCCCGCGCCAACCAGATCGATCTCGACATTGACGAGACGGACACGGTGCAGCAGATTCTGGAGCGGCATCAGCTACCCGAGCGCTTGACGCACCTCGTCTTGATCAACGGCGTCTTCATCCCGCCGGAGGAACGCGTGAGCCGGCAACTTGCGCCGGGCGACCAATTGGCGGTGTGGCCGCCGATTGCCGGCGGCTAACCCGTGTTGACGGGTATCCAGCCCACTGATGAACTGGAACGGGAGATGTCCGCGCTGCCGGCGGACATTGCGCGGGGCCTGGAGGTAGCCTTTCGTGGCGCGGTGCAGGGCGGGCCGAATCGGTTCGTCGTGACACTGCCCGGCGCCGCGATGGAACTGCAAGTCACGCCAGGACCAGATCGCGTCATCGCGTTGCTGCGACTACCGACGCTGACCCTGCGTATCCGGTTCACCGACGGCGACGCCGCGGCTCGGGCGGAATTGGTCCGGCGCTTCGATCTCGCAATGCGCCGCGGTGGTGGCTGACCTGCACGGACGATCCGAATGCTTCCGAGCGTTTCGACGCCGTCGGCGGTGGGTTTGACGATCACGATCTCGCCTGAGGCTGGGGATACTCCCGTCAATGCGGTGATGTTGACCTGATGCGTGACCAGCACTAGAGGCCCGTCGCTGTCTGTGCCCGCCTGGGTGCGGATCAATTGACGAGTGGCAGCGGTGCGTTCCGATTCCTTGGCGTCGTCGCGGAAGAAGGAATTGAGTGCCGGGTTGGGCTGGACGGTGCCGAGATCGAGCAGGCGGGCAGTCTCCAGGCAACGGCACCATTGGCTGGATTGCACCCGGGCAGAAGAGATGCCGTTGGCGCGGAATCGATCGCCGATGGCCTTCGCCTGGGTGCGGCCTTGCTCCGAAAGGTTGCGCTGGGTGCTGCAGTCTTCGAGGTCGAACTCGGCCGGGTCGCCGATGCCTGGGGCCTCTGCGTGGCGCATCAGGGCGACGTGCCCGCCGTTGGCGAGGGCCTGCCAAAGCCTCTGTTGGCCGTCTTCGGCGCCGTCGGCGAACAGATGGGAGGTGCCGATCAGCCCGATGCTGACCAATAGGACTAGGAGCCATTGCGGTCTGTGCATCAGTCCCCCTCAGGGCTGCTCGATTGAAACTGCGTCCGGTTCAGGCCGCGCCTGCCGCGAGCTTGGGCGCCGGCGCCGGCGCCTCGGCTGCTTCGGCCGTCAGGACGCGTTCGCGCTCCTTATAGACCGCGAGTTGTGCCCTGATCTGCGCTTTGACCATCTCACGATAGGGCAGAAAATGCTCGATATAGGCACACAGCCCCAGATAGCTGCCGACGCCGCCGCG
>JAZBOA010000521.1:0-19435 GCA_036350935.1 Anderseniella sp. | reverse complement strand
GCAGAAATGGCCACAGCCCCCAGGCAAGGACAGGCTTGTCCCAGCCATACAGCGATGCGAGCCAAAGCAGGCCAGGCAGGTAGATGAGCACGGCGCCTGCCAGCAGTGCGGCCGCCGTGGTGTGGATGCGGCGGTCCCAGCCGCGCTCGGCAAGCCAGCCGCACAGCGTGGCGGCGGCCAGGAAGCCGATGAGATAGCCTCCTGTGCTGCCGAACATGTAGGCCAGCCCGATTCCCTTGGCAGGCGTATCGGCAAACACCGGCAATCCCGCAGCGCCCTGAAGAAGGTACAGGGCAACCGTTGCAAACGCGAGATTGCGCCCGTAGGCAAGCCCCAGACACATCACCACGAGCGTTTGCATGGTCATTGGCACAGGCTGGAACGGCACCTGGATCTTTGCTGACAGCACAATCAGCAAGCTGCCGCCGAGCACCAGTAGCAGGCGCCGCGCAACGGACATCTGCCCATTGGCGCCAACCGGGTAGGTTGCCATCGTCGTGGATGTAATCATTGCAGGGTCTCCGGGGTTGAAGCCGTGGAAAGGCCAAGCAGCTTGCGCGCCTCTTCCGGTGTGGCGGGATGGCGGTCAAAATCCGCGCAAATGCCAGTGATGAGACTGACCAGTTCGGCATTGCTCGATGCGGGCCTGCCCTTGGCGATCATCAGATTGTCTTCAAACCCGGTTCGGGTATGGCCCCCAAGTTCGAGGCTCCACTTGTTCACTTCGAACTGATGCCGGCCGGTGCCCATGGCGGACCATGTCGCTTCCGGCATCAGTTCCTTGAGCTCACCGACAAGAAATTCCAACAGGTTGCGCCGTGCCGGCATGGCGCCTGGAATACCCATCACGAATTGAACGTGGAGTGGCGGCTTGACCAGTTCGCGCCGGGCGAGGTTAACCGCGTTGTAGAGCATCGCGGCGTCAAACACCTCGATCTCCGGCTTGACGTTGTGCTCAAGCATCCGGCTTGCCAGTGTCTCGATGAAGTCTGGCGGGTTCTCGTAGATCTGTCCGGGAAAGTTGACCGAACCGGTTGCAAGCGAGGCCATGTCCGGGCAAAGCGACAGCATCGCGCCGCGCTCGGACGGTTCGCGTCCACGCCCGCCCGTGGACAACTGGATGATCATCCCGGGGCAATGTCTCTCGACGCCTTCCTTCACCCTGGCAAACAGATTGATGTCGGAAGACGGATTCTCGTTCTCGTCGCGCACGTGCACGTGAACCAGTGCGGATCCGGCCTCAAACGCCTCGTGGGTGGACTCGATCTGCTCGTTTGGCGTGACAGGAACAGCCGGATTATCTGCCTTGCGCGGGATGGCCCCCGTGATCGCGGTAGTGATGATGATCGGCGTCGTCATGTCTGGCAGGCTCCGTCGTTATGCTGTTCGCCCAAGGATCAGTTGCTCCTGGTGAAATGGAAACTCTTGATGGTTGGCCGCTCGCTGAGTTCCTTCACCAGGGTGAGCAACGGCGTCTCCATGATCGGGTACTCGGTGTTGATGGGACCTGCGTCCTTGAGCGCCCGGTACTGCGTGTTGTCATAGAAGGCGGCCAGCAGCAGGTCGTCGTCGCTGGCGAACGGCCCGCGCTCCTTGCGCAACCGGTCAAGCGCAGGCGGCACCAGTTCGCCAGGACGCTGCCTGATCGGCTCTGCGCCGCCGGTGATCTTGTCATATAGCGTCGGGTCGATATCGCCGGCGATCTCGCCATAGCCGCCGCGCACATAGCGGCGGACTTCGTCGGGCACCGTTTCATAGCGTGACTTGCCCTGGTCCTTGCCCATCACGTTGAGGATGGCCATGGTGACGATGTACTGGGCAAACGGACTGATGACGATCGGATAGCCGAGGTCCATGCGAACCCGGCCCGCCTCTTCCAGAATTTCCTCCAGACGGTCCTGCAGTCCGATGGACTCGAGCTGGTACTGCAGGTTCGACACCATGCCGCCGGCACACTGGTGGTGGAAGTGGAACTCGTCGTACTCCAGCGGCTTGCCGATCGGCTTGCCTTCCTTCTCGGCGATGTAGGCGAGGCGTTCCGCCACCTCTTCGACAGGCGCAAGATCGATATCGACATCATAACCGCGGCGGCGGCAATTGCGGGTGAACAGTTCAGTCGGCGTATGCGACACGCCGTTGCCCAACGTCGAGGTCGCGGTGTGTACGACGTCTGCGCCGTGCTCGACCGCCTGCAGCACGTTGTACGGCGCGAGCCCTGAATTGCAGTGGGTATGGATCTGCAAAGGCATGCTGCCGATGGCCGTCTTGAGAGCGGGAAACAGCGTGGCCACCCGCTCCGGCCGCAGCAGACCACTGGCGTCCTTCACGAAGATGGCATCGACGCCATGCGCGACCAGTTCCTTCGCCTTTCGGACATAGTACTCGTCGGTGTGCACAGGACTGTGGGTATAGGCAAGCCCGCCCACCACGTAGAGCCCGTGCCGCTTGGCCGCCTTGATCGGTATCTCCAGATTGCGCATGTCGTTGAGCGCATCGTACGGCGTGTGATAGCGCATGCCGTTGGCGGCAAACCGCTCGGCCGCCAGTTCCACCACGTCGTCGGCGAAAAACTCGAAGGTGAACAGGCTCTGTCCACGGGTGTGGATGATCAGCGGCGTCTTCGTCACCCACTGGTTCAGGATGCGCATCCGCTCCCAAGGATCTTCTCGCAGGTAGCGAACCATCACGTCGAACACCGCGCCGCCAACCAGGTCGATGGCTTCGAACCCCGCCTCGTCGAGACGCGGGGCAATGTCCTTCATCATCGCCGTGGTCATGCGGGTAGCCCACAGGCACTGGTGCGCATCGCGCAGCGTTACGTCAATCAGTCTGACCTTGCGGGTCATGCGGTCGCCTCTTGCTTCAGGCTGGCGAACAGTTCGGTTTCGATCCAGCGCGTATGGATGCGGTTGTTCACGTAGGCTTCGTGGCCGATCAGCATGCTGTGGAAGTCGAGCGTGGTGGCGACGCCTTCGCACGAGGCGCTGTCGAACACATTGCGCGCAATACGGATTGCATCCGTGCGGTCGCGGCCATGAACAATCAGCTTGCCGATCATCGAGTCGTAAAACGGCGAAATGCGCTGACCCTCGTAGCACGCGCTGTCGAGGCGGATGCCAGCGCCTTGCGGAAAGCTCCACTTTCTCAGTACCCCGGGCGCAGGCTGGAAGTCTCTCGTCCAGTCTTCCGCATTGATCCGGAATTCTATGGCGTGGCCTCCCGGCATGTTCGCCTCGTCGATCTGCGGCAACGGTCCACCGCGGGCGATTTCGAATTGCAGCGCCACAAGATCAAGCCCGGTGAGCATTTCGGTGACCGTATGCTCCACCTGGATGCGGGTGTTCATCTCGATGAAGAAGAACTCGCCGGTCGCCGCATCAAGGATGAATTCCATGGTGCCGGCGCCTTCATAGCTGAGACCGCGGGTCAGCTTGCCGGCAGCCTCCAGCAGCCCGCGCCGGGTTGCTGCCGTCACCACCGGCGACGGCGACTCCTCGACCAGTTTCTGGTGACGGCGCTGGACGCTGCAATCGCGCTCCACGAATTCGAGTGAGCCGCCCTTGCCATCGCCGAATACCTGCACCTCGATATGGCGGACGACCGGGAAGAACCGCTCCATGTAGACGGCTCCGTCGCCAAACGCGGCCTCGGCTTCGCGCGTGGCCTGCGAGAACGCCGCAGCAAAGCCGGCCATGGACTCGACGACCCGCATGCCGCGGCCGCCGCCCCCGGCGCGCGCCTTGACCAGCAGCGGAAAGCCGATGCGCCCCGCCTCGGGCCTTGCCAGTTCCGCATCGGTGAACACGTCCACTGAGCCAGGCACAACCGGCACGCCATACTTGACGGCCGTTTCACGGGCTTTCGACTTGTCGCCCATGGTGCGGATCGAGTCAGCGGATGGACCTATGAACTTGAGGCCATTTTCTGCGCATTTTTCAGCGAAATCGGCATTTTCTGCGAGAAACCCATAGCCCGGATAAACAGCGTCACATCCCGTCTGGCTTGCCACGTGGATCAGTGAGGGGATCGACAGGTAACTCTGGCGGGCAGGCGGCGGGCCGATGCAAACTGCCTTGCTCGCCGCCCAGACATGCGGCGAAGCCGCATCGGCGGTAGAGTAGACGGCCACACTCTCCAGCCCCAGTTGCTGGCACGCCCGGATGGCGCGCAACGCGATCTCGCCACGATTGGCGATCAGCACCCTCCGGAACTGTGTGGGCTCATGCATGGATGGCGTGACCGATCAGTTGAATCCGCACTTTGTCTCATCATTCAAAACGATCCATCTCATTTTTACAAGACAGCTTGTGGAGCAACCAAAGATTTTCTGCCTCGTACCGGCATGCAAGACGATTGATATCATTCTGGTTGCGGGTATAGTTGATGCAAGGCCCGCCAGGCGGGTATGACGTCCGGCAACGCGAAGCAAGGACAGAACGATGACGACAACGGGTAGCAGAAAGTTCACCGTGGTAGGCAGGTCAGCCGCCAAGGGGTTTGCGCAGGTCGGCCCCGCCGATGCCGAACGCAACGAGCAACTGGCCGAGCTTGGGATCACCGGCAAGGCGTTCTCGGTACTCGAGGTCGTTTCACAGAACCCCCAGCCAACCACGATGGCGGAAATCATGCGGCTGACCGGCATGACAAAGCCGACGGCCCACCGTATCGTGAACCTGCTGATCGACATGGGGTTTCTCCAGCGCGACGAGTTTGGTGGCGGCTTTATCGAGGGCGACAGCCTCGTCGGACTGGCGCACCGCATCCTGGCGGCGGCAGCCCCGCGTTCGCTGCGCCATACCATCCTGAAACGCATGTCGGAACTGGTTGGCGAAACGTGCAACTATGGCGTCCTCAGCGGTGGCGAGGTGATTTACCTCGATCGCGTCGAGGGCAAGTGGCCGCTGGGCCTGCGGTTCGATGCTGGCAGCCGGGTGCCTGCCCATTGCACGGCCATAGGCAAACTGATGCTGAGCCGGCTGCCGGAGCGCGAACTGGCCGACACCATCGGTGCCATGCCGCTGTCGTCCTACTCGGCGAACACCATCACAGACGCAGACGCGCTGCTGAAGGCGCTGGCCGAAATCCGCCGCGACGGTATCGGCACCGACAACCAGGAGTTCATGCATGGCGTGGTGTGCGTGGCCGTGCCGGTGATCGGCGTCGATGGCCGCTCGCTCGGCGGCATTGCCATCTCGGCGCCGGAAGCGCGCATGACCCTCAACCAGATGCTCGGGTACGTGCCGCAGATGCGAGATGCCGCCCGGCGGCTGTCATCAACCTACGCCCGCGGCACGGCGGCAGACGAGTGAACGGAGAAAGCAATGTCCCTGAGCTTCAAGGAAGTCGCGGAGATCATGAAGATCATCGACAGCTCCAGCTGCGAAGAGCTGGTGCTGGAAGCCGAAGGCATGCGGCTGGTGGTCCGCCGTGGCGGTAGCAGCTCAGTGTCGCCGCCCGCCCAGCTCACCACTGCCGCAGCGGCAACGGCCGCCGCGGTGCCGCAGCCGGCGTCAACGGCTCCGAAGCCTGCATCCCCGACGGCCGCAGGCGG
Source organism: Anderseniella sp. (assembly GCA_036350935.1). Lineage (GTDB taxonomy): Bacteria > Pseudomonadota > Alphaproteobacteria > Rhizobiales > Aestuariivirgaceae > Anderseniella. The sequence goes on along the minus strand of JAZBOA010000521.1, from coordinate 13,884 downwards.
CGCCGGAACACATACCGAAAGGGCGCCCATGGTCGGTACGTTCTACCGCCGCCCGTCACCGGACGAGGCGGCATTTGTCGAGGTTGGGGCAAAAGTCTCACCGGGCGATCCACTGTGCATGATCGAGGTGATGAAGCTCTACACGACGATCACCGCCAGCGTTGCTGGCGTGGTCGACGCCATTCTGGTGGACGACACTGCACTCGTGGAATTCGACCAGCCGCTGTTCGTCATCCGCCCGGCGTGACATGACCCGGACGCAAACCGCCATGGCTGATCCGCTTTTCGACATCTCCGGCCGCGTTTACCTGATTGCAGGCGCAGCCGGCGGTCTCGGCGGCCCGATTGCGCAAGAGCTTTCAAGACGCGGCGCGAAGCTCGTTCTTTTCGATGTGGACAGCCAGGCGCTTTCCCGCATTGGCGAGACCATCCCTGGTGCGGTCTGCGAGACTGCCGACATGCGCGATGAGGCAGCGGTGTCACGGCTGACGGCGCTGGCGAGGGAAAGGTTCGGACGCCTGGATGGCGGCGTCAACGCTGCGGGCAAGCTGCCGATCTCGCCTGCGGCCGAGTTCGACGAAGCCGTTTTCCGGGATTGCATCGACATCAACGTGACAGCGGCTTTCCTGTTTTCCCGCGCAGTAGCTGCAGGGCTCGGCGGCGATGGCGGAAGGATCGTCCATATCGCTTCGGTATCGGCCTATGTCGCCAACGCCAACTATGCAGCCTATGCCAGTTCCAAGGCGGCCCTCGCACAAATGGTCAAGGTGCTTGGCCGCGAATGGGCGCCGCGCAACATTCTCGTAAACGCCATCGGTCCGGCCCTCACCGAAACCCGCCTGACCGGGGACTACCTGTCGGACGCCGGGTTCCGTCGAAATGCCATCTCGGTCATCCCGATGGGCCGGCTGGGTGAGGCGCAGGACCTGTTCGGAGCCGTGATCTTGCTCCTGTCACCGGCGGGTGGCTTCATGACCGGCCAGACCATCTATGTAGATGGCGGACGCACACTGGTTTGAGGCGCGATCACATGAGCACATTGACAGGCCGCACTGCCCTGGTCACCGGGTCCACCTCAGGCATCGGCAAGGCCATCGCCCTGTCGCTCGCAGAGCAGGGTTGCCGGATCATGATCAACGGCATAGACGGGCCGCAGGCGCTGGAGGCGGCACGTGAGGAAATGCTTGCCGCCGGTGCGCAAAAGGTTGCGCTGAGCGATCACAACCTGCTTGAACCGGTGACGGCTGGCGATCTCATCGCGATGACGCGAAGCACGCTTGGCGGACTCCACATCCTGGTCAACAACGCCGGCATCCAGCATGTCGCACCGGTTGACTCGTTTACTGACGGGCACTGGGACCGCATCATTGGGTTGAACCTGTCGGCCCCCTTCCGGCTGATCCGCCATGCACTGCCGGTGATGCGCGACGGCGGCTGGGGACGGATCATCAACATCGCGTCAGTGCACGGGCTGGTGGCCAGCGTCAACAAGTCGGCCTACATCGCAGCCAAGCACGGGCTGGTGGGGCTGACAAAGACGGTGGCGCTGGAAACCGCAGCCGAGCCCGTCACCTGCAATGCCATCTGCCCCGGTTATGTTCGTTCCGCGTTGCTCGAAAGCCAGATCTTGGACTATGCGGCTGTCCACAATCTCGAGCTGGACGAGGCAGCGAAGTCGTTTCTGCGCGAGAAGCAGCCGTCTGAAAACTTCGTCTCGCCGTCCGACATTGGGGCGCTGGCGCTGTTTCTGTGTTCGGACGCAGCAGCCCAGATCACCGGTGCAGCCTTCCCGATCGACGGTGGCTGGACAGCCGCATAACCAGCGGTCACAGCAGCGTGGCAGCCAGCGTGATCAGTGCCAGCACCACCAGCAGCCCCAGCACGGCCTGGTGGAAATGCGCATTGCCGCCACGCTTGAACCAGCGGGCCCCGGCCCAGGTTGCGGCCAGGCAAAAGGGCGCAGCCAGCGCACCGAACAGCAGCACCGTCGGGGTGAAGAAACCAAGCCACCAGAACGACAGGATCGACATGGCGATCATCGCCGACATTACCGTGAAGATGTTTGCGCGCGTATCGGACGTGGCATCGCCGCGCGCCAGCAGCGCCGTCACCACGGGCGGGCCGCCAACACCGGTCGCGCCCTGAAAGATGCCGCCGACCAGACCGGTCAGCCCGGCAGCCGGCCCACCAAGGTTGAACTTCAGGTCGCGGCGGAAATACAGCAACGCCACCATCGCCAACACCACCAGTGAAATCACGATCTTCATGACGTCTGCCCTGGCAACCGCCAGCACGTAAGCGCCTGCCGGTGTGGCGATGATCAACCCGGCGAGCATTGGCGAGATGACTGCGCGATTGGCGCCACGGGCGGCATTGGCTGCCATGGACACGATCACCGGCACCTCCATGACAGCATGCATGGCGACCGCCTCGCGTGGCGAGAAGATCAGCGCGAGCGACGGAATGATCGCCAGCGCCGAACCGAAGCCGGTGAAACCGCGAATGAAACCGCCCAGGCACACACAGGCAATTACCGCGGCCAACCGCAGATCGATCTCAATCGGGTGACCGAACACATCGATCATGACCTGCGGTCTGCTTCCGCCAGTTGCAGGAAAAATGATGTAATCGCCTCGTTGGCGCGGTCCGGCTGTTCGTAGAACACGAAGTGTCCTGCATCCTCGCAGGTCTCGATGATGGTGTTGCTGAAATAGTCTTCCAGCCCGTTCACCCAGTCGCTCGACAGCACCGCATCCTCCCTGCCCCACAGGAAGCGGGCCGGCAAGCCGATCACCGGTCTTGGCTGGGGACCCTCGCTGATCTGCTTCAGCCGCGCCTCGTTGCCTGCCTTGTACCAGTTGAAGCCACCTTCAAGGTTGCCCGGCTTCATGAAGTTGTCGACCCAGGCTTCCAGGTCATCATCGAAGCGTCCCGGCTGGGCTGCCCAGTGATCGAGAAAATACCTGAAATAGGCGCGGCAACTGTCGCGGCTGGCGCCGACGAGTTGCAGCGCCAGCGGCAGCAGGTGAAAGCTCTGGTACCAGATCTGGTTGGCATGACGGTTCTCCACCCAACGCCTGCCAATGCCGGGATAAGGACAGTTGCCGAAGAACAGCCCCTTGACCCGGTGCGGGTGAGCAAGTGCGAACGCCTGGGCGATGTGGGCGCCGACGTCATGGGAGACGATGCCGGCTTGTTCCACGCCAAGGTGATCCATCAGCCCGGCAAGGTCAGCCACATAGTCATCGATTAACGGAATGCCGGGCGGCGTATCGGTATCACCGAACCCGCGCAGATCCGGCACGATGACGTCGAAGTGCTGCGACAGGGCGGGGATGTTCCTGTGCCAGACGTACCAGAACTCCGGCCAGCCATGCAGCAGCACCAGCGGCATTCCTGTTTCGGCTCCATCCGGCCGCTGGCGCACATAGTGAACCTGGATACCGTTCACCTTGGCGGTGTGGTGAGAGAATGATCCGGTGTTCATGGAATGTGGGCCCCGAGCTTGCTTTCAATCCAGCGCGCCGCGCCCAATAGCGTCTCATCGTGCCCCGGCCGGGCCGCCAGTTGTAGTCCCAGCGGCAATCCGGAAGGGCCGGTTCCGGCGGGAATGGTGAGGCTGGGCAGGTCGAGCAAGGTCCAGGCCCGGCTCATGTCGGGATTGCCGGTGCCGGTTTCGTGCAAAGGCGCCTCACCAGGAGCGGACGGCGCAGCAAGTATGTCGGCATCGCCGAAGAGTTGATCGATCCGGGACTTGCAGTCGTCGACCGAAGCCAGCGCCGACTGGTAGCCGGCGGCCGAAATGGCTGCACCCTCGTCGAGGAAATCTGTCAGCGTGTCGCTGAGCATGTCACGGCGATACAGGTGTTCCCATGCCAGGTCGCAAGCCGCCTCGCGCGCCATGATCAGCTTCTGGAGGTCGATGAGCCGGTCAAAGTCGGATGCCGGCGTCACCTTGAAGACATTCGCTCCCGCGCTGGCCAACCGGTCTGCTGCATCGAGAACCGCCGACGTCGCATAGGCTTCCGCATCGCGCCATTCGCGTCCCTGCCACGTGGCGATGACTGGCGGATGGAGGGAAGAGTTGCCGTCGTCCTCCATCTCGATGCCGGCCATGACCTGGGCAAGCAGGGCGACGTCGTCGACACAGCGGCCAAAGACACCAACCGCATCCAGCGTGCTGCCGGCCAGGGCCTTTACGCCGGCCCGGCTGATCCAGTGTCTCGACGGCTTGTAGCCGGTGATCCCGCAAAAGGCGGCAGGACGCATGGTAGAGGCAGCCGTCTGCGAACCGAGAGCCAGCGGAAACATCCCTGCTGCCAGCCCGGCACATGACCCGCTGGACGAGCCGCCAGGAGTGCGTGATGTGTCGTGCGGATTGCGGGTGGGCCCGGCGTGCCAGAAGGCGAACTCGGTTGTTACCGTCTTGCCGGCAATAATGGCGCCCGCCGCACGAAGCCGCGCCACGCAGGCGGCATCTGCTGATGGGCGGTGGCCGGCATAAATGTCGGAGCCATAGCTTGTCGGCATGTCTGCTGTGTCGAATATGTCCTTCACTGCAACTGGTACGCCAAAAAGAGGGCCATGCCTTTCAGCAGGCACGCGATGAAGTTCTCTGCGCTGGCTTTCCACAAGTCCCCAATCCAGAAACCTGAACGCCTTGATCTCGGCCTCTCGCGCTTCGACGGCTGAGCGGCAATCAGCCAAGACACCTTCAATTCTGGAGATGTCACTGCTCAATTGCCGGGCCAGATCGCGCGCTCTAGGTAAAGAACTGGCTATCGTCATCGTTTGGGCCTCCCTGGCCTGCTCCCGGTGTGCGAGTTGGCAATCGGGGTAAAGAGTGTCGATTGCCCCAAAGCGCCGGCTTGTTTGCCTCGTGCAACGCCTTGAAAGCGACGGAGTGCAACTCCCGAAGGGTGCAACTTTGGCCGCCGGTTCAGAACCGGTTTTTCATCATGGCACCCATGCGTGAGCTGACATCCGGCTTCACCGTGAGCGGGATGCGGACATGTTCAGCTATGGGGCCATCGTCCGTCAGCGCGAGGACCCATCCACATTCAGAATGCCTGCTCAGGCCGAGAAGAAGCTGGACGGCAAGCGAGCGCAGGTCATTCCACCCCGGCACTTTTTCTCCAGTCAGGCGCTTGCCCGTCAAGGGTGCGTTCTGCAGTTATTGCGGATGGGCAGGGAAGCCCATGGATGTTCGTGTTATTACCGCCGAGATTGTCAGCGGTACCCCCGATAGCCCCGTCTTTCGGGATGACCCAAGGGGTCCGGAATCTGCCAAGGCAAGAGATGGTTTGGATGCAAGTTGATCTGCGCTTCAGTTCTCGACTTTGCGCAGATAGGGAATTGAGCCTGCAACATCGGTGTCGTCGATGATATAGAAATGACTCTCACTTCCATGCTGGCGCGCTTTTCCATAGGGCGCATAGTCAGGGTCCTTGATGAACCCCTGAGCTGCGTTCATGGATGAAAATTTAATGACGGCGATCAGGGTTGTATCCGGGGCAAGTCCTTCGACAGGGGTGATGTTGGCACTGCGCGAAAGATATTCTCCGCCATGCTTGTGAACGATTTCATGGACGTTGGCAGCGTAACTTGGAATCCACGCCTCATCGGTCACCTTCACGTTTGCGATTAGGTATACAGTCATCTCGGCGCTCCTATTGGGAGGATCCGGACGCCGGCGCCGGAAAGTTGATGGGTGGACGCAACACAAACCAAGTCTGATTTTAGCCTACTGCAAGAACGGCAACGCATCAAATCACTGTGGTTTGCGCGCCGTCCGATGTCTGCGAAGAGTCAACTTCGGCCGGTTTCGATGGTTGCTGGAAATGCCTGCTGTTGCTCCGGCAACGGACTAATTGCCCGAGCAGCCAAACCGGACGTTATCTGCCAGTTCCTGCCGATATTACCCACCAGGGCTTCCTTGGGTGGAAGAGCCAATTTAGCCCATCGCGTTACTCGCCGAGGCGCCGTCAACCGCACCTCATGCATTGGCCAGTTACTTTCGATGGATTCTCACAATCGGGTTCCTGCGGTAAATGGGCGGTTTGTTGCGAAACGTTCATCTTTATAAAGAAGATTTGACTGAAATGGGCAGATACGAGTGATATGGTGAGTTTGCTGCCAGTGGAGCAAGGTGGATGGGGCGGTCAAAATGGGACGGTTACACTGCGCGTTAGATGTGTCGTTGCTGGAGAGCATTTTTGATAGCAAGAACGGCTTCTACATAAGGGGGACTACAAATCAAACTCGTTACAAGCGGTCAGAGCGGGATATTGGGCAGAAAGATTCATTCGATTTCGCCGCCATAGATCACCTCACTGTGGGGATTTCAGCAATTGAGCGAGGTTATATTGACAAAGATTTGAGTGTTATAAAAGGAGAAATTCTTGTAGTTGAAAGGAATGATACTAAATCAGACGGATATATTTTGGCTACTAAGAGTCGTGTTGATTACAAACGCTTTGATTGTCATTGTATTTTAGAATCTGAAGAAGATTTTGTTTATGAAATTGACAGATCAATAAGTAATTTGCGGCAATATGGGGTGGATTTCGGCGTTCACCTAATTCTCGATATACGCAATTCTCGTGTGTTGCAGGAGCAATATGTAAATGGAAAGGGGGAGTTTTTTTCTTTTGTAAGCAAATGGAGTATTAGTTTCGGTTACAAGAAATTGTTTCATGGAAGAGGGGTATCAAGTTGATGGGAATGGATTGAGCTGCTGAGCGATAATTTTTGACCGCAGACTTTTGCGAACTACGCTGCGAACTTCTCCAAGTGAGGTGGACAAATTATGGTGTTCCTTGCCCATTTCCAACCGTTCGACCGGCCTGAGCAGAAGCATGCTCAACTGCTGGCGATCGAGTTTCCCAGGTCTTTTCGCCAGGCCGGGGAGCTGGTGACCGCAAGCAAGAAAATTAGATGGCTGAGGCGAACCGCCAATGCGCAATATCCGGTCAAAGTTGATGAGGTTCTGAACGGGATCGACACACTGCGCACATATCTGCTTTTTGAAAATTTCTACTACAAGTCATTAAGTTTGAACCTTTGGAACACCCCGGAGCTCTTGACGCTTGCGCGTACCTCCAGCGATTGGCGGGTCGTGTATTTTCTGGCGCTGATGGATGCGGATTACCCTGAACACGAACCTGAATATGACTTTCTACTTCATCTTATGGCCTTGAACTCCAAGGCAATAAGTCAGGCTAGCCGCTATTATGAACATCCGGTCCAGAATATAGCGTGATGACCCTTGGGCAAACAGGTTGGGTTTGGACCTGCGGATACACCGGCAGGCAAGACCACCCGTCACAATCCCTTTCCGTTCATAGAAATGGTCTCGAAAGTTGGGTTCCGGCCACACGTCACGCTCCGACTTGCTGCATATGCCGCTGACGACAGACTCGCCGCTTCGCTATTGCTGCTAGTGCGGAAGTCGTAATTCGCATTCGTCGTCAAGGGTTCGGAGCTACCGCTGGCTGCAATGCACAAACATGTCCGTAGGGGGTCAAGTGCGGCCGGTTTGAATCGCCAGTCAGAATGTCCGATGTGCCCGCAAAGGCTACCGTCTTTCGGGGCAAGGCGGTGTACTGGGGAGTTTGCTTGAGCGAGTAGGTTTTGGGCGCTTTTCTCGATTGCATAAATGGTCGCAAGCGCCTCGAAGCCTTCGAAGTCCATATTTGCAAGTTCAACTGTGCGACCGGGCGCGAGTCGTTCAAATGTTGCAAAGCAGGCGTTGTCGTTGGTCGTCTTGTATATGAAATCGAGGAAGTGCACTGCCAGTTGGTGAACGCGGATGATCACATCCATGTCCATCCGCGCCGAGATGGCCTTGAAGCGTCTTGACAGCACGAACTCGGTCAGCAGAAGGGAGATTGCCGCCGTGCCGAGGCCTGTCGCCAGGTTCGTCCTGCACCGGCCGCGCAGGCAAGCCTTGCAGCTACGCGAACACCAACGGCGCAAAGGTCACGATCAGGTAGAGCGGAAACAGGATGACTGGTGACATTTGGCGAGTCTCTCCAACGTGGTCGGGATCCGCAATCTGTATGGTCCGATTGGCGCTGAGGTACCTGGGGCCATCGTCACGACGATAATCTCTGGCCTGGCTGGCACAGGGATGGCGCATTCGTGCGCTGTCAACACGCGGTCCTTTGAGCGCTGCATTTCTGGCACGGTTTGTAATACCATCCTGCCGCGGACAGCTTGAGCAGTCACCAGAAGTCAACAATGGAATGCAGGATCTCACTACAACAATCCGCACTGGCGCGCTCTTCATGGGCCCTGTTCTGGCTGGCACGGTCTGGATGCTGCCACCACCGGAGGGCTTGGGCATACCGGCTTTGGCTGTCAGTGCAGTTGCGGTCTGGATGGTTGTCTGGTGGATGACGGAAGCAGTTCCACTCGCAGTCACTGCCTTGCTGCCTGCAGTCCTCTTCCCGGTGCTTGGTGTTGCCTCGGCAGGCGAAACCACTGCCGCTTACGCCAATCCGCTCATCTTTCTGTTCCTTGGTGGGTTCCTCATGGCACAGGCAATCCAGCGCTGGGGCTTGAGCCGGCGGATTGCGCTGTGGATCCTCGGTCTGGCTGGCGACCGTCCAGCACGTATCGTTGCCGCGATTATGACGGCGACAGCCTTTCTGAGCATGTGGGTCAGCAACACGGCCACCGCGATGATGATGTTGCCGATCGGACAGGCGATAATCTTCGCCGTAACCAGCCAGGGAGATGACGTAGGGCAAAGGAAGGTCACAGGATTTTGCACCGCCTTGATGTTGGGGATCGCTTATGGCGCGACCATCGGCGGCATGGGCACCTTGATCGGCACACCGCCAAATGCCCTGTTCGCGGGCTTCGTGGCTGAGACCTACGGCATCGAGATCAGTTTTTCGCGATGGATGCTGATCGGCGTCCCGGCCGTTGTTGTCCTGCTACCGGTCACGTGGTTGGTGCTCACGCGCATCTCTTTCCAATTGCCGAGCCAACTGGCCGGACTTTCGGCACCTGCATTGGGAAAGTCACTTGAGCAACCTGCCCGGATGTCTGTTGACGAGCGGCGGGTTGGCCTGCTCGTTGTCATTGCCGCGGTAGCCTGGATTACACGCCCGCTGCTTGAAGGCTTGTTGCCCTGGTTGTCGATCACCGACGCTGGGATTGCCATTTGTGTTGCCATAGTGCTGTTCATCGTTCCCAGCCGTTCGCAACCTGATCGCGCGTTGCTGACGTGGGATGACGCTCAAAAGATCCGCTGGGACGTACTGATCCTGTTTGGCGGTGGATTGGCACTTGCAGACGCCATTGCTTCGACCGGACTGGCAGCCTGGCTGGGTAGTGGCGCATCCCTGTTCACGGCATTGCCGTGGCTGATGCTCATATTGGTGATGATCGCTGTCATCGTGTTTGTTGGTGAGTTGGCCAGCAATACCGCGATGGCGGCAGTTTTCCTCCCCATCGTTGGCGCTTCGGCAATGGCGTTGGGCGCAAGCCCCGTGATGCTTTCGATGGCAGTAGCACTTGCAGCATCGTTGGGGTTCATGCTGCCAGTTGCCACGCCACCCAATGCAATTGTCTATGGGTCCGGCGCTGTCAAGATGCGGGATATGATGCGCGCAGGACTCCTGCTCGACATTCTCGGGATCCTGGCGGTGGCATTGCTGGTGATGTCAGTTGGCCAGTGGCTGTTCGGGTTTTGAAGCGCAAAGAGCCAATCTGAAGCTGCTGAAGCCGGGAATGTGGAGGTCCGCAGCAGGCGTGGAATCATGCCATTCTCATGCATTATCCTTTGACCGATTCAACCGTTCGGGCCGTTGCGGTAGTTGCATCTCTGTCTTCGCCCGGCGATTGGGAGAACTTCTGCTTCCACGCATGGAGGGAATGCTGGCTGACACCCAGCCGCTGGGAAACTTCCGCAACCGGATAGCCCCGCTTGGTGATCTGTGCCACCGCGTTCCGCTTGAACCCCTCACTGAAGCTGCTTTGCCCACCATGGCCTCCTTGCCTCAAGTCAGGGAAGAAGGCGTCTACGAATTTGGGGGCTATTCAGACCGTGGCCCTGCCTTGGCGCGTCCAGACTGCTCAATCGAACCGTTGCCCGCCTGTCGCAGGTGGGCTATAGCTTTGCCCGCAACTGCCTGAGAGCACCCGTAGCTCAGCTGGATAGAGTGCTGCCCTCCGAAGGAACAACGGTTCCGATACGGTGATTTCCCAAAACCTAGGTTTTCTGCGGTTTCCAAGCTGCCTTTATGCTCGGCACTACACGGATAAGCTTGCCGCGGCACACTAGGGCCACACTGCCATCGCGCCCATATCTGACAATCGAGCATTGGGACAGGGAGTGTCTGCGAACCAACGCAGAACAAGTTGGAAGTCCTAGGCGAATTCACGTTGAGCCATCCCTATCAGTCCAGGCGCCGCCAGCATTTGACCATGCATGCCGGTTAAGTGGGGCGCTGCGACATAGGTCGATGCCATGAACTCATCAGCAGTCACGGCCGAATACAAAGCCCCGGGCTTGCGGGCCCGGAGCAATGATTGATGGTTGGAGTCGCTGGCGTCAGTTCAACCAGTAGCCGGTTTGTAGCTGGCCGAAGCCTTCTTGGCAGCTGCCATCGCCTCCATAGCTTCGCTTGCCGTCATGAGCTTGGTCGTGGCGCCACCCGAGAACGCACCAGAGGCACCAATGGCCAAGGCGCCTGCAGCCATTGCCTTGTCATCAGGGGCTTCAATCAGCGCCACGACATCCTCGGCGCCGAAACAAAAGAACAGGTGATGGAGTTTGCCTCCAATCGCCTCGACCAAAGGCCGAGCCGCAGCTTCGCGGTCTTGTGGGTTATCAACCATCGCTTTGAGCGCTGCAGCGGTATAGCGGGCCTGGAACATATAAAATGGCATTGGGCTATCCTTTCTGGAAAATGCTCCCTCACCATCATTGGTCGCGGTGCAGGGAGGACGGTATTATGCGCCCATAAATGGTCGCAGCGGAGAAATAAAACCCCGGGCTTATGGCCCGGGGAGAGGTGCTCAGGGAGATTGCAGGGGAAGTTCTAAAGCGTAAGTCTGTCCAATTCAGCGCAGGCCGACCAGGTTGATGCCGATGTCACGGGCCGTGCGGGCATCGATGTGTGCAGGAGCCAGCAGACCATGATCCTTGTTGGAGCGGAACAGACGCTGGGCTGATCCGAAGATGCTCTGTGCGAAGCTGGTGTGGTGCTGTCTGGTCATCGTTCTGGGCTTTCTGCTGAAGGAGCCGTCCTGTTCGATGACCACAACGATGAACCATCCGCACCCGGACAGATGTGCAATTTATCACATTACGAGGATGCCTCTGGGTGTCGCTGAGCAGATAGCGGTGGACATCCTGTGCACAACCCATCTTGCCGGCTCGCGCGCCGACGCGAAGGTGCTAATCTGACCTTGGCTCAGATGAGCGCTGAAGTCCTTCGGGGCTTCGAAAGCAGGTCAGAGCCACAGGGAGGCGGGAAGTTGCTTAGGCGGTTTCTCGCCTTTCCTTTTTGGCAATGTGCTTGCGCCAGCCGCCTCTGCCCATCCTTTCCCAATAACGGCAGCTTTGCCCCCGAAAGCAGACTGTTTTCGCAGCAGCGTGGGGAGTCTGCTTTGTGCCACAACCTGCCGGCGGCCCTCCCTTGCAGTTCCTCAATTGTCACCAAAAATTTGGTACATCGCGGTGTAGTCAGAGGAGCCGTTCACAGCATCAAGAGTTGCCGTTAGCTTCATTTTGCGGTTCATCATATGGCAACATGAACTTGGCGCATAACGTTGGCGGAGGACAAACCGTCCATAGCTGCACTTCCGGAAACGACAATTCTCCCCCCAGCTGATCGCGGCCATCGAAGCAGAAGTGCCTATGGTTACCAAACTCCAATGGAAGCCGTCGCTCAACACCTAGCCGTAGCACTTGAAATGTCAATCTAACCCCTGCCCTCGAGCTTGAAGTGGATACGATCATGCGCGATTACCTGTCATCCAGACTTTCTAGATTTGCCACCGCACTGATCGCATCACTTGCATTCACCCCTGGCATGGCCAGCGCCGGGCCATCCCCGTTCGGAACCTGTTTGGCCCAAACCACGGCACCAAAGGCTGTAGAAGAGACGCTGGATGGCGTGCTGAAACAGATACTCGATTCACCGCTGGGCGGTGCGCCCGGCGCGGTCGTGTCGGTGCGAACGAAAGACTGGCGATATGTAAAATCCGCAGGCGTTGCCGACCCAGACGGCGGGCGAGAGATAGACTGCCACATGCCATTCCAGATCGGTAGCAATACCAAGATGATGACGGCCGCCGTGCTGTTGCAGTTGCAGGAGGAGGGCAAGCTAACGGTTGACGACCTGCTGTCCGCGCACCTGCCGGAGATCGCCGCACGGCTACCGCATGGCGAGCGCATCACGCTGCGCCAGCTCGCGCAGCATACGTCGGGCGTTTTCAGCTACACCGATGACGCCGCCGATGGAACGCCAGGATTGATGTCCGGCGGAACAAGCTCGGTTGACATGATGCAGCGCAAGATTACACCGGAGGAAATGGTCGACTTCGTCGTCGAGCATGGCAAACCCAATTTCGAACCGGGCACCGAAGGGGCATGGAGCTACAGCAATACCGGCTACATCCTGCTCGGCCTGGTGATCGAGAAGATCGAGGCAATGCCACTGGGGAAATCTTACGAGACTAGGATTTTCACGCCGCTGGGCATGAAGGACACCTACATCTGGAACGACGTTCCCCGTCGCGCTTTCGGGCTGCCGCGATCCTATCTGGCGGCTCCTTTCGATTATGAGACAACCCGCTGGAACATGTCGCAAGGCTGGGCTGCCGGCGCCGTGGTCTCGACCGTAGAAGACATGCATGTATTTATCGAGGCGCTGGTCTCGGGAAGCCTCTTCCGCTCACCGGAAACCCTGTCCCTGATGCAGCAGGCGGTGCGCACGAACAACGCGACCTTGTTGCGTTATGGCCTCGGGCTGGCGCTGAAGCGCAAGGACATGTGGGGACACGGCGGCCAGACGCTTGGCTTCCAGTCCGATATGGCGGCGATGCATCAACCCGGCATGTCGCTGGTGGCGTGGGGAAGTAGCTCCAGCAATATCCTGTCTTATGGAGCGACGGCCATATCAGAAGCCCTGGTCAAAGCAGGAGTCCTGCCGGAGTAGGGACTGAAACCCGATGTTGGTTCAATTTATTCGACTGATATACCTGCTGGCAGCCGGCCTTAGTATGGCTGCCGCTGCGCTTGTGACTGCCAGCATGGTAATTGCAGAGCGAGCGCCCCAAACCACCTGGTTCTGGGGTGTCACCATTTTCATCAGCCTGTTCTTTGCCGGTCTCGCTCTGCTTCTGCTCGGTATTGCATGGCACCTGCCAGCCATCGGACAAATTGCGCACTGCAACACACATGAAGCGCTAGCACCTGCCTTCCGCCGTCACTGGGAGTGGCTTGCAGTGATCATGGCCATCGCAGGCTTGCTGCTGTGCCTGTTTCTGCTGCTCGGCGTCTACGTGATCATCGCACGCATAGACCAGGGCTTCGCCGTATTTGGATAGCGCTCCATGGCGCCTTCAAGCTAGGGCAGTTTGATGTCAATCTTTGCAGCTCACTATCAGGCCAGCAACCGAAGATCTCATGGCGCAACTTAAGACTGCGCATTCCGTCGTGCTACGGCATCTGGATGGCATCGCTCATTCTGTCTTGAATTGACCCGCTGGCGCGGGACGCCGGCGTTACCAGGGCTGATGTTGGCCTTGCAGTCAGGCGGCCGATGTAATGGCGTCGGACTTCGGCTACCAAAAAATGAGTCAGCTGAGATCGTTTACGAACTCGTCAAACGCGAAATTACGACAAGCGAAGATGCCGACATG
>JAZBOA010000520.1:0-2784 GCA_036350935.1 Anderseniella sp. | reverse complement strand
TGGGCTTTGTCGATCTGCAGATGCAGGCGTCCGGCCTCATGTGGGGCCGCTGGATCAGTCAGATCCTGCCACTGCCCGGCCCAATGGATCAGCGCCTCTTCAATCAACTCCCGCACGCTGCGGTTGGCTTCGAGGGACGGGCCGAAATTGAAGGCCTCGCAGTACGGGTTTGTCCCTTCACGGGTCTGGCCCGTGGTCAGAGCCTCCGCCAGACAGAGATAGCCGCTCAACGGTTCCAGCACGTGCTGCCAGGGTCGCGTTGAGGCTGGGTTTCGCACGGGGATCGGCTCGCCCGCCGCCAGGGCCCGCATCGCATCCGGGATGATCCGGTCCTCCGCCCGGTCCCCCCCCCCCATCACGTTGCCGGCGCGGGCCGTGGCGATGGCCAGATGGGGATTCTGATGGCGGCCCTGGCCGCAGAAACTGCTGCGCCAGCTGGCGATGGCGATCTCGGCCGCCGCTTTGCTGGCACTGTAGGGATCATGCCCGCCGAGCCGATCACCTTCGCGGTAGCCGTAGTACCACTCCCGGTTCTCGTACACCTTGTCTGTGGCCACCATCACCACGGCGCAGGGGTGCCGAAGGGGCTTCAGCGCCTCCAGCAGGTGAAGGCTGCCCTGAACATTGGTGGCCCATGTGCCGAGCGGATCCTGGTAGCTCCGGCGCACCAGGGGCTGGGCCGCCAGGTGCAGCACCACCTCCGGCTGGCACGTCTCGGCGATGGCAGCAAGGGTGTGAGGGTCGCGGATATCGCCGATGTGGTGCCCGTGCAGGCGGCTCGCCAGCTGCAGCTGGTTGAAGAGATGGGGTTCAGTGTCCGGCACCAGCCCCACACCGGTGACCTTTGCCCCCAGCTCACTGAGCCAGAGTGCCAGCCAGCTGCCCTTGAATCCGGTGTGACCCGTGAGCAACACACGCCTGCCCGCCCAGAAGTCCGTTCTCGGCGCAGGCAGGACGCTCAAGGCCATACCTTCCACGGCGCCTGGTCTTTGGCCCACAGCTCCTCCAGGGTATTGCGATCGCGCAGCGTATCCATGGGCTGCCAGAAGCCCCGGTGGAAATAGGCACTCAACTGACCGCTTCCGGCCAGGGTGTTGAGTGGCTGCTGTTCCCAGATGGTGTGATCGCCATCAATGAGCTCGATCACCGAGGGTTCCAGAACGAAATAGCCGCCATTGATCCAGGCGTGGGCCCCATCCCGTTTCTCCTGGAAACTCACCACCTGATGGTCTTCCAGTCCCAGGGCGCCGTAACGGCCGGGTGGCTGCACGGCCGTGAGGGTGGCCTGCCGGCCTTCCTGACGGTGATGGGCGATCAGGGCATGCAGGTCGACATCGGCGACCCCGTCGCCGTAGGTGAAGCAGAAGGTCTCATCCAGAAACTCGCGCACCCGGCGCAGTCGTCCGCCGGTCTGCGTGGCCTCACCGGTGTCAATGAGCG
The DNA here is from genome assembly GCA_036350935.1 of Anderseniella sp. Classification (GTDB taxonomy): domain Bacteria; phylum Pseudomonadota; class Alphaproteobacteria; order Rhizobiales; family Aestuariivirgaceae; genus Anderseniella. The sequence goes on along the minus strand of JAZBOA010000520.1, from coordinate 1,344 downwards.
TCACTTTCCAAGGCTCCGCGGTACGCTTATGGATCTCAATGTGATTGAGATCCATATGGAGAGTGACATCGCTTGTGTGCAGGAAGTAGTTGGCAAAATACTCCTTGATGACGTATCCTTTGTAGCCGCAGCAAATGATAAACTCATTAATGCCATATTGGCTGTATGTCTTGAGGATATGCCATAGTATTGGTTTCCCGCCCACTTCCACCATCGGCTTTGGGCGCAGATGCGTTTCTTCGGAAAGACGTGTCCCAAGGCCGCCAGCAAGGATGACAGCTTTCATGCAGGGTTTCCCGATTCCCAGCAATTTTACACGCCCACATCCAGAGCTTGACCTTGCTTACGGGATAATTGCTCACAAACGTAGGGCGTATTCCGGAGCAAGCTTTTTGCTTGATCTATTCTCAAGCTCATCCTGGCTATATGAAGTATGTTGCCTATTGGGTCCAACTCTCGCCCCCCTGGTCTCCCAGTATGCCTGGATGGGTCTCGGTCTTCGAAGAGCCCCTGCTGCGGAGACCTTTTCGCAGCATAGCTCCCAGCGATGACATCAACGGCGAGTCCTGTATGTGCCCTGCCTCTCTAAGAGACAGAGAACTTTGCACGACTCCATAGTGCTCTGAACGCCTTCAGCCCCCACTTTCTGCGATCTGACCATCGCCGCGGACCAGCTATGACAGCCTGCAATGAACTTGCCGCTTTCCTTGAGTCCTCTGGTTACAGGCACACACGGCTAAGGCTGGAGACTACTGGAGACTATGATCCCAGGGACTCAGAGTGGAACTACTCGGACATTCCTCATCTAAACGTAGTCCATACCCAAGTTGACGGAGTGTCTCTCTATCAAACCAGAACCCACCTTCAAACTATCAACCTACAGCGCGTAGCCCCTTTTCTTAGAGTGCCTGTTGCGGTGTTTATGGAACACCAGCATGCATCCTCCCATGACTATGCATTTGTGATCCTCTGGGTTGTCGTCATAGTTCAGACAGAGCACTCCCCCCATGAAAAAGGGTGTCGTACTCAAACTACCTACCGATTCTTCTACCAAGGTATCCTGGGCTGGATTCTTGCAAGACTTGCCAAGCTAGCCACAAAGAAAAACTACGAAATACTTATGAGAGAAGATCTTCCGATGCGCTGGCAGCGAGGCCGGCTACGCCGCAAAGGCTGCCGCTTCACGCATGACAGGCAAGATTTGATCGGCTTCACCGATACAACTGATATTTCCCAAGCTAATGTTGATGCTCGGGCGATGCCGGTTCCCAGTCGTTCTTTTGAGTTTCAGATTTCAAGCCCCCGCGGATCTCGAGAGCTGGAGGAGATTCTGATAAGGATTGA
>JAZBOA010000519.1:0-13392 GCA_036350935.1 Anderseniella sp. | reverse complement strand
GACAGGCCGTGATGGCCAATTGGGCTCTCAGACTCTGGGGGCGTATGTATTCCGTTCCATGCTTGTCTCGTTCGCGAACTCCTTTGGATCAGGACCGGGCGTCAGACGCTGGCCATGCGGTTGGTCCGAAGATCGGGTATCGCGGTGAGGCAAAAACGTTCAACAGCTGTTTGGGTATTGAACTGGGTAAGAGGCAGGGTCAGTCGGGGTCGTTTGCGCAAGTCCCAAAAAGGAGGGTTTCTGGCGCGCGTTTTTAGACAGGAATGCTGTATAGGATGAAATCTGACTTGGATGCGTAGGTGTCGTAAAGCCGTCGCCCTGCATAGTTGTCGTCTTGGGTCAGCCAGCGAACACTGTTTAGTCCACGGCCTTTCGCAAAATCTATCACGTGGTCGATCAACGCACGGCCTGCACCTGTTCCACGCACGTCCGGTCGCACATAAAGGTCGCTCAAATAGCAGACCATTGCCCCACTTAGTGACCTGTGCATGAGCTGATATTGGGTGAATCCGAACGGTTTTCCGTCATCATCAAGTACCAGATCACACCAAAAATCGTTGTTTTCATCGAATATCCAAGCCCACACACCGTCATGTCCGCCGTCCGGGACTGAGGTTTTATAGAACTCGGCATACTCATTCATAAACTGCTCCCAAATGGCGCGGTCATCTTTCTCAAGCGGTCTTATTTTCATGTTCGATAAGCCTCCAAAATCAGCATCAAATTTAGTGGGAAGGTTATCCCGGCGGCACCGAGTGCTCGAGGATCTTCGAAACCGTCTTGCGGTCGATGTTGAACGCCCGCGCCGCTTCGCTCTTGCTCATCCCTTCGACATGGCACGCCCGGCGCACCCGACTGTAAAGTTCCACAGAATACATCTCCCCGCCCTCAGCTCGTTGCCTTAGGCGCAAAGTGCGGACTTTTACTCCGCGACGGTCAGACCAACTGACCGACTCCGCTGTCCAATTTGTCTCCGGGATTCACACAAGAGGCCAGTTCGGCAGAAAACCCATCCAGGCTATGCTCTACCGCAGACAGGATTTCGGCGATCTGTGCAGCCTTGATGATCATCGGCGGGCAGAAGGCCATCGCGTCCATCATGTTGCGCGAAATCAGTCCGTTTTTCAGGAAATGCGCGTTCAGGCCGGCACCCAGCTTGCCGGGAGCGAATTCATCTGCGCGGCCTTCTGGAGCGACGATTTCCAGCGCGGCGATCAGGCCGACGCCGCGCGCCTCGCCCACCAGCGGATGATCCACGAACTTGGCCAGACCGGCCTGCAACTCCGCGCCACGGGCGGCGGCATTGGCCACCAGATCGCGCTCTTCGATAATCTTGAGGTTCTCCAGCGCCACCGCTGCACCCACCGGATGCGCGCCGCCTGTATATCCATGGCCCAGAACACCGATGCGACCGGATTCGTCCGCAATCGGGGCGTAGACCTCTTCTGTCATCATGAAGGCCGAGAACGGGAAGTAGGACGAGGTGATCTGCTTCGACATGGTCATGATGTCGGGCTTGATGTTGAAGGTGTCACAGCCAAACATCTGACCGGTACGGCCAAAGCCACAGATGACCTCATCGGCGATCAGCAGGATGTCATACTTGCCAAGCACCTTCTGGATTTTGTCCCAATATGTCTTGGGAGGCACGACGACGCCGCCTGCCCCCATAACGGGTTCCGCGATGAAGGCGGCGATCGTGTCAGGCCCTTCGGCCTGGATCATCGCATCGAGATCATCGGCACAACGGGTGGCGAACTGTTCTTCGCTTTCACCCTCCTGCCCCTCACGCCAGTAGTGCGGGCAAGTTGTATGAAGAATGCCCTCAAGCGGCAGGTCGAAGGATTTGTGATTGTAGGGAAGCCCGGTCATGGAGGCCGATGCAATCGTCACACCATGGTAGCCACGAATGCGCGAGATCACCTTTTTCTTTTCCGGCTTGCCCAGCGAATTGGACCGATACCACAGCATCTTGAGGATCGTGTCATTCGCCTCGGAACCGGAATTGGTGAAGAAGACCTTGCTCATCGGCACCGGGGCCATGCCTACCAGCTTTTCTGCCAGATCAATCGCAGGACCGTGCGACCGGTGCGCGAAGTTGTGATAATAGGGCAGCTTTTGCATCTGGGCGGTCGCCGCGTCGATCAGGCGCTGTTCATTGAAGCCGACAGCGACACTCCAGAGGCCAGACATGCCTTCGATATATTTGTTTCCTTGCGAGTCAAACACGTGAACGCCCTCGCCCCGATCCATGATCAGCGGTCCGTTCTGTTCATGCACACGGGCGTTTGTGTAGCCGTGGAAGTGATAGGCGATGTCGCGGGCTTCGTCTGAATTGGGGCGCAGGTCCATGGGGCATATCTTTCGCAATGTCGGTGAGTCTGTCTCACTGCTAAAGGGTGAAGGGCTGGCGTGGCAAGGGATTTTGATGCATCATACATCAAACAAGGCGCTGATGGGGCAGGACACGCAATGGATATCATTGGACGTAACCCTTTGGGTCAACAGGTCTACGACCGTATTGCCAAGGCGCTTCTGACTGGCCAGATGCGACCCAATGACCGGCTGACGATCCGGGGACTTGCCGACCAGTTGGGCGTAAGCAGCACGCCGGTTCGGGACGCCGTCAAACAGCTAACGCAAGAGAACGTGCTGGAGCATCGGTCCCCGAAGGATGTACGCGTTCCGGTGATGACCGATGCGACCTATCTGGAGATCGTCGAGATCCGGCTCTCGCTTGAAGGGCTGGCGGCGGAACGCGCGGCAGAGCATGCGACAGATCAGCAAATCCGCGATTTGCGCCGCCTGCTGGATCGCAATGATCGCGCCATCGAAAAACGCAAATGGGCGGATGCAACAGAGGGCAATCAGGAGTTTCATCTTGCGCTGAGCGATTTGGCGGGGATGCCGACGTTGCAGAAGATCCTCAAGGGGCTCTGGTTGCAGATGGGCCCGTTGGTGGCCTGTTACTATGACACCGAGCCGAGTGGATTGAACACACACCACTATGATCTTTTGAACGCGATGACCAATCGGGATGGTCCTGCCGCACGGCGGGCCATTGAGTCGGATATCGCATCGGCCCGGCCGGCAATGCTTGCCCAGATTGCCGAACTTCGCAAACGGCTCGTTTCGGTGGAGGCCGCCTGATGAACAAGGCGCTGACTCCGACCTTCGAAACGACCGGATCTTGTGACAATTGGGGGCTGCTGCGCAGCTTCTACTATGTCGCCTCGCAACAGGGGATGACCCGTGCCGCCAAGGCACAAGGGGTCACGCAACCGTCTGTCAGCGCGTCGTTGCAGCGTTTGGAGAAATCCCTTGGACAGCCTCTCGTCCAACGCGGCCAGAGAGAGTTTGAACTGACCGCCGCCGGGCAGGTTCTGTTCAGCGAAGTGGAAAAGATGTTTGAGGCGTCGCTCAGGGCAGAGGAAAAACTCAAGGCGCTACATTTAGGCTTGGTGGGCACGGTAAAGGTACAGGTCGTCACCGGAGCGCGGAGCGATCTGTTCGACGAGATCCTCCGTCTGATGCATCAAAGACATCCTTCGGTCGTGCTGGATCTTCAGATCGCATCCAGCCACACGATCCTGCACAATGTCGCCTCCGGAATCGTGCCGTTTGGGGTTTGCCTGATGCAGCGCCCGTTGTCGCGGCTGACCTGCCATCTGCTCTTGCGGGCGCGCTACGGTGTTTTTTGTGGAGCGGAACACCCACTGTTCGGACGCGAGGATGTGTCTTTGGGCGAATTGAGGGACATGCCGTTCATCTCGTTCTCTTGCGACGCCGAAGGCCGCGCGCCAGAACCGATGATCGCATTGCGCGACAGCACCGGACTGGGCCGCAACATCAGCGGCACAAGCGGAGACTTCGCCGAGGTCTGCCGGATGATCACCGCAGGTTTGGGCATCGGGGTTCTGCCTATTCACGCGGTCACACGCGAATTGCGGGACGAAGCCTTGTGGCAGTTGGAGCTGCCGGGCCCCGATCTGCGTGCAGACTTGTATTTCGTGGCCGATCCTGCACGCCATTACTCTCCGGCGGAACAGACGTTCCTGAGCATCACCGATGAGGTCGCGGCGAGCATGTCGCCACAGGAAACATAGATCAATACAATACCAGGCATAACTTCAGGCTATTTTTCAGAACTGAAGGACGTTGCTAGGCTCAACTCACTTGAGTGCAAACATTCGTGCGTGTCTAAGGCAAACGCCTTGGAAAAGCAGCGTTTAATAGACCTGCCGCGCCGATCTGCGACGTTGGAGAGTTCCGATCATGAAGCACGACTCGATCGACACCATCCCCGCTGAGCGGCTTCATCTGGCCGCAGCCTATAGATTGGTGGCGCATTTCGGGCTGGATGACAGCATCTTCACCCACATTTCCGGCCGAGCGCCCAAAGAAGAGGCAGAGCACGGGTTTCTGATCAATCCCTTTGGCCTGCGCTTTGACGAAGTGACGGCGTCGAACCTTGTGACGGTCGATCTGGATGGCAACATCATCCGCGATGAATACGGCGCTGGCATCAATGCGGCTGGCTTCACTATTCACAGCGCGGTTCACGCGGCACGCCCGGAGGTTGGCTGTGTTCTGCATACGCACACGGTTGCAGGAGTTGCGATTTCGTCGATGAAGGACGGAATTCTACCACTGAACCAATGGTCCTTGCAGTTTTACAATCGCGTGGCGTTTCACGATTACGAAGGCATCGCGCTTGATCTGGCAGAACGAGAGCGGCTGGTGGCCGATCTGGGCGACGCAAAGGCGATGATCTTGCGCAACCATGGGCTTTTGACCTGTGGTGGAACGGTGGGTGAGGCATTCGCGCTGATGTATAACCTTGAACGGACGTGCAAGGCACAGCTGGCGTTACTGTCCTCGGGCGCAGACCTCAATCCGGTGGCAGAGAGCCTCGCCGAGTTCACAGCGCAGCAATATGAATCCATGACCAAGAACCGGGGCAACCCGGACAAGAAAGACCCCGAGTGGGAGGCGTATCTGCGCCTTGCGCTCAAGCATTATCCGGACCTGTCGCAATAAGGCAGGACGGGTGTTTCACCTCCATCAACAGGGAGACTGTATATGAAGACGTTTCGATATCTGACCACCGCCGCCGCGATTGGGATGGCCTCTGCGCTGGCAGCACAGGATGCGCCAAAAACAGGCGGTACGCTCAACGCGGTGATCCAGCCCGAACCACCCGGTCTGATGCTTGGCCTGATCCAGAACGGCCCGACCCAGATGGTTGCGGGGCAGATTTACGAGAGCCTGCTGCGCTATGACAAAGACCTCAACCCAATGCCATCGCTGGCGAAGGAATGGACCAAATCCGAAGACGGCCTGACCTACACGTTCACGCTTCAGGATGACGTGGTTTGGCATGATGGAGAACCGTTCACATCCGCCGACGTCGTGTTCTCGGTCGATGTGTTCCTGCGCGAAACACATGCCCGGTTGCGCGCGAGCCTCGTGCATGTGGAAAGCATCGAAGCGCCGGACGACAAGACCGTAGTCTTTACTCTAAAACAACCCTTCGGCCCGTTCCTTGGCATCTTTGAGGCCGGAACCATGCCGATGATACCAAAGCACATCTACGAAGGCACCGATTACGCCAACAACCCGGCAAACAATACGCCCATCGGCACCGGCCCTTTCAAGTTCGAAGAGTGGGAGCGGGGCAGCTACATCCATTTGGTCAAGAACGAAGACTACTACATGGACGGCAAGCCTTATCTTGATGAAATCTACTACCAGGTGATCCCCGACGCCGCATCGCGCGCCGTTGCGTTTGAAACCGGACAGGTTGATCTGCTGCCGGGCGGTTCGGTCGAAAACTTTGACATTCCGCGTCTGACGGCGATGGATAATGTCTGTTTCACCAATGACGGCTGGGAATTCTTCGGTCCGCATTCGTGGATGTGGATGAACATGCATGAAGGTCCGATGATGGACAAAAACCTGCGCAAGGCCGTAATGCATGCGCTGGATCGTGAGTTTGCCCGTGACGCACTCTGGAATGGGAACGGCACCGTGGCCAAGGGCCCTGTCAGCTCGGTCACACGGTTCTTCGAAGAAAATACGCCGGATATTTCCTTTGATCCGGAAAAGGCTCAGGAATACCTGGCGCAATCCAGCTATGACGGCGAAACCATCCGCATCCTGCCCCTGCCCTATGGTGAAACATGGCAACGTTGGGCCGAGGCGACGCGGCAAAACCTGTCGGATGTCGGCATCGAGTCCGAGATCGTGGCAACGGATGTGGCCGGCTGGAACCAGAAGGTCGGCGATTGGGATTTCGATCTCGCCTTTACCTATCTCTACCAGTACGGCGACCCGGCGTTGGGTGTTGCACGGACCTATATCTCGTCCAACATCGCCAAGGGCAGCCCTTGGAACAACGTGTCGGGTTACGTGAACGAGGAGGTCGACACCCTCTTTGCCGAAGCCGCGATCCAGGCGTCGGATGAGAAGCGGCAAGAGCTGTATACCGAAGTGCAGAACATCATCGTTGATGATGTTCCTGTGGCGTGGATGCTCGAGCTTCAGTTCCCGACGATCTATCGCTGCGATCTGAAAAACCCGGTCAGCACCGCCATCGGCGTCAATGACGGCATGCGCGATGCGTGGCTCGATCGCGAATGATCTGATGTGATCCGAACCGCCGCGCCCTGCGTTAGGGGCGCGGCGGATTTTCTGAACCACCAATGACAGGGCTTTAGTGTGCTTGGCTTCATCGCGGCGCGGCTTGTGAAGGCCGTCTTCATCCTGTTGGCGATCCTCGTGCTGAACTTCGTTCTGATCCACGCCGCCCCCGGCGATCCGGCGGCGGTCATGGCGGGCGAGGCGGGCGCGGCGGACGAAAAATTCCTGAACGACCTGCGTGAGCGGTTCGGGTTGGACCAACCCTTTGCAGTCCAGCTTTGGACCTACATGAAAGGCGCGGTGCAGCTTGATCTGGGCTTTTCGTACCGCCAGCAAATGCCGGTGGCCGAACTGATCTGGGATCGTTTGCCCGCAACGCTGCTGTTGACCGCAACCGCCTTTGTGATCTCTATCGTGATCGGCGTGGCGGCTGGCGTACTGGCAGCGCAGACACAGGGCACCTGGTGGGACACGCTAATCTCGACCCTTGCGCTGATCTTTTACGCCACGCCGCTTTTCTGGGTCGCACTGATGGCGTCGCTTCTGTTTTCCGTCTGGCTCGGATGGCTGCCCGGATTTGGCTACCAAACCATTGGTGCGAACTATACCGGAATCGACCGAGTTCTGGATATCGGGAAACACCTGATCCTGCCCGCGACCACGCTGGGCCTGTTCTTTACCGCCATTTACATGCGCATGACCCGCGCCTCGATGCTTGAAGTCTCGCGGCTCGATTTCGTGAAAACCGCCCGCGCCAAGGGCTTGCGCAATTCTGTCATTCAGCGCCGTCATGTGCTGCGCAACGCTCTACTCCCAGTTATCACCTTGGCAGGTCTGCAAGCGGGCCAAATTGTCGGCGGCGCTGTTCTGACCGAAACGGTCTTTGCCTGGCCCGGCATCGGGCGGCTGATGTTCGAGGCAATCAGTCAGCGCGACTACAACGTGATCCTTGGCGTCTTCTTCATCTCGGCCGCGATGGTCCTTCTGTTTAACCTGATCACCGATATCGTTTATGGTATCGTTGATCCCCGCATCAGCCTGACGAAATGAGAGCGTTCTGGTCCCGTTTCCGGCAAAACCGTGGTGCCGTGATTGGCCTCGTCATTTTGGCCATCGTCATCGTTTGCGCAATTTCCGCGCCGTTCCTGTTCCCACGCAGCCCTTGGTCGATGGTGCAGCGGCCGTTTCTACCGCCGTTTGAAATGGAGGGCCTGCCGCTCGGCACAGACGCTCTGGGTCGCGACGTACTTTCGGGCCTGTTCCATGGTGCGCGCGTGTCACTGCTGGTGGGTCTAGTGTCCACCGTCGTGGCCCTTGCCATTGGCATCCCCATCGGGGCGCTGGCGGGGTATTATGGCGGGCTTGTCGATGATGCGCTGATGCGCTTTACCGAGTTCTTCCAGACCATCCCCAGTTTTGCGCTTGCCATCGTGCTGCTGGCGATCTTTCAACCGACGCTGGGTTATGTGATCCTTGCGATCGCGATTGTCAGTTGGCCGCCGGTGGCGCGTCTGGTTCGGGGCGAAGTCCTGTCGCTTCGCAATCGAGAATTTGTCGAGGCTGCGACGCTGTCTGGCCAAAGCAACCTTCGGATTATCCTGCGGCAGGTTCTGCCCAACGCCCTGCCCCCGATCATCGTTCTAGCCTCGCTTATGGTCGCCACCGCGATCCTTCTCGAAAGCTCACTGTCCTTCCTTGGCCTTGGTGATCCAAATGTCATGTCGTGGGGCTATATGATCGGCGCCGCACGGACCGTTCTACGCACCGCGTGGTGGCTCAGCTTCATTCCCGGTATCGCGATCCTGCTCACAGTGCTGTCGCTGAACCTCATCGGCGAAGGGTTGAATGACGCGTTGAACCCGCGGTTGTGGAGGCGTACAACATGACGCTTCTCAACATCGAAAATCTGTCTATCGCTTTGCCCAAAGGGGCGGACCGGGAACTGGCCGTAAAGGACGTGTCCTTCACTTTGGACAAGGGCGAAATCCTGTGCATCGTAGGCGAAAGCGGATCGGGCAAATCCATGTCGGCCAATGCGCTGATGGGGCTGCTGCCAGAGGGTGTGACCCCGTCCGCAGGCAGCATCACCTTTGAAGAGCGCGACTTGCTGAAGCTGAGCGAAGACGAGATGCTTTGCTTACGGGGCAAAGACATCTCGATGATCTTTCAGGAACCGCTGAGCGCGCTCAACCCGCTGATGCGGATCGGTGACCAGATTGCCGAAGTGTTCGAGGCGCACAACCTGCTGACCCCGTCCGAGCGCAAGAAACGGGCGTTGGAATTGCTGCACGAGGTCGGCCTGCCCGACCCCGACACCACCATCCGCGCCTATCCGTTTCAGTTATCCGGCGGTCAGCGCCAGCGCGTCGTGATCGCCATGGCCTTGGCGCTTGAGCCGAAGATCCTGATCGCGGATGAGCCGACCACGGCGCTCGATGTGACGACGCAGGCGCAAATTCTTGATCTCATCGAAGACCTGCGCCGCAAGCATGGGATGGCCGTCCTGTTCATCACCCATGATTTCGGCGTCGTGGCCGATATCGCGGACCGCGTGATTGTCATGCAACACGGTGAGGTGGTCGAGGCTGGCGAGGCCGATACGGTGCTGCTCAACCCGACGCATCCCTATACCCGCGCGCTGCTGGATGCGATCCCGGGCCTGGCCTTTCGCGACAGCGTCGAACAGACCGCCCAACCGATCCTGAGCGTGCGGGATCTGGACATGACCTTTACCAGCCGCACTGGTGGGTTCTTCAAGAAACCCCGCGTGGTCAAAGCTGTGCAAAAGGCGACGTTCGACCTTTTTCAAGGCGAAACCATCGGCATTGTGGGCGAAAGCGGATCGGGCAAATCAACTCTAGGACGCTGCCTTGTCCGTCTGCTCACACCCCAGAATGGCGTGGTCGAGATCGGGGGGAAGGATATCTCCAAGATCACAGGCGACGCCCTGCGCCAGCACCGCCGCCGCATCCAGATGGTGTTTCAGGACCCCTATTCTTCGCTCAATCCACGCTCTCGGATCGGCACGATCCTGACCGAAGGGCTGATCGCCTATGGCACCGACAAAGCGACCGCACGGGAAAAGGCCAAGGAATTGCTGACAGTAGTCGGCCTTGACCCATCCGCGATGGACCGGTTTCCACATGAATTCTCAGGCGGTCAACGTCAGCGCGTCGGGATCGCACGGGCGCTGGCCCTCGACCCCGAGGTGATCATCGCGGACGAGGCTGTGTCGGCACTGGACGTGTCCATTCAGGCGCAAGTGCTTGACCTGCTGGCCGACCTCAAGGATCGGCTGAACCTGTCGATGATCTTTATCACGCACGATCTGCGCGTCGCGGCCCAGGTCTGCGACCGCATCATCGTTATGCAGCGCGGCGAGATGGTGGAGTTCGGACCATCGGCGCAGGTGCTTGGCAACCCAAAGACCGCCTATACGCAATCCCTGCTTGATGCGATCCCCGGCAAGGCGCACGAGGCCGCCTTGGCCAAACAGAAAGAGGCGCAGCTGTGAACCACCCTGCCCTCAAGCCCGATGCGGACGTGGTCGAAGGCGTGTACCTGTGCACCCAGCTTGATTTGCCCGACCTGTTCGGCACTGTGATCGAAGACCAACCCGGCCTGCGCCTTTATCGCCCCGAGGACGTGCCAGATCCGGCGCGTATCCGTTTTGCGCTGGTCTGGCGACCCGCCGATGACGCGTTCCATGCGTATCCGAATATCGAGCTGGTCCAAGTGATCGCCGCCGGGGTTGACGGTGTGCTACGCAATCCGAGCCTGCCGGATCAGACCGTCGTCACTCGGGTACACGACGATGAACAGGCCGCGATCATGGCCGGCTTTGCAGCGTGGCATGTGGTTTGGCACCACCGCCGCATGGGCAATTATCTTGAAGCCCAGAAATCCGCGACATGGGACAGGACGACGATCAAAACGCTGCGACCGCCGTCGCAGGTGACTGTCGGTGTGCTGGGATACGGGCTGATGGGACAGTCGATTGCCAAGACAGTTGCATCGATGGGCTTTGCCGTACTGGCCGCGACCCGTACCGGAGGCGACAGCGAAGATGGCATAACCCGGATATCAGGCGATGAGGCGGTGGACCAAGTGGCGGCTCGGTCGGACATCCTGATCAACATCCTGCCACTGACCGACGCCACCCATAATATACTGAACGCCGATCTGTTCGCCCGTATGCCCAAAGGCGCCGCGCTGATCCAGCTTGGACGCGGCCAGCATCTTGTCGAAGATGCGTTGCTGGCAGCCCTCGACAGTGGCCACATCGGCGGGGCATCCTTGGATGTTTTTCACACCGAACCCTTGCCCGGGACCCATCCATTCTGGACCCATCCAAATATCGTCGTCACCCCGCATGAGGCAAGCGTCACATCCCCAAAGGCCGTCACCGACGCGCTTGTCCGATCCGTGCAGGAAATCGAGATGGGACAGCGCCCGAGCGCGGCTGTGGACAAATTAACCGGCTATTGAGACCAACCAAGGACCACCCGCTTGAAAGCCTTTTTTGACGAGCGCCAACTGGGACACAAACCCGAGGTCTATTATCGCGGCGGTGCGCCGATGGGGCATCCCGAACAGCCCGAACGCGCCATCCTGATCCGGGACATGCTGCTGGAAAATGGGTTTCCGGTTGAAGCGCCCGGTGATTTTGGCATCGACCCGATCAAGGCGGTGCATGATCCTGACTACGTGGATTTCTTCACCGACGCCTATGAACGGTTCATCCATGAAGCCCCAGAAGGCGCGCTTGGTATTCCGACCCGCCACCCCGGCACACGGCGCGGGCGGTGTCCAAAGGACGTCAATGGCGCGATGGGCTGGTGGATGACCGACACCTCCACGCCACTGACCGAGAATACCTATGAGGCGATCTACTGGTCGGCACAAACCGCGATCTCGGCGGCGAAAGACGTCATGGACGGGGCAAAAGCGTCTTATGGTCTGAGCCGACCACCAGGACACCACGCAATGACCGACTGTTCCAACGGGTTCTGTTTCTACAACAACGCCTGCATCGCAGCGCATCACATGCGTGGAAAGTGGGGCAAGGTGGCCTTGTTGGATATCGATGTGCACACCGGCAATGGCAGTCTCGACATTTTCTATGACCGGCCGGACGTATTTTTCTGCTCGCTGCATCCAGACCCAGCCGTCTATCCGACCTTTTATCTGGGCTACGCGGATGAGACCGGCGAAGGTGAAGGTGTGGGTACATCGCTCAACGAAGTGCTGAATATGGGCGATGGCGAAGCCGAGGTGATGGCCGCGCTGGACCGCGGACTTGCGGCAATCCAGAATTTTGGCGCAGAGGCACTGGTGGTTTCGCTTGGCTTTGACATGGCGGCCGATGATCCGCTGGCGGCGGTTCAGGTCTATGCAGAGGGGTTTGCCGAAATGGCCCGACGCATTGCTGCGATCGGCTTACCGACGGTTTTGATCCAGGAAGGCGGCTATCTTGGACCGTCGCTCAAAAGCAATGCCGAGGCGTTTCTGACCGCATATCGCGACGCGTTGTGACCGTTCGGACATGGCTTATTCAACGCAGAGCGCGATAAATCTCGACCGGTTCAACACAACGCTCAATGCGTCGTCCGAGATTGGCCCGGGTCGTCCGGGAGGGTTGTCGCGGCTGACCTTGTCGAACGCGGATCGCGACATGCGCGATCTCTTCGTGCGCTGGTGCGAAGAGGCCAACCTGACAGTGACCATCGACACCTGCGGCAACATCTTCGCCCGCCACGCCGGAACAGACCCCGATCTGCCGCCCGTGTTGATCGGCAGTCACCTCGACACGCAGATCAACGGAGGCCGCTTCGACGGCATTGCAGGAGTTCTGGCGGGCCTCGAAGTGGCGCGCACGCTCAATGACCTGGAGCACACCACACGGCGTCCCATCGAAATCGTGAACTGGACCAACGAAGAAGGCGCGCGGTTTTCTCCGCCGATGGTCGCATCGGGCTGTTTCATCGGCGCCCATAATGTCGACTGGGTTCACGCGCTCAGCGATGATGACGGGCTGACCTTTGGTGACGAACTGGCGCGGATCGGGTATCGTGGGGATATTCTCTGCGCCCCGCGTCCCATTGATGCCTATTTCGAATTGCATATCGAACAGGGTCCGATCCTTGACGCCGAAGGGCGCGAGATGGGTGTCGTGACCGGCGGCTACCCCAGCTATGGGATGCGGGTCAGCTTTTCCGGACGAACGGCGCATACCGGCCCCACCCCGATGGATCAGCGCCAGAATGCGCTGGCGGCCGGGGCGCGCTGGTTGACGATGACCGATGATATCGGCTGGGCGTATGCGGCACAGGATGGCAAGGCGACAGCGGCCCGTCTGGTGGCCGCGCCCAACAAGGCGGGCATCCTGTCGGACTGGGCCGAAGCGGTCTGCGACGTGCGCCATCCCGACCCGGCAACGGCATAGGTCATGGCAGAACGTCTGCGGCGTGCGGCTTATGAGGCGGCAGCGCATTGCGGCTGTATCTGCACGATTGAAGATCAATGGCACTGGGGTGGCGATATCTTTGATGCAGAATTGGTCGCCGCGATCCGCGCGCATGCAGAGCGATTGGGCGTGAACCACCGCGATATCAAATCACAGGCCGGGCATGACTGTCAATCAGCATCCAATCGTGACCCCTTATCGGCGTCCAATATTGACCCTTCCGGAGCTGAGCTGGCCCGGCGCTGCGTAGTCCTCATGTAACGCAGCGGCGGCGGGCCAGCGGG
>JAZBOA010000518.1:0-3055 GCA_036350935.1 Anderseniella sp. | reverse complement strand
GTGCCCCGGCATCTGGTGGGTGACGCATCACAACGAACAGGGCGCGGTCACGTCACAGCTCATCGAGGTGGCCTTGGTGCCCGAACTGGTGAAGGCCCATCCCCAGGATGTACAAATAGGATACGAATATCTTGAATTAATGATTTCCGACCTCTAAGGTGAATTGAGCGTCAGGATTATCAGAGAAGTGGCTTTTCAAGGCGGTGGTGTTTTACGTTTAGGAGACAAGCATCATGCAGGGTCCGTTGATCGACACACTTGCGCGGCAGGGCATCACCCGCCGAACCTTTCTTAAATACTGCACGACGCTGGCCTCGATGATGGCGCTGCCGCCCGCGGCCGGGCTCGCCATGGCCGAGGCGATGGCCGCAGCGCGACGCCCATCGGTGATCTGGCTGCCGTCCCAGGAATGCACCGGCTGCACCGAGTCGATCACCCGATCGCACTCGCCCACGCTGGAGGGCATGATCTTCGACATGATCTCGCTCGACTACCAGGAGACGCTGATGGCCGCAGCTGGCCACCAGGCCGAGGAGGCCTTGCAAGCCGCGATGAAGGAGAACGCGGGCAAGTATCTCCTGATCGTCGACGGCTCGATTCCGCTGGACATGGACGGGGCCTATTCCTGCATCGGCGGCCGCTCCAACGTGGAGATCCTGAAGGAAGCGGCAGCAGGCGCGGCGGCCATCGTCGCCATGGGTTCCTGTGCCTCCTTCGGCGGCATCCCGAAAGCCAACCCGAATCCAACCGGCGCGGTGTCGGTGTCCGACATCATCAAGGACAAGCCCATCGTCAACATTCCCGGCTGCCCGCCCATCCCGGTGGTGATGACCGGCGTGCTGGCGCATTACCTCACCTTCGGCACGCTGCCTGAGCTCGACGAAAAGGGCCGGCCGAAAGCCTTCTTCGGCGAAACCATTCACGATCGCTGCTACCGCCGCCCGTTCTACGACCAGGGCAAGTTCGCCAAGACCTTCGACGACGAAGGCGCGCGCCAGGGCTGGTGTCTGTTCGAACTGGGCTGCAAGGGGCCGGTGACCTACAACGCCTGCGCCACGGTGAAGTGGAACGGCGGCACCTCCTGGCCGGTGGAATCCGGACACGGCTGCCTGGGCTGTTCGGAACCCGATTTCTGGGACGCCGGCGGCTTCTACAAGGCACTTTCGGTGCCGGCCGATCCGCTCAAGTTCGCCGCTGTTGCCGCAGTGGCAGGTGCGGCCGTGGGGGTGGGGCTCAGTTTCGCCAACCGCGCCAAGAAGGGTGCCGCCAAGTCGGCGCACGAAACCACTACGCTGGCTGATCTGGAGAAATAAGCATGAACGAACTGCAATTTCTGACTTGGGTGCGGGGTCCGGGCCTCGACATCGCCGTGGGCATTTTCGTGCTGGGCGTGCTGTGGCGCCTGTTCGAGATTTACTCGCTCGGTCGCAAGAAGGATCTGGCGGCGCCGCGCCATGCGGCCGGCGCCTCGGGACTCCATACGGTGTTCCGGCGCTCGATTCCGCCGCCCGGTGGGGTCAAGCGTTCGCCGGTGAGCTACATCGGCGGCTACATCTTCCACATCGGGCTCGCCATCGTCGTGTTCGGGTTCGCGCCGCATATCCTGCTGGTCAAGAATCTCACCGGCCTGTCCTGGCCCGGGCTGCCCTCGCAGTTCATCGACCTGGCTGCCGTGGTGACCATGGCGGCGATGGTGGTGGTGCTGGTCGACCGCATCAACAAGCCGGTCAAGCGCTTTCTCAGCACCTTCGAGGACTGGTTCACCTGGGCGGTGACCTTCCTGCCGGTGCTGACCGGCTGGATGGCGGTGCAGCATCTGCTGCTGCCTTACACCACGATGCTGGCGCTGCACATCCTGTCGGTGGAAATCCTGCTCATCGTGCTGCCGTTCACCAAGCTGTTCCACGCTTTCACGCTGTTCGGATCACGCTGGTACAACGGCCGCGTCAATGCGCAGAGAGGGGTGCCGGTATGAACAGGCAACTGGTGTTCCTCACATTCAGGGAGAAAGCACAATGAGCGCTTCACTGGAAAAGGGCATCAACGCCCTCAAGGAAGTCATCGACGCCCCCATCGCCAGCTATTTCAACAGCTGCGTGCACTGCGGCCTGTGTGCCGAGGCCTGCCTGTTCTATACGGAGACCGGCGATCCCAAGTACACGCCGATCCACAAGCTGGAGCCGTTGCGCCGTGTCTACGAGCAGGAGTACACCCTGCTCGGGCGGCTGAAGAAAGTGGTCGGCTTGTCCAAGCCGGTGACCGACGACGAACTCGACCAGTGGCAGGAGCTGGTGTACGACAGCTGCACCATGTGCGGGCGCTGCTCGATGGTCTGCCCGGTGGGCAATGACATCGTCTACATGGTGCGCAAGTTCCGCGAGGGCATGGCGGCTTCCGGGCACGTTCCCGACGGCATCAAGGGCGCCACCAAGCGCACGGTCGAGATCGGCGGCCCGATGGGTCTGAAGTGGCCGGCGGTCGCCAACGTGATCAGGAAGGCCGAGGAGGCCACCGGCCTTGCCATCCCGGTCGACAAGGAAGGTGCCGATTACCTGGTGCTGCTGTCGTCGATGGAAATCGTCAACTTCCCGGAGTACCTCGAGGCACTGGCGAAAATCTTCAACAAGGCGGGCATCAGCTTCACGCTCGCCTCCGACGCCTTCGAGGCGACCAATGCCGGCATCCAGATCGGCAACTCGGACCTGGCGAAAGTGATCGTCTCGCGCATCGTCGACGCCGCCGAGAAACTGAAGGTGAAGAACGTGCTGTCGCCCGAATGCGGCCACGCCTACATGGCGATCCGCTGGGAGGGCCCCAACCTGATCGGTCGGCCCTTCACATTCAATGTCGTGCATGTGCTGGAACTGCTCGACGATCTGCGCCAGAAGGGCGTGCTGAAGATGAAATCCAGGTTCAAGGAGCCGCTCATCCTGCACGACCCCTGCCAGATCGTTCGCCGCGGCGGCGTGCTGCAGGCGGCCGAACCGCTGATCCAGCAGGTCGCGGACAACTACATCCCGATCGTCGACAAGCAGAAATGGAACTGGTGCTGCGG
>JAZBOA010000517.1:0-5862 GCA_036350935.1 Anderseniella sp. | reverse complement strand
TAGGCCAGTGCGCGCCGGCCCACGCTGTCCGCATCCGGCGAATAGGCGCCGCCGGGCAGGTCACGGGCCATGGCCTCCAGCCGGTCTGCCAGCGCCTTGGCGGTCTGTGCGCGCACATGGTCGCGCGCCTGTTGCACCAGGTCCGGGTCGACGTTGCGGCCAAGCGCGTTGGCAATGTCGGCTTCGCCAGGCAGCGCCAGCATCTGCGCCTTGAACGCCGGCTCCAGGTCGCTGTCCGCAAGCGTCTTGCCCAGCGCCCCGGCGAACGCGCTGACGTCCGGCGCCGGCTGCCCGTCCGCCAGCGCCTGCATGGTGGACAGGATCAGCGAGCGCGCCAGCGTCTGGCCTGCCTCCCAGCGGTTGAACGTGTCGCTGTCATGCCCCATCAGGAAAGTCAGCTCATCATCCTGCTGGCCGGTGACGAGGGTAACCGGCGCCGAGAAGCCGCGGTTGATCGACAGCACCGGCTTTTCCGTGATGCCGGTAAACGTCCAGCCCTGGTTCTCCTCGCGCAGTTCCAGCACGCCCCCGGCGATCCCGCTGCCGTCTTCCAGCTTCAGTGCCATGTCCTGTCCGTCCGGTCCTATGAGCCCGGTCACCAGCGGCATGTGCATGGTTGGCTTGCTGGCCTGGCCCGGCGTCGGCCTGAGCATCTGGCTCACCTCCAGCCGGGCCGTGGCCGTCGCTTCGTCCCAGCCGAGCTTCGCCGTTACGGCAGGCGTGCCGGCATGGTTGTACCACTGGAAGAACTGTTTCAGGTCGCGGCCAGAGGCGTCCTCCATGCAGGTGACGAAATCCTCCACGGTGGCCGCATCGCCGTCATGCCGGTCGAAGTAGATGTCGAGCGCCCGGGCGAATTTCTCCGGCCCCAGCAGCGTCTTCATCATGCGCACCACCTCTGCCCCCTTCTCGTACACGGTCGCGGTGTAGAAGTTGTTGATTTCAATATAGGATTGCGGCCGAACCGGGTGCGCCAGCGGTCCTGCATCCTCCGGAAACTGGTGCGAGCGCAAGGTGCGCACATCCTGGATGCGCTTGACCGCCCGCGAGCGCAGGTCGGAGGTGAACTCCTGGTCGCGGAAGACCGTCAGGCCTTCCTTCAGGCACAGCTGGAACCAGTCCCGGCAGGTGATGCGGTTGCCGGTCCAGTTGTGGAAGTACTCGTGCGCGATGATCGACTCGATGTGCACATGGTCCTGGTCGGTGGCGGTGTCGGGCCGGGCCAGGATGTACTTGTCGTTGAAGACGTTGAGGCCCTTGTTTTCCATGGCGCCCATGTTGAAGTCCGACACGGCGACGATCATGAAGATGTCGAGGTCGTATTCGCGGCCGAACGCTTCCTCGTCCCACTTCATCGACGCCTTGAGGCTCTCCATCGCCCAGTCGCAGCGGTCCTGCTTGCCTTGCTCGACATAGATCCTGAGTTCCACCTCGCGCCCGCTCATGGTGGTGAAGCTGTCTTTCACGCAAGCGAGATCCCCGCCCACCATCGCAAACAGGTAGGACGGTTTCGGCCACGGGTCGTGCCACACCGCAAAGTGCCGTCCGCCGTCCAGCTCTCCGGCCTCGACCGGGTTGCCATTGGCCAGCAGCACCGGCACCGTGGCCTTGTCAGCTTCAAGGCGCACGTCATAGGTCGCCATGACGTCCGGCCGGTCGATAAAGTACGTGATGCGGCGGAAGCCTTCCGCCTCGCACTGGGTGCAGTAGATGCCGTTCGACCGGTACAGCCCGGACAGCGCCGTATTGGCGTCAGGGTTGCAGGCTGTCTCGATTGTAAGTTCGAACTCATCCGCCGGAACGCCGTCGATATGAAGCTTGTCAGCTTCGATGCGGTACCGGTTGCCGCCCAGTTCCTCGCCGTTGATGGCTATGCGCTTGAGTTCTAGTTCCTCGCCGTCCAGCACCAGCGTGGAGGCTGGCTGCCGGTTCGCCGGGTTGGGCCGCACTGTCAGCCGTGACACCACGCGCGTCGCCTTGGGCTCAAGCGCCACCTCAAGCGACACGTGACCGATGAGGTGAGGCGAGGGGGCATAGTCCTTGAGCTGGATGGTCGGCGGCGTTTCGGTGCGCATCATGTTTCTTCTGATCCCGTTACATTGACCGGTCCACGCGGAATGGCGTCATGTCCATGTTTGCCTCCCGGCCTGCGATCATGTCCGCCAGCAACCGTCCCGTCGTCGGGCCCCATGACAACCCCATGTGGCCGTGGCCGAATCCATACCATACATTGGCGAGCTTTGGAGACGCCGATATCACCGGCAGTGAGTCCGGCGTGCCCGGGCGGCGCCCCATCCAGCGGCTTTCCGTGCCGTCGAGATCGCGAAGGCCCGGGAACAGCCGCTTGCCGTAGACGTGCATCTGCTCGGCGCGGCGCCAGTCGGGCGGCGCGTCGTTGCCGGCAATCTCGTCGGAGCCGGCAATCTTGATGCCGTCATGGTGCGGCGTCACTGCGCCTGGCTGGGCGGCGTGGGTCACCGCCCGGCCCAGCCTGACGCCGGTATTCTGCATGATCAGGTGATAGCCGCGCTCTGCCTCCAGCAGAACTTTCGAGCCCAGCATGGCCGCCAGTTCGTGCGACCAGGCGCCGGCGCAGATGCACAGGTTCGCGATTTCCTCTTCCCCGCCTTCCTTCAGGTGCAGCCGGGTGGCCCGCTTGCCATCATGCTCGATGCGGGTGACCTCGTCCTGCACGATCTCGCCGCCGCGGAGCAGCACCTGTTCCGCCAGCTTCTGCACCATGGCGAAAGGATCGGTTATGCGGTGCCAGCCATCCCAGAACACTGCACGATAAATCTCCGGCGTCAGGTCCGGCTCAATCTCGCGGGCCTCGCTGGCGGTCAGTTCGGCGCCCTTGAAGCCATACTCGGCTTTCACCCGCCGCCAGGTGGCGCCATCATCATACTGCGCCTTCGTGCCGTATATCATCAGCCCGTCATCCATCGCCAGCAGGTCCATGGCGCCCGCCTGCTTCAGCACGTCTCGATGATCTTCCAGCGCCCGCATGCCCAGCGCCGCGCGCGCCTCGGTGATCTTCTTGACCCGGTCCGGCATGGCGTTGCGCCCCAGCGCGATCAGCCATGGCAGCGCCTTTGGCAGATGGGACCACCGCACCGTGATCGGCCCCTTCGGGTCGAGCAGCCAGCCGGGGATCTTCATCACGATGCCAGGATGCACCGCCGGCATCACGCTGGCCACCACGATGCCGCCGGCATTGCCGAACGAGGCGCCCATCCCCGGCGGCACCTTGTCGATCACCCGGACCTTATGGCCGCGGCCTTGCGCAAACAGCGCCGCCGACATGCCGACGATGCCCGCGCCAATGATTGTCACCTTGTCATTCATCTAAATCTGCTCTTGGCTTAGGTGAAACATGCTTGTGCGCAAACGGAGTTCGGTGGCTAAATGCGGGCAACGTCATCGCCCGGAGTTCACCTGTCCCATGCCTGTCCACAAGCGCCTTCGTCCGTTCAACACCAAGCAAACCTATCCCGAGCAGAAGCTCAACAACGATCTGTCGCAAGGCGTCGTGGCCCGCGGCACCATGGTGTTCCTGCGTGGCCAGGTTTCGCAAGACCTTGATTCGCGCGAGAGCCTGCATGTGGGCGATGCGGTCAAGCAGACCGCCAAGGCGATGGCGAACATCAAGATGCTGCTGGAGGAGGCCGGCTCCGAGATGGCCCACATCTGCCGCATCGTCGTCTATCTCACCGACATCCGCTACCGCGAGGCCGTTTACCAGGAAATGGGCAAATGGCTGGAAGGCGTGTTCCCCTGCTCCACCGGTCTCGTCGTGCCGGCCCTTGCGCGGCCCGAATGGGTGGTGGAAATTGAAGTAACCGCCGTCATCCCCGACTAGCCCGGAGGCTTTGCCCATGGACACCCGGACCACCCTCGACCTGCTTGCCGGACGCGCCTCCAGCCCGCTTGAGCAAGCCATGAGCTCCCCGCCGTCGCTGTACACCGATCCGGCGATCCTCGACATGGAGATCAGCTCGATCTTCGAGAAGGAGTGGCATTGCCCGGGGCTGGCTGCCGACATCCCCGAGCCCGGCGACTACGTCACCTTCTCCATCGGCGACCAGCAGGTGTTCTCGATGCGCCAGAAGGACGGCTCTGTCCGGTCTTTCTCCAATGTCTGCCGCCACCGCATGATGCAGCTGCTGGAGGGCAGGGGAAACACCAAGGTGGTCGTGTGTCCCTATCACGCCTGGACCTACTCGCAGGACGGGTCGCTTCGCGGCGCGCCCTACATGGACCGTTCGGAGAGTTTCGACCGCAAGAAATTCTGCCTGCCCGAAATCCGCACCGAGATCTGGAACGGCTGGATCTACATCACCCTCAACAGCGAGGCGCCGTCCGTGGCCGAACTGCTGGCGCCGATGAACGATCTCGTCGCCCAGTTCCGCATGGACCGCTACGTGCCGTGCGAAACCCAGGACCACGTCTGGAAGACCAACTGGAAGCTGCTCACCGAGAACTTCATGGAAGGCTACCACCTGCCCGTCGCCCACCGCGCCACCGTGGGCCAGTGGATCGGGCTGGACGACACCATCTTCCCGGCTGAGGCGAACCCGCATTTCACCTGGCAGACCTTCACCAAGGACGAGACCGCCGCCTATGGCCGCGCGGCGGAAGCCAATGACTACCTCGAAGGCCGGTGGCGCTACACCACCATCATGCCCACCGTGTTCCCGGCCCACATGTACGTGCTGGCGCCCGATCACGTCTGGTACCTCAGCCTGCGGCCCAACGGCGTCGGCGAGGTGCACGTGCGCTTCGGCGTGGCGCTGGCGCCGGAACGGCTTGACGCCTTCCCCAACAGGCAGGCGGCGCTGAAGGACCTCGTGACCTTCTTCGACCACGTCAACGAGGAAGACCGCTTCGTCGTCGAGGGCATTTTCACCGGCGCCCACGGCGCGCTGGCGCAGGCAGGTCCGCTGAGCTGGCTGGAGCGCGAGATCCACGACTTCCAGAAATACCTTGCAGGCAAGCTGTGCAGCCCGCGCGAGGCAACCGCGAGGGCCGCCGCCGAATGACGTTTTCCATCGCAGGCCACTGTACCCGCACCGGCATGTTCGGCGTCGCCATCACCACCTCGTCGATCTGCGTCGGCGCCCGCTGTCCGCACGCCCGCGCCGGCGTCGGCGCCGCGGCCACCCAGAACGTCACCGACCCCACGCTCGGCCCGAAGGTGCTGGACGCCATCGCTGCCGGCATGAGCGCGGACAAGGCGGTGGCCGCTGTGTCCGGCGCCGCGCCCTTCGCCGCATACCGGCAGTTGCTGGCGGTGGACGCGGACGGCGTCACCGGCCACTTCACCGGGGCAAACATTCTCGGCACCAACATGGTGTCGCCCGGCGATCACTGCATCGCCGCCGGCAACCTGCTGTCCTCCACCGCCGTGCCGAAGGCGATGACCGGCGCCTTTGCCGCCAATGCGGACCAGCACCTGGGCGAACGGCTGCTGCGGGCGCTGGAAGCGGGCGTGGCGGCGGGCGGCGAGGAGGGGCCGGTGCACTCGGCCGCGCTCCTCGTGGTGCACGACCAGCCGTTCCCGCTGGTGGACCTGCGCTGCGACTGGGACGACGAGGACCCGATCGCCCGGCTGCGCGCCCTGTGGCAGGCCTATCAGGGCGAGATGCAGGCCTACCTGGACCGGGCGCTGAACCCGTCCGCCGCGCCGTCCTATGGCGTGCCGGGGGATGAGTAGGCAACGGCGGGCGTGGCGCGTGGTGGCCGGGGACAGTCGGGGCGGGGGCAAGCGTCATTGCCACTTTCCTGGTTCCCTGTCGGAGCTTTCGCTCCTCCACGCCTCTTGATTGTTTCCCTGTCGGAGCTTTCGCTCCTCCACGCCTCTTG